>DATCWU010000148.1:0-3140 GCA_036566165.1 Rhodanobacter sp. | reverse complement strand
TACTGGGTGATGGCGCCGTCGGCACCCGCGTCGATCTTGGCCTTGAAATGCTGCAGGTCGCGCAAGGCATTCTCTGCCTGCGGATGGATCTCGGGATAGGCGGCCACTTCAATGTGGAAGTGATCGCCGGTGCGCTCGCGGATGAAGGCCACCAACTCGGCGGCGTAGCGAAAGTCCCCGGTCGAGGCCATGCCCGAGGGCAGATCGCCGCGCAGCGCGATGATCCGTCGATAGCCTGCAGCCTTGTAGCAGTCGAGCAGCACAGCCAATTCCGCACGCGTGCCGCCGGCGCACGACAGATGGGGGGCCACCGGCATCCCATGCGTGGTGTACAGGCGCTGCGCGGTGTCGCTGGTGTAACTCAAGGTGGAACCACCAGCACCAAACGTCACCGACGCGTACTCGGGCTGATGCACCTTGAGCGCTTGCGCGGCACGATCCAGTTGCGCGCGCTGTTCGTCGGTCTTGGGCGGAAAAAACTCGAAGCTGATGGTGGGCATCGCCGGGCTCCTGTCGCGGTATTGGCGAGTATATATCTCGGCGTCGCGATAGAGCGATAGATTGTGACCGGGTGGTAGCGACTTCCCTGCGGCGCGAAAAACCGGTCCCACCGAAAACCCGCCCCGCCGAAAGCCGGTGCCACCACGCGGCTGCGATTCACCAGCCGGCGCGCGCAGCCGCCTATACTTGAACCATCCACCCAGGGACGAATCGACGCAGCGTGAAGCTTCCACTGCTCCTTTGCATCCATTGTCGTCATCGGCCCTTGCGGGACGCATGCTAGTGGCACTTGCGCTCACCCCGGACATGATCCTGGTGCTTGGCCTGCTGGCCTTCACCACGTTGATGCTGGTGCTGGAGTGGATTCGCGCGGACATGGTGGCGCTGCTGGTGGTGATCACCATCGGGCTGACCGGGCTGATTCCGCCCGAGCGCGTGTTCAACGGCTTCTCCGGTACTGCGGTGATTGCGATCATCGCGATCATGATCATGGGCGAAGGCCTGGATCGCGCCGGCGTACTCAATATCACCGCCCAGTTTGTCGTGCGCCTGGCGCACGGGGTGGAGTCACGCCTGGGCGTGGTGATCAACGTGGTCGCCAGCATGTTCAGTGCGGTCATCCCCAGCCAGGCGCTGGCAGCGCTGATGATCCCAATCAGCAGCCGCTTGTCCGCGCGCACCGGCGTGCCGCTCTCGCGCCTGTTGTTGCCAATGGCGTTTTGTATTTTGGCGGCGACCAACACCACGCTGATCGCCAACTCGGCACTGATCGTGCTGAATGATCTGATCGCCAGCGCCAACGCCAACTTGCTGCCTGGCGCGCACACCATCCCCAAGTTCGGCTTGTTCAGCGTGACACCGATCGGCCTGGCGCTGGGCGCCGTGGGCGTGCTGTATTTCTACCTGTTTGGCGCCAAGCTGTTGCCGGGCCACGAGGATCAGCGGCTGAAGGTGACGCCGGGGCGCACCGAGAGCTATTTCGCCGAAACCTACGGCATCGTTGGCGAGACCGCCGAACTCACTGTCACCGCGGAAAGCCCGCTGGTGGGCATGAGCATTGGCGAAGTGGAACAACTGCACGAACCGCCACTGATCCTGGCGATCAAGAGCGGCAACGAGGCGCGCATGGCGCCGCCGGCCGATCACGTGATCTGGGTCGGTTCGGTGCTGGGCGTACTGGGTCCACGCGAACAACTCAACCGGTTTGCGAACAACCAGCTGTGCCGGTTGTCCACGCGCATGCACCAGCTTGGCGAGTTGTTCAACCCCACGCGCGCCGGCATTTCCGAGGTGGTGATCCCGCCGGTGTCGCGCTTCATCAAGCACACGATTGGCGAGTTGCGGCTGCGCAAGCGTTTCGGCATTTCCGTGCTGGCGGTGAATCGCGGCGAGCAGGTACTTCACGACGACGTGCGCGCGATCAGCTTGCGCGCCGGCGATACGGTGGTGCTGCACAGCAACTGGCGCGACCTGACCCTGGCGGCCGAAGACAAGGACCTGGTCGTTGTCACCGACATCCCCAAGGACGTGCAGCGACCAACCAAGATCTGGCAGGCGGTCGGCTTTTTCCTGATGGCGCAGGGGCTGGCCCTGTTCACCGGGCTCGACTTGTCCGTGGCGATGATGACCGGGGCCATCGCCATGTTGCTGTCCGGCGTGCTGGACATGGACGAAGCGTACAAGGCGATCAACTGGAAGACCGTATTCGTCATCGCCTGTCTGATCCCACTGGGCTGGTCGATGGATTCCACCGGCACCGCCGCCTGGCTCGCGCAACAGGTGGTGCATATTTTCGGCGGCTTCTCGCCCTACATCCTGCAACTGGTATTGGCCATACTCACGCTGCTGTTCTCGCAGGTGATGTCCAACGTCGGCGCCACGGTGATGATGGTGCCGGTAGCGATCAGCGTGGCCGTGGCCACTGGCGGCAACCCGTCGGCCTATGCCTTGATCGTGGCCGTGTCGTCCTCCAACACGTTCCTGCTCAGCTCCGGCCACCCGGCGCTGATGATGGTCACCGGCCCGGGTGGGTACAAAAGCAACGACTTCCTGCGCGTGGGTCTGCCGCTGACCGGATTGATCCTGGTCGTCACCCTGATCGCGATCAACCTGATGTTTCATTGAGCCCGCAAGAATGCGGCAACCCGTCCGGTTCACTCGCCAATGGGGGGCAACTTGCACTGCGCGGGCGAGGCACACGCCCGTGAGTACAATCCACGTTTGACCATCACCATCGAGCGCGCTGCATGACTCCACTACCTTGCTTCAAGGCCTACGACATCCGTGGCCGCGTGCCCGATGAACTTGACGAGACGCTGGCGCGCAAGATCGGCCTGGCGATGGCGGGACAACTGG
Source organism: Rhodanobacter sp. (assembly GCA_036566165.1). Taxonomy (GTDB): domain Bacteria; phylum Pseudomonadota; class Gammaproteobacteria; order Xanthomonadales; family Rhodanobacteraceae; genus Rhodanobacter. Next base: position 284 of record DATCWU010000148.1, on the reverse strand, counting down.
GGTCGGGCCCGGTCGTGCTTGGTCGCGACGTGCGTCTGAGCAGCCCGGCGCTGCAAGCGGCGCTGGCCGATGGCTTCCATGCGGCCGGACGCGAGGTGATCGACATTGGCATGGGCGGCACCGAGGAGGTGTATTTCCAGACCGACCATCTCGGCGCGGCCGGCGGGGTGATGGTCACCGCCAGCCACAACCCGATGGACTACAACGGCATGAAGCTGCTGCGCGAGGGCTCGCGGCCGATCAGCGGCGACAGCGGGCTGTTCGCGATTCGCGACCTCGCCGCC
>DATCWU010000133.1:0-1520 GCA_036566165.1 Rhodanobacter sp. | reverse complement strand
GGCGGCAGTTCGGTGTTATTCCCCTGATCCAGCATATCCTTCGACTCTCACCTTGAGTTTCTGTCCCGGGCGGAACGTGACCACGCGTCGTGCGGAGATGGGAATCTCCTCGCCGGTCTTGGGATTGCGCCCAGGCCGCTGGTTCTTCAGTCGCAGATCGAAATTGCCGAAACCGGAAAGCTTCACCTGCTCGCCGCTCTCAAGTGCTTCGCGGATCACCTCGAAATAGGCATCCACGAATTCCTTGGCTTCACGCTTGTTCAGGCCTACTTCGATGAAAAGTCGCTCGGCCATCTCCGCCTTGGTCAGCGCCATTTCACCCTCGCAACTTTGCCTTGCATGTTTGCTCCAACGCAGCAATCGCTTCGCGTACGCAACGATCCGCGTCGTCATCGGTAAGCGTGCGTGAAGCGTCCTGCAAAATCAAGCCCATGGCCAGACTTTTTCGACCGGGATCCACACCTTTGCCACTGTAGCGGTCAAACAGCAGCATAGTTGCAAGTTGCGTACCCAGCGCGGCGCGGACCACCTGCTCCACCTGCGACCAGCGGATCTCCTCGGGCAGATCAAATGCCAGATCTCGCCGCACCGACGGAAACCGCGCCACGGGGCGCGCACGCGGCAGACGGCGCGCCAGTGCCGGTTCCAGTGCCAGCTCCAGCAGCTGAATGTCGTCGCCCAGGCCCAGCGCATGCGCCAGCCGTGGGTGCATGCTGCCGAGGTAACCAACCGCCACGCCGTCGCGCAATACCCGCGCGCCGCGTCCCGGATGCAGCCACGCCGGCAAGGCTGCGTTGTCCACGGACCAGCGCCGTGGCTCGCCACCCCACGCCAGCAACGCGTCCAGATCACCTTTGAGATCGTGAAAATCCACCACGCGCGACGGTTCGCCCCACTGCTCGGAACGCGCGTTGCCGCAAGCCACCATGGCCAAAGTCGGGGTCTCCAGCGGCGGGTTCCCGGCAGCGAATACCCGCCCGAGCTCGAACAAACGCACCCGCGATTGCTGGCGCGCACGGTTGTGCGCCAGCGCGTCGACCAGTCCGGGCAGCAGTGACGGGCGCATGATCGCCAGATCGGCCGACAGCGGATTGGCCAGGGGCACGAGACCCTCGACGAAACCCCACTGTGCAAGCCGCTCACCGGCCAGGAACGCGAGATTCACCGCCTCGTGATAGCCACGCACAGCAAGCTGTTCGCGCACACCCAGCGCGGACAACCGACCCTCCGGCTCGATCGCCAGCCGCAACGCCCCCGACGGCGCGTGCGTGGGGATGTTGTCGTAGCCAAAAATCCGCGCGACTTCCTCGATCAGGTCTTCCTCGCGCTCGATGTCAAACCGGCGGCTTGGCGCGGTGACCTGCCAACCGTCATCGGTGGTCACCACGTGCATGCCCAGTGCCGTGAAAGTGCGCAGCACTTCATCGTCGGGCACGTCGACCCCAAGCACGCGCGCCAGACGTGCGCGGCGCAGGGCAACGGGCACCGGCGGCGGCAAATCGGCAACATTTTCGGCGACC
>DATCWU010000126.1:0-20074 GCA_036566165.1 Rhodanobacter sp. | reverse complement strand
GCGTGCCACTGCCCATCGACAAAACACGCGAGCAAGTCGATATCGATCGCCACCTCATCGGTGCGCGTGCGGTCGCGACCAAGCGCCAGTTCGATCTGCCGGATCCGCGTGTGTGCGCCGGCGCTGGTGTCGGTCACGTCCCAGGTCGCCAGCGCGTTGTGAAACTGGCGGGCGCTGCCATCATCCGCCGCAAAACGCTGGATCGGCGTCAACAAGCTGGCCGCACCGCACTGGTCAAGCCGCGCCAGCGCATCACGCATCAGCGCGTCATCGGCGCGGCTGGAACCCAACAGCAGCAGCCAGCGCAATGCGGGCTCACGCATAATCGCGACGCACACAGACGCCAACGCGCGCGCAGCCCAGTGCAGCAGCGGCCATCGGCTTGTCGATACGCAACTCGATCGAGCGCGGATGAAACCGCCCGGCCAGCAGCACACAACAACTTTCCGCCAGCGTTTCCAGCAATTGATCCGTGCGTGCGGCCACGTGTTCGCGCAGGGCCTGCGCCACGCTGGCGTAATCCAGCGCCGCATCCAGCGCCGTCACCGCGCGATTGTCGTAACCCAGCCGCACCCCGATCAGCAGCGGCTGGCGCAGTTGGCGCTCCCAGGCGTAGGCACCGACCACGGTGTCCACACGCAGGTCTTCAATACACACAGTATCCATGGCGATCAACAATAACGACAGTGCGCACAGGTTCAAGGAGCGCGAGCGCGGATGCAAGCAAAACCACTGCGGCCCGGCGCGCGTGCGATCATGCGCGGATGACTGCCTTCTCGACACTTGCACTGCACCCGGCGTTGCTCGCCAGCCTGGAAACCCTCGGCTACACCACGATGACACCGATCCAGGCACAGAGCCTGCCACCGCTGCTGGCTGGCCGCGACGTCATTGCGCAAGCACAGACCGGCAGCGGCAAGACTGCAGCGTTCGGGCTCAGCCTGCTGCAGTCGCTCGATGTGGATGTGACACGCTTGCAGGCGCTGGTGCTGTGTCCGACCCGCGAGCTGGCCGATCAGGTAAGCAAGGCCATCCGCAAGCTCGCCGCAAACATCCCCAACGTGAAGCTGCTGACACTGTGCGGCGGCATGCCGCTCGGCCCGCAACTGGCCTCACTCACGCACGACCCGCACATCGTGGTCGGCACCCCTGGTCGTGTGCAGGAGCATTTGAAAAAGGGCAGCCTGCATGGCGGCGGCGTCAAGGTGCTGGTGCTGGACGAGGCCGATCGCATGCTCGACATGGGCTTCACCGAAGCCATCGACGACATCATCGGACGCATCGCCAAACACCATCAGACGCTGTTGTTCTCGGCAACCTATCCGGACGGGATGCACGCCGTGAGCCAGCGCGTGCAACGCGATCCGGTGCGTGTGAGCGTCGACGCGCCAGCGGGCCAGCCACCGGCCATCGAACAGCGCTTTCACGAAGTGGAACCGGCGCAGAAGCTGGACGCGCTGGCGCAGCTGCTGGGTCGCACCCGGATCACCGACGGCGACCTGAGTCAGGCCCTGGTGTTCTGCAACATGCGCCGCGAAGTGGATGCCGTGGCACAGGAGCTTGATCACCGCGGCTTCTCCGCGCTCGCGCTGCACGGCGACATGGAGCAGCGCGACCGCGACGAAGTGCTGGTGCGCTTCAAGAACCACAGTTGCGCCGTGCTGGTGGCGACCGACGTGGCCGCGCGCGGGCTGGATATCATTGGCCTGCCACTGGTGGTGTGCTACGACATCGCGCACGACCCGGAAACCCACACGCATCGCATCGGCCGTACCGGCCGCGCCGGGCAAAGCGGCCTGGCACTCACGCTGTGCACACCACGCGAGCGTCCCAAGGCAGCCAACATCGAAGCCATGACGGGTGTGCCACTGCCGTGGCATCCGCTGAAAGTTGCGCCACCGCGTGGCAAGACTTTGCACCTCGCGCCGATGAAAACCCTGGTGATCGACGCCGGGCGGCGCGACAAGCTGCGCCCCGGCGACATCCTCGGGGCACTGACCGGCGACGCCGGGCTGGACGCAACGGACATCGGCAAGATTGACGTGTTTGCCACCCGCGCCTACGTGGCGATCAGCCGCGCGCGCGCCAACAAGGCGCTGGAGCGGCTGCGCACAGGCAGGATCAAAGGTCGCAATTTTCGTGTGCGAGCGTTGGGCTGAACCCGTGCGTGACCCCGTCTGCATTCGTCGGCAAAGCACCCCGTCGCTGCTCCGGCTGCTCCGGCTGCTGCGCTTGGTGTTGCTTATCCTCGGCTTGGCATGCGGCAGCGCCCAAGCAGCGGTTCCGGTCTACGGCTACCGGATCGTGCACGTGTATCCACACGACACCGGGGCGTACACCGAAGGCCTGTTTTACCGGGACGGCTATTTGTACGAGAGCACGGGCAAAGTCGGGGCGTCGACAGTGCGCAAGGTGGCACTGGAAACCGGTGAAGTGGTGCAACGCCATGCGGTGCCAGCACCGTATTTCGGCGAAGGCATCGTCGACTGGAAGCACCAGCTGATCCAGCTCACCTGGCGCGCCCAGACCGGCTTTGTCCATGACCTCGCCAGTTTCAAACTGCGACGCACGTTCACCTATCCGGGCGAAGGCTGGGCGTTGACGCGCAACGACAAACACATCTACATGAGCGACGGCTCATCCGTGCTGCGCATCCTGGACCCCGACACGCTGGCGACCATCGGCAGCCTCATGGTCACGGCCGACGGTGTGCCGGTGACCAATCTCAACGAACTGGAATGGGTCGACGGCGAGATTTATGCCAACGTCTGGCTCAGCAACCGCATCGCCCGCATCGATCCGGCCACCGGCCAGCTCACCGGCTGGATCGACCTCAGCGGGCTGCTGGACGTCGGCAAACTGCCCGACCCGGCAAACGACGTGCTCAACGGCATTGCCTGGGACGCCGAACACCACCGGTTATTCGTCACCGGCAAGTGCTGGCCACGGCTGTTCGAGATCGAACTCCTGCCCGACCGTACCGGTGCCGGGCACGCAAAGTAGCTCCCCGTCGCCAGCGCTTGCCCACCAGAATTGCGCCCCAGTGCCAGCTGTCAGTCGGCGTTATGCGATATCTCGGCTGGATCCGGACCCGGTGATTGAGTTCACCGCCCCCGACGGTCAAGGTGCCGTGCGGGCCGCCAATGACCGGGGGACCAAGTCAAATCGCCATAAGCGGTGCGGAGGCCAGCGCTGACGGAAATGGCGCTGCCGTGCTCCCGGTGTGTCACGACCTGACCCGTAGCGTCACAGGCGACCAGCGTGCCGAGGCGATTTCGACGGGTCGCCATCGTCCGGCTACCCGCCGCATTTGATAGCCTGGATCCGTGCCGGGATGTCGGCACCAAGGGGGTATTCGTCGCTGACCGGGTTCCGGTGTCGGCGGTGAACCCATGGCCGGCGGCCTGCAATCGGCGCGAAGCGCGGCACGGTTCACGAACAATCCCGCTGCAGCTGCTTCACGCAGGACGCGCGCATCACGTTGACTTGGCGTTGACTCCCATGCTTGTACCGTGCGGCGCTTGCGGTACGCGTGACACAGTCACAAACAAGCTTGGTGAGTCGCGGCCGCGGTGCCGAGGCGCGCAACCCGGACCAGCAGGATCGCGATCCATCAGGGTGGGGCCGGTAGCGACGGCCCCCCACACGTGAGGTAACCACCGCCCGAAACATTGAACAGATATATGGACATTTACATACAGATACAGCGCCTGGTGCGCCAGGACCGCTTCTGTCACTGTCCTTTACACTGATCACGGCACGGTCTGTGCATAAATACATGTTCTGTGCATGAATTCATACGGATAAAGCGTCAGCCATCGTGGATAGAGCGTCGATCACGGATTGAACTGCGTCACATTTTAGTATAACGACTGCTCCATTCGCGGCTGGACTGACCAGCGACTCCTGGCCCACACGCAAGGAAAGGGCATCGACATGTACCTATTGTTTCGACGTCGTGCACTAGGTTGGCAGTTACTACTGGTATCGGTCGAGTTCGGGCTGCTCCTGGGTAGCGTTCGTATGGGCGGAGCGCTGCGCTACTGGGGCCACGCCGACATCCAGGTCGCGTTCGACGCAGCGCTGCGCTGGCGTGCGCCACTGGTAGCGGTAGTTTTGATCCTGGCAATGGCGGCGCTTGGCCTGTATCAGGTTCATCTGCGTGCCGGTTGGCTCGGACGGCTCAGTCGCCAGGCCATTGCCTTCGTGCTCGGTGGCGTAGTGTTGACCGTGCTGTATTACATGGTCCCCGTGACGTTCCTCGGCCGCGGGGCACTGGGTATCGCGCTCGCGCTCGGGTACGTCGCCGTGGCCGCATGGCGGGTGCTGTTCCTGGGCCTGGTGGACGCGGACTTGTTCAAGCGCCGCGTGATCGTGCTGGGAGCCGGCGAACGCGCTGCGGAAATGGTGCGCAAGATGCGCCGCAAGACCGACCAACGCGGGTTCAAGATCCTGGGCTACGTCCCGGTCGGCGCCGACCCCGTCAACGTGCCGCGCGCATCGTTGCTGCACCCGGATGGCGCGCTTTGCAAATGGGCAGCCGGACTCGACGTGGACGAAATCGTGGTGGCTCCGGACGATCGCCGCGGTACCCTGCACGTGGAAGCGCTACTCGAGTGCAAGCAACGTGGACTCGCAGTGACCGAACTCGCAGAGTTCATCGAGCGCGTGGCCGGCACGATCACCATGGATCTTACCAACCCGTCATGGCTGGTGTTTTCCGATGGCTTCAACGTTTCGCCGTTACGCCGCACCATCAAGCGTGCCTTCGACATAGCCTTCGCATTGTTGATATTGACGGTGACGTGGCCGCTAATGCTCCTGACCGCACTGGCGATCCGCCTGGAATCGGGCCACGGCGCGCCGATCCTGTACCGGCAGGAGCGGGTCGGCGAAAACGGCAGGCCGTTTGCGATGATCAAGTACCGCAGCATGCGCACCGACGCGGAGTGCGACGGCGTGGCGCGCTGGGCGGCCAGAAACGACAATCGCGTGACCCGGGTCGGACGCTTCATTCGCAAGGTCCGGCTGGACGAACTGCCACAGTTGTGGAACGTACTGCGTGGCGACATGAGCATCATCGGTCCACGTCCGGAACGCCCGCAGTTCGTGCAGGACCTCAACTCGCAAATCCATTACTACGCGTTGCGACACTGCGTGAAGCCGGGGCTTACCGGCTGGGCCCAGCTGCGCTACTCCTACGGGTCCTCCGTGGAGGACGCCAGGGAAAAACTGAAATTCGACCTGTTTTATGTAAAAAACCACAACTTCGTATTCGACTTGGCAATCCTGCTCCAGACTGTGGAAGTGATACTGTTCGGGCGCGGCGCCCGCTGAAACCTCGGACTTCGGAGATTAAGCAAGTGAAAACGTCACCGCGAAATTGTGTCTTCTGGCTGATCCTGATAACTGGCCTGCTGTTGCTTGGCGGCTGCACGAGTACACCCGTCGTCAGTGGTCCGGCAACGGCCACCCCGCCGGTGGAGCGTTACATCGTTGGCCCCGGCGATTCGCTGGAAATCTTCGTGCGCGACAATCCCACTTTGAGCACCACCGTGCCGGTGCGGCCGGACGGACGTATCTCCATTCCGTTGGTGCAATCCATCATGGCGGCCGGCAAGACCCCAGACGAACTGGCTGCTGACCTGGAGAAGGAGCTGAGCCGCTACATCCGTGCTCCGTTGGTAACTGTGATCGTCAAGGGTTTCGTGGGCGCTTACAGCCAACAGGTACGCGTGGTCGGACAGGCGACCACTCCCAAGGCCGTGCCTTACCGCAGCGGCATGAGCGTTCTCGACGTGATGATCGAGGTTGGCGGTCTCACCAAGTTTGCCGCCGGCAACAACGCCAAGATCATCCGACGTCTGCCCGACGGCAATGAGCAGACCATTCCGGTGCGGCTCGGTGAGCTGATGAATGGCGCAATCAACCACAACGTGGTCATGCAACCCGGGGATATTTTGATCATCCCCCAATCGCTGTTTTGACGCGACGAGCCAAGTACGGCAACCGCTGGGGACATCGGGAAGGAGAGCAATGCAGACACAGTCAACCGATTTGCATGGGCTGTTCCAGCATGTACTGCTGGAGATTCGCGCCGCATGGCCGTATCGCTGGCGTGCGTTGATCGTCGCGTGGGGCGTGATGATCGTGGGTGCGCTGCTGGTTTTCAGCCTGCCGGACAAGTATGAAGCCAGCGCACAGGTGTATGCCGACACCGATGCGTTGACGAATCCGCTGTTGCGTGGAGTTGCAGTACAGCCTGACGTCCGCCAGCGGCTACAGGTCGTTACCCACACGTTGCTCTCGCGCCCCAATCTCGAGGCAGTGGCGGATAAAACCGGTTTGTCGTTGCGCGCAACCACGCCGGCGGACAAGGATGCACTGTTGTTGACTTTGGGTGCTGCCGTCAAAATCAGGGACGCCGGTACGCGGAGCCTGTACAACCTCAGTTATGCCGACTCCGATCGGCAAATGGCGCAAAAGGTGGTACAGGCGTTCCTGCAGATCCTGATGAACGACACTGTGGGCGCGAATACCGCCTCCACCACGACGGCACAGAGTTTCCTGGAGCAACAGGTCGAGGATTACGGCAAACGGCTGAACGAGGCGGAGAAGAAACTCGCGGATTTCCAGAAGGCCAACGTCGGCTACATCCCCGGTCAGGGCGGCAGCAGTTACTACGCGCGTCTGCAGGCCGCCGAGGCGCAGTTGCAGACCTTGCAAGCGCAGTACGACACAACCATCGCCGGCCGCGCGACCACCCAGCAGCAGATGCGCACGATGGCGGCTGGTTCCGTCTCCGCGGGAATCGATCCGCGCACCCGGGAGCTTGACAAACAGATTGCGTCTTACCAGCAGCGACTCAACACGTTGCTGCTGAGTTACACCGATGAGTATCCGGACGTGACTTCCACACGACGCATGATCGCGCAACTCCAGGCGCAGCGTGCGGCGCTGCAGAAGAATGCCGCGAGCACCCCGATGATGAGCGTGGCTTCGGACAACCCGGTGTATCAGGAGATGCAAAAATCCATGTACACCACGCAAGTCAACGTCCAGACGCTGGCCACGCAAATCGCCCTGCAGAAACAGCAAATCGCCGATCTCAAGGGTCAGGCGGACAAGATCACCGACGTGCAAGCCACGTTGCAGCAACTGACGCGCAACTACGATGTCACCAAGAAACAGTATGAGCAATTGTTGGAGCGTGCAAACACGGCGCAGCTGTCCCAAGACGCAACGCAAAGCGGGAACAATCTGAAGTTCCGCATAGTCAACCCACCAGTTGTTCCGCTGACACCTGCAAATCCGAACCGCGGGCTGCTGTTACTTCTGGTGCTCGGTCTGGCGGTGGCGATTGGTGGTGGGTTCGCCTATCTCCTGCACAAAATAACGCCGGTATTCGTGAGTCTCAAGGGTCTGCAGGAGTCTGGCGATTACCCGGTGCTTGGTGCCCTCAGTTTGATTGTGTCGCCGGCACGGCACCAGAAACAGCGCCGCGACGTGATGGGGTTCTGCGCTGGGGCTGGCCTGCTGCCAGTGGTGCTGGCATTGGGATTTGCCTTCGACGGACATCTTGCCCGTCTGGTGCAGCATTTCTTCGTCATGGGTGTCGCATGAGCATCGTCGAGAAGGCCGTCGAAAAACTCAAGACCTTGCTGGTTGAGTCACCGGCATCGCCACCGGTCGAGGCGGTGCCACTGCACACGACGCCAACGGTCGAGCGTTTGCAGGAGCGCGCGCGCGTGGTGGATCAGCCGGTGGAAGTGGCACCGCTATGCCACGTGGATCCAGCCGCGCTCAAGCGTATGGGCTTGCTCCCCGCTGATAACGAGGCGAACCGCCGGCTTGCCGACGAACTGCGCCGCATCAAGCAGCCGTTGCTGGACAATGCGATTGGCAAAGGTGCCGGAACATCTGCCCGCGGACAGCGCATCATGGTAGCCAGCGCGGAGGCGGGTGAGGGCAAGACCTTTGCCGCAGCCAATCTCGCCCTGAGCTTGGCGCGCGAAGCAGACTTCGAAGTGCTGCTGGTGGACGGCGATATTCCGAAATCCGACATCACGCGCGCTTTCGGGCTCGACGGGAAGCCCGGTCTGATGGACGTACTGGCAGACGAACGGCGCGCGCCGGCGGAGGTCATCTTACGCACCGATGTGCCGAACCTGCTGGTGGTGCCAACAGGGGAACGTCATCCGCTCGTCGCGGAATTGTTCCGTAGCCGCCGCATGGAATACGTGCTTGACGAATTTGGTGGGCGCAATCGACGACGCCTGGTGCTGTTTGACTCTTCACCACTACTGTTGACCCCGGAGTCCCAAGTGCTGGCCTCTCACATGGATCAAATTGTCATGGTGGTGGCAGCGGGCTGCACCCGTCGGCAATTGGTCAATGCAGCACTGCAAACCTTGAATGGCTCCCAATACGTCGGCCTGGTTCTCAACATGAGCCGCCTGCCCCCGGATGAGAATTACTACAACCGTCATTACGGTCAATATTTCAAGGCTCTGCAAGGGGAAGCCTAGATGCGCATGCCGTCGACGTTCGCTGTTTTGTCGTCGATCGTCCTGGGCGGCTGGCTCACCGGAGCTACCGCCCAGAACGTGGGTTTTGATGCACCCAATGTGCTGAATCCAGCTCAAGACGAACAAGCCGCAGATCGCGGAGACCTGCCGGTGGGCACCATCCCGGAACCAACTGTTGACGTACCGGGATTGGTCACGGGCATCACCCTCGGTGAGCTTTATACCGATAATCTGACACTGGCGCCGTCGGGCAGCCCGAAACAAACAAGCTGGATTACTCAAATCCAGCCATTTCTCAAGTGGGCAGGCAGTAGCCCGCGATTTGCGGGTCTGGTCCACTACCGGATGACCGGTTATCTATATCCAGGGAAGGCCAAGCATAACCAATTGGCCCATTACCTCATTGCCCAGGGCAAATTCACGATTCTCCCCCAACACTTTTTCGTGGACGGTGCGGCGAGATACAATCGCGAAATCATCAACAACCAATTGTCGTCCGGGTCTGGCGCATTCCTGCTGAACAACAACCAGGCCAATGTCGCGATGGGCACGCTCAGCCCATACTGGATTCAGGACCTGGACAAAGTCGGCACCGGGATGTTGCGTTACACCCTGGGACGAGTGCTGTACAACGACCATGGTATCTCTGGGCAGAACGCCACTCAGTTGAGCGGAATTCCCAATATCACCAGCAAGGCGGTACAGTTCAGCGTGGTAAGTCCGGAGGATCAGATCTGGGGCTGGAATCTGGGCTATACCGATCAGCGCATCGAGCCGGACTTCGGCCGGGGCATTGAATACGCCACAGCAAGGCTCGGCATCTCGTGGCAAGCCACCAACAACACCCAGTTGCTGGCTGATGTCGGCAAGGAAAACCAATTTCTGCCAGACGGCACGTCCCGGAAACTGCGCGCAAGTTTCTGGGACGTCGGATTCAACTGGTCCAATTCCCGGGATCATTTGAAAGCACTGGTGGGTCACCGGTTTTACGGACGTAGTTACGAGATGTCCTGGGCCCATACCGCAGCCTTGCTGACAACGGCCCTGAGTTATGCCGAACAACCTACAGACATCAACCAGCAATTGCTGGGACAAAGCCTGGGGCAGATCACGACACTACCCGTCGGTATTTCCTACATTCCATCGCTCAGGGAGCGCCAGGTTTATCTGATGAAGCGCGCGACCGCCTCGGCAACCTACGTTATGCCCAGGGGTAATCTGCGCCTGTCGCTATACGAGGAGCGGCGCACCTATTTCACCTTGAACAATCTCCGGGAAAAGATAGCGAACGCGGATGCCGCCTGGCAGTTCGACATTGGCGCATTCACCACGCTTACACCAACCATTGGTTGGCAGCGGTATAAATTCCGGAATGGGCAGATCAACTATAGCCGCTACGCACAACTGGAACTCGTGCATCAGGTAAACCCAAACAACTTCGGCAGTGTGCGGTTGCGCAATAGTTCGCGCAACGTTCACTCCGGAATCGCTGGCGCCCACGATTATCGTTTGAACATGATCCTCGTGCAATGGACCCATTTGTTCTGAGGCCGACATGTATCAGGCGTTTTACAAGCTGCAAGGCAAACCATTCCAGTTGACCCCGGATCCGGCGATGCTGTTCCCAAGCAAGGGACACAAGCGCGCCATGGCTTACCTGCTCTACGGGCTTGAGCAGGGCGAAGGCTTCGTAATGATCACCGGTGCAGTCGGCACGGGCAAGACGCTACTCATCCAGAAGTTGTTCGAAGAACTCGCGCATCGCAACATCGCCAAGGCCAGTGTCGCTTCGGCCAATCTCGACGGTGAGGACATATTGCCGGCCGTGGCGTCGGCATTTGAGCTGCCTTACGCGGAGCGCAGCAAGGAAACCTTGCTGCAAGATATAAAGCAGCACCTGATCAGGTTGCGGGACCGCCATTCGCACGCACTGCTGGTAATGGACGAGGCGCAAACTCTCACCCCGGCCGCACTGGAGATGCTGCGCATTCTGTCGAATTTCGAAGTCAAGGGTCACGCGCTCCTGCAGGTTTTCCTCATCGGCCAGGCTGAACTGCGACGCACCATTGTCACCAACCGCATGGAACAGTTGCGCCAGCGCATCATTGCCTCGCACAAACTTGAGCCAATGGGGCCGGAGGAATGCCGCGAGTACACGCTGCACCGCCTGCGCACCGTCGGCTGGAACAACGATCCGGAGCTCGCGCCCGGGATCTTTACGGGGGTTTACCTGGCCAGTCGCGGTATCCCGCGCAAGGTCAATCTCATCATGGACCGGCTGCTGTTGCACGGTTATCTCGAAGAGCTGCACAGCCTGAACCAGGCGGCGCTCACCGTCGTACTCGACGAAATTCAGGAGGAGATGGCCGGTGTGCCGCAGACGCTGGAAGCGGCGATGGATACCGAGGGTCGGGATCCGGCGCTTGCCGCCGCATCCTCCGGGCGCGATGTCGAACTCATCACGCTTGACCTCAAGCAGCGCAACAACGTTTTGTTGCAACTGATGCACGAAAACATCCGGCTCCGCGGGATGCTGCAGACCAAGTCGACGCCAGCGTCTACCACTGACGACGCGGTGGTCGCCACAGCCCGACACGGGCGTTCCAGGCGGAAACGCAAATGAACACGGTGTCGCCGCCACCCGAGCCCGTCATCAACGCCATGACCGTGGACGTCGAGGATTACTTCCAGGTTGCCGCTTTCGAAAAATGCATCCGGCGCGAGGATTGGCCGCGCTGGCCCGTCCGTGTCGAGGACAACACACGGCGCGTACTGGAACTTTTCGCTCGACATGGTGTGCACGCCACGTTCTTCGTGCTTGGCTGGGTGGCGGAACGCTTCCCCGCGCTGGTGCGCGACATCAGCGCTGGCGGCCATGAGATCGCCAGCCACGGTTTCGGCCACGAGCGCCTGACCAACCTGAGTCGCAGCGAGTTCCGTGACAGCATCACCCACACCAAACGTCTGCTGGAGGACCTTGTCGGCACTGCGGTATACGGCTACCGCGCGCCGAGTTACTCGATCGGACCTGGCACGCTGTGGGCTCACGAGGACCTGCGTGAGGCCGGTTATCGTTACAGTTCCAGCATCGTGCCGATCCATCATGATCTGTATGGCATGCCGGGAGCACCGCGATTTGCGTTTTTCACCGAGCATGCTGGGCTACTTGAAATCCCGGTGACTACGGTCCACCGCTGGGGGCGCAACTGGCCTTGCGGCGGCGGCGGCTATTTCCGCCTGCTGCCATATGCACTGTTCAAGCGCGGCCTGCGCCGCGTCAACCGGCGGGAGCATGCCCCCGGCGTTTTCTACTTCCATCCATGGGAAATAGATCCGCAGCAGCCACGAGTGCCCGGCGTGACGCTCAAGAACCGGGCGCGTCATTATCTCAACCTGACACGCACGGCTCCCCGCCTTGAGCGGCTGCTAGACGATTTCCGTTTCGACCGCATGGATCGGGTGTTTCTCGCCCCGGCGCATGCCGACTACCCGGTGGTGGCACTGCAGGCCGCCAAACTCTGTGCGCACTGAGGGAAAACGGGACATGTTTGACCAAGTGGACGCCAGCCGTCCTGCCGACGCTTGCGCCGTCAAGCGTCTGGAAAGTGGCGACGAGGAACGCTGGGACATCTTTGTCAGGGATGCGCCACAGGCCACGTTCTTCCACCGCGCAGCGTGGCGCGCCATCATCGGGCAGGTGCTTGGCCACCGCTGCCACTACTTGTATGCGGAGCGCAACGGCGTCATCACCGGCGTCCTGCCGCTCGCCGAGATACGCAGTCGGCTGTTCGGCCACGCGCTGATATCGACGCCGTTTTGCGTCTATGGCGGCGTGGTGGCGACTGACCCGGACAGCGAAGCACGGCTCACCCAGGCGGCGACCGCCCTTGCCGACGAGTTGCGCGTGGACTATCTCGAATTGCGTGACCGTGCACCACACCATTCCGATTGGCCAGTCAAGGATCTGTATGTCAGCTTCCGCAAGGCGCTTGATCCGGACCACGACAAGAATCTGAAGGCCATCCCGCGCAAGCAGCGCGCGATGGTGCGCAAGGGCATTGGCCTGGAACTGCAGGCGCACCACGGTGGCAGCCTGGCCGAGTTTTACCGGGTGTACGCCGAGAGCGTGCGCAATCTGGGTACACCCGTGTTGTCGCGCAGCTACTACGCGCGGCTGCAGCAGACGTTTGGCGACGCTTGCGAGATTACCGTCGTCACCCACCAGGGACAGCCAGTAGCGGCCGTCATGAGCTTTTACTTCCGCAATGAAGTGCATCCGTACTACGGCGGCAGCGTGGCGCGCGGCCGCGATCTTGCCGCCAACGATTTCATGTACTGGGCGGTGATGCAGCGTGCAGTGGAGCGCGGTGCGCGATTGTTTGACTTCGGCCGCAGCAAGCAGGACACCGGCTCATACCACTTCAAGAAGCACTGGGGCTTCGAACCCCAGCCGCTGCCCTACGCCTACTACCTGGTGCATGCCAAGACGGTTCCCAACATCAGCCCGACTAACAGCAAGTACCGCCTGTTCATCCAGGCCTGGCGACGGCTGCCGCTGCCGGTGAGTTGCGCGCTGGGCCCGTGGCTCGCGCGGGATCTGGGTTAGTCATGCGCTCGGTACTGTTCCTCTGCCACCGCCTGCCCTGGCCGCCCAGCAAGGGTGACAAGATCCGCTCCTACCATGTGTTGCAGCGGCTCGCCGAACACTACCGCGTGTATCTCGGCGCGTTTGTGGACGATCCATCCGACTGGCAGTATCTCGCCCCGGTCGAGGCCCTGTGCGCCGAGGTCTGCGTTCGGCCTTTGCCACCCTGGTCGGTGCGCTGGCGCGCGCTGGTGTCACTGGTGCAGGGTGAACCGCTTACTGTCGGGGCGTACCGCGATCGCGTGATGCAGCGCTGGGTCGAACGGCTGCTGGCCGAACGCAAACCGGACCTGGTCTTGTGCTACTCGTCCGGCGTGGCGCCGTTTGTCATGGCGCACCCGGAACTGCGTCGGGTCATGGATTTCGTGGATGTGGACTCCGACAAATGGCGCCAATACGCGCAGGCCAATCGCGGTCTGACGCGCCTGATTTACCAGCGGGAAGCGCGGCGGCTGGCGAGGTTCGAGCGCGCGGTTGCCACGCAATTCGACGCCAATGTGCTGGTCTCGGAAGCTGAAGCGGTGTTTTTCCGTGAGCACGTACCGGCAGCGACCGGCAAAATCCGCGGCATCCCCAATGGCGTGGACGGCGAGTACTGGGATCCGCAACGTGTCTATGCCAATCCCTATCGGCCGGGAGAGCGGGCCGTGGTATTCGTGGGCGCCATGGATTACCGCGCCAACGTGCACGCGGCGCAATGGTTCGCGCGCGAAGTGTGGCCGCGGATTTCTGCGCGACAACCGGACGCTCGCTTTTACCTGGTGGGCAGCAAGCCGA
Source organism: Rhodanobacter sp. (assembly GCA_036566165.1). Taxonomy (GTDB): domain Bacteria; phylum Pseudomonadota; class Gammaproteobacteria; order Xanthomonadales; family Rhodanobacteraceae; genus Rhodanobacter. The sequence continues at coordinate 6,124 of DATCWU010000126.1, read as the reverse complement.
CCACGGCGGTCCGCGCGCTGGGCCAGCTCGCGGGCATTACGGTCACGGGGCGAGTGGAGGATGTGCGGCCCTATCTGGCGCACGCACATGCCGTAGCGGCACCGTTGCGTATTGCCCGCGGCATCCAGAACAAGGTGCTGGAGGCGTTGGCCATGGAAAAGGTGGTGCTGGCGACACCGGAAGCCTGGGAGGGCATCGAGGATTTCGCGGGTCGGCAAGGTTGCATCAACGAGTCGCCCGAGGTCATGGCAACAGAAGCCTTGCGTTGGCTGGATGCGCCGCAAGTCGCCCGGGTACCGGCGGCCCGCGCCATGGTGCTGGCTCACCATGACTGGGTGCGCAATCTGGACACCTATGAAAGCGTGCTGTGCAACGCGCAGTGCGCGACGCCCCTGGCGGCCGCAAGCAGTGCCGGCTTGGAGGCGTGCTCGTGAACCGGGTAGCGGCGGCCGAGGTTGGCATTCTCACGCGCGCTTCCGGCTGGCGACTGGCCGTGGCAGCTTTCGCCGTCGCGGTGATCGTGTTGTTGGCCGGCTACTGGCAGACGGTGCAATCGCTGGTGTGGGCCTGGGAGCACGATGGCACCTACCAGTACGCATTTCTGATCTTTCCCTTGAGTCTGTGGGTCGCATTCAATCTGCGCGACCAACTCAAGGCCAACCTGCCCGCGCCAAGCCTCTGCGGCCTGATGGCGGTGGCCGGATTGGTGTTTGCCTGGTATGCCGGACATCTGCTCGATGTCAACCTGGTGCAGCATTTCGCGTTGGTGGCTCTGTTCCCTGCGCTGGTGCTGGCCTGCTGGGGCTGGCGCGCCCTGTGGGCGCTGGTGTTTCCGCTCGGCTATCTGGTGGTGTTTGCAGTGCCCTGGGGCAATGGGCTGGTGGGCCCGTTGCAGGACATCACGGCACACTTTGCGGTGCGTGCCCTGGAGCTGACCGGCACACCAGTGCTGCTCAACGGCAGGGAAATCGTCACGCCCTCGGCGGTATGGATGGTGGCGGATGCATGCAGCGGCGTGAAATTCTTCATCGCCTGCAGTGCACTCGGGTGCCTGTATGCCTATTTGATGTACCAGCGCTGGTGGAAGCGGGTGGTGTTTGTGACGCTGGCCGCGGTGGTGCCGATCATCGCCAACGGCCTGCGCGTGTACTTCACGATCCTGATCGGCGAGATCTGGGGGCTGGAATACGCGACCGGCACGGATCACCTGATTTTCGGTTGGCAGTTCTTCGGTACCGTGCTGGTACTGCTGTTGCTGGCCGGCTGGTTTTTCCGCGATCGCATCGTGGTGCGCGAGTATCCCCGTGCCGATGACGGCAAGCCGGTCGGTGTGCGCAGCGTGGTTTGGCCAGCGGTGATTGCGCTGTTGATTGCCGGCCCGGTATTGGCTGCAGGAGCCGCGTCACCAGCGGCGCCGGAAGAGCTGCACCTTGCCGCACCGGCAGTCGTGGGTTGGAGTGGGCCGCTAGCTGCGACAGACAACTGGCGACCGAGCTTTAGCGGTGCTGCGGGGCAAGTAAAAGCGGTTTATCGAGCGGAGGCTGGCGGTGCAGTGATCGAGTTGTTTCATGCGGTCTACACCGGCAAGCCGCGTCGCGGGCATACGTTGATCACCTACGGCAACAACCTCTACGATCCAGCGCGGGCGCAAATTCTGAGAAGCGCCAGCCAACCGCTCAAAGATAGCGCTGACCGGAACCTGACTGCCGGAGAGCTGTGGTTGAGTGGTGCGGGAGGTTCGCGGCTGGTGTGGTACTGGTACTGCGTAGACCACCGTTGTACGCGCTCACCGCTGCTGACCAAGTTGTTGCAGGCGTCGGATGTGCTACGTGGGGATGTATCGCGATCGTCGGTATGGGCGTTGTCAACGCCGATTGGTCGCGGCGGTGTCGACCAGGCATGGGTGGATCTGCGTGCATTTGCGCATGCGCTTCCCGCAACCGGCGTGGCGGATCCACGGGCCCGTCGTGAACAAGTCGCTCCCGGGAATCAGCCGTGAACGACAAGCCGCTGATCGCGCACGTACTCTACCGGCTGGATACCGGCGGCATGGAGCGCATCGTCGTATCGATGATCAACGCGACTTGTGATCGCTACCGGCATGCCGTGATTACGCTGACCGGCTTCGGAGTTCTGCGCGGCGAAATCGAGCATGCCGTTACCGCATGCGTGTCACTTCACAAAAAACCGGGCAAGGACTGGTGGTGCTATTTCCGACTCTGGCGAGCACTGCGGGCGCTGAAGCCGGACCTGGTACAGACTTACAACATCGGGACCCTGGATCTGGCACCCGTCGTGAAACTGGCCGGTGTGCGCTGCCTGATTCACGCCGAACACGGACGCGACGCGACAGATCCGGAAGGGGAAAAACCCAAATACCTCCGGCTGCGGCGTTGGCTGGCGCCGCTCATTGGGCGGTACGTTGCGGTGTCTCCCGACTTGCAGCGCTGGCTCACGGAGCGTGCGGGTATTCGACGCTCAAAGGTGGTGTATATCGCCAACGGCATTGACGCCGCGAAGTTCAACGTGGCGCGCGCCGACTCCGGGCCGCGCAGACGGCTGGGCGATTTTGCGCCTCCGGGCACCGTACTCATCGGCAACGTTGCCCGCCTCGACAAGGTAAAGGATCAAGCAGGCTTGATCTCGGCGTTCAAGCGCCTGCGTGAGGGAGACGGGCATGCCGATTGCCGCTTGATCATTGTCGGTGCGGGGCCGCAACGGGAAGAACTGGAACGACAGATTGCCCAGCTTGGCTTGGCCGCAACGGTGCAGCTGCTCGGCAATCGCGATGACGTGGCAGAACTGCTGGCAGAATGCGATGTGTTTGCCTTGTCTTCCATCGCCGAAGGCATGCCCGTCACCTTGCTGGAGGCGATGGCCGCCAGACTTCCGGTGGTAGCCACCGACGTCGGGGGAGTTGCCTCGGTAGTTGAGACTGGCGTGACCGGTACGCTGGTGCCGGCCGGCGATCCGCAGGCCATGGCGGAGGCGTTGAGCGCCTATGTCACGGACGAAACGCTGCGGCGCCAGCATGGCAACGCAGCGTGCGCCCGCGTCACTGCGCGATTCAGTTTGAGCACCATGGTGGCTGCATATGTAACGCTGTACGACGAGCTACTGGGTCGGCGGGCCAGCGCCGCGCCGCCACGCACCGTGCCCAGCCTGACCGAGCGCAAGGAGAATTGACATGTGCGGCCTGGCAGGAATCGTGTCGTCACACCACGGCCGCGTCAATGAGCGGGTTCTGCTGGCCATGCGCGACGCGCAGCTTCACCGCGGGCCGGATGAAGCTGGTGTCTATTTGGGCGACGGCGTCGGGTTGGGCCATCGCCGTCTGTCGATCATCGACCTGAGCAACGGGCAGCAACCGATGGTGGACGCAGCGGCCGGTCTGGCGCTGATCTACAACGGCGAGCTGTACAACTTTCAGTTGCTCAAGGCCGAACTGGAAGCGTTAGGTGTGGTGTTCACCAGTCACAGCGACACCGAAGTGCTGTTGCGCGCCTGGCAGCAGTGGGGCGAAGCATGCCTGACACGGTTGCGGGGCATGTTCGCCTTTGCGGTATGGGACATGCGCGCGGCACGCATCCACCTGGCCCGCGATCACACCGGCATCAAGCCGCTGTATTACGGTTTCACGCGCGCCGGCGACCTGGTGTTCGCGTCTGAACTGAAGGGACTGCTGGCGCATCCCGAGGTTGAGCGCAATCTCGATCCGCAGGCACTGGAGGATTACCTGGCGCTCGGCTACGTCCCGGATCCAAAAAGCATCTATCGCGGGATCAGCAAACTGCCACCAGGGCACTGGCTGAGCTGGCGTGCTGGTGAACCCACGCCGGTTGCCCGCCAATACTGGGATGTGCCGTTCGCCATTGACGCCGGTGTGACCGCGGATGAGGCCGCAGCGCAGCTGCGAAGTTTGCTGGATGAAGCCGTGGCAGGCCAGATGGTCTCCGACGTACCACTGGGCGCGTTCCTCTCGGGCGGGGTGGATTCAAGCGCAGTGGTTGCCAGCATGAGCCGCGCGACCCGGGAGCCGGTCAACACCTGCGCGATCGGCTTTGACCACAGCGGGTTCGATGAAACTGCCTACGCGCGGCAAGTCGCCGAGCATCTGCACACCAGGCACTTCGAGGAACGCGTCAGCTCGCAAGATTACGACCTGCTGGATATGTTGGCGGGAATCTACGATGAACCGTTTGCCGACAGTTCCGCGCTGCCCACTTGGCGCGTATGCCAATTGGCACGCAAGCATGTCACGGTAGCGCTCTCCGGCGATGGTGGCGATGAGAATTTTGCCGGCTACCGGCGCTATCGCCTGCATGCATGGGAAAGCGGCTTGCGCTCACGCTTGCCACTGTCGTTGCGCAAGCCGTTATTCGGCTTGTTGGGCAACATCTATCCGAAGGCCGACTGGGCGCCGCAGCCATTGCGCGCCAAGACTACGCTGCAGGCTCTCGCCCGGGACGATGTCGAAGCCTACTTCCACAGCATCAGCACCACGCCGGCAGCACTGCGCCAGCAGCTCTACAGTCCCGCTTTCAAGCGTGAACTGCAGGGGTACAGTGCGCTGACGGTGTTTCGCTCCCACGCAAAGCACGCGCCCACCGATCATCCATTGCTGTTGGCGCAATACCTGGACTTCAAGACCTGGCTTCCCGGCGACATTCTGACCAAGGTGGACCGCGCCAGCATGGCGCACAGCCTTGAAGTGCGCGTGCCGGTGCTCGATCACCGGCTGGTGGAGTGGGCCTCCAGTTTGCCGCCGGCGCTGAAATTGCGCCGCGGAGAAGGCAAGTTCATCTTCAAGAAAATGTTGGAACCGGACTTGCCGCACGAAGTGCTGTACCGGCCCAAGATGGGGTTTCGCGTACCGCTGGCGGCGTGGCTGCGTGGTCCATTGCGTGGACATGTGCACGACGCGCTGTGCGGCCGCAGCGCGCTCACCGAATCCGGCTGGTTCGAACCGGCAGTACTGGAGCGGCTGGTGCACCAGCACGGCTCCGGTCGGCGCGATCACAGCGCAACGCTGTGGAAGTTGCTGATGCTGGATGCGTTCCTGCGACGCATGCATGAACCTGCATCCGCTGTGGGTACCGGGCCGGCGAAGCGCGCCACAACGGCGTCTTTGGGCGCTGCATCATGACCGGTACGCGCGGCGCGACCGACGTACAGGATGTCTCGGGCGCGCGGCACGATCGCCCCATCCGGCTCCTGGTCTTTACCAGCCTGTATCCGAATGCCGAACAACCGCGCCATGGCGTGTTTGTCGAGGAGCGGCTCCGTCATCTCGTGGATTCGGGCCGCATCGCGGCGACGGTGGTCGCCCCGGTCCCATGGTTTCCATCCAGGCACCCGCGGTTCGGGGCTTACGCCAGATCTGCCCGAGTACCCCGGTGTGAGGAACGCTTCGGTATCCGTACCCTGCACCCGCGCTACCCGGTGATCCCCAAGCTGGGCATGAACTTCGCATCGTGGCTCATGTATCGCGCCTTGCTGCCCTGCCTGCGGCGCTTGCTTCGCGCTGACCCGGGTTACGATTTGATCGATGCCCACTACCTGTATCCAGATGGTGTCGCGGCAGTTGCATTGGGTCAACGACTCGGCCGACCAGTCGTGATGACCGCGCGCGGGAGTGACGTCACGTTGATTCCACGCTATCGCAATCCGCGTCGCCAGATTCTGCGTGCCGTGGCTGGGTCCGCCGCAGTCGTGACGGTTTCGCACGCGCTGCGCTCGCAGTTGATTGCGCTTGGCGTGGCAGCCGGACACGTCAGCGTGTTGCGCAACGGCGTGGACCTTGAGCGCTTCAGACCGATGTCGGCGAGTGCGCTGCGCGCCAAGCTGAATCTCCACACGCCGGTGTGGTTGACGGTGGGCAACCTGATCGAACTCAAAGGCGTGCACTTGGTCATTGCAGCGCTGGCCCAGGTGCCCGAGGCCACTCTGATGGTCGCCGGCGGTGGCCCTGAGGAGCAGCACTTGCGTGACCTCGCCCATCGCGCAGGCGTGGACGGGCGCGTGCGGTTTCTGGGTGTGGTTGCGCACGCGGAGCTTCCCGCCTACTACAGTGCGGCGGACGTGATGCTGCTCGCATCCAGCCGCGAAGGCATGCCCAACGTGG
>DATCWU010000124.1:0-2672 GCA_036566165.1 Rhodanobacter sp. | reverse complement strand
CGCACGCAAGGCCGGGCAGGGCGCCTTGTTGCCGCGTACCGAACTGGACATGCCGATGGGCATCGTCAGTTTGATCAGCCTGCTGTGCCTGTTTCCCATTGGCTGGCTGCTCGGCAGTTTCAGCCTGGAGACCGGGCTGGGCACGCATCTGTGGCCGCTGGTGATCGGTGGCCTGATTTTCGTCGTGATCATGGGCTTTCTGGTGTCGGCAGTGTGTGGCTACATGGCGGGGCTGATCGGTTCGTCGAACAGCCCGTTGTCGGGTGTCGGCATTCTGGTGGTGATCGTCGCCGCGTTGTTGCTGGTCGCCGGCATCCAGACCCAGGCGTCAGCCGATGCAGGCAAAGGGCTGGTGGCGTTTGCGTTGTTTGTCACTTCGGTGGTGTTCGCGGTGGCGACCATCGCCAACAACAATCTGCAGGACCTGAAGACCGGTCAGTTGGTCGACGCCACACCGTGGAAGCAGCAGGTTGCGCTGGTCATCGGCGTACTGGTGGGCGCGGCGGTGATCCCACCGGTACTGGATCTGCTGAACCAGGCTTACGGCTTCGCCGGCACGCCGGGGGTGGATCCGGCGCGTGCACTGGCAGCGCCGCAGGCGGGGCTGATCTCCGCGCTGGCGCAAGGTGTGCTGCAAGGCAGCATCGACTGGAGCTTGATCGTCATCGGTGGTGCGATCGGCGTGGCGTTGATCGTGTTGGACGAAGTACTTGGCCGCACCGCGAAGAAAGCTCGACTGCCGCCATTGGCCGTGGGTCTGGGTATCTACCTGCCCACTTCCACTACGCTGATGATCGTGGTCGGCGCCGTGGTTGGCTGGTATTTCGACCGCCGTGCCGAACGTACTGCCAAGCCCGAAGCAGTGAAGCAGCTTGGCGTATTGCTGGCTTCGGGCATGATCGTCGGCGAGAGCATCATCGGCGTGGTGATTGCCGCGATTGTCGTCTTCTCCGGCCAGGGCGCGCCGCTGGCATTGGTCGGCCCTGAGTTCAGCGACGCCGCGATCTGGATTGGCGGCCTCGCGTTTATCGTGGTCAACGTCATGCTGTATCGCTGGGTGGCGCGGCTCGGGCGGGCGTCGACGGCAGTCTGATTGGCGACGCTACCGGTCTAATGGCACTGGCGAATTGCGTTGCATGAGCAAGCGCCGCGGCCGTACATCAGGCCGATCCGGCGCGCCCTGGCAGGCCTGCGTCGGATGGCTCGCCATGACTGGCGCAGGCATTGCCGCCAGTTGGTCAGCTCCTACACTGACCGGTAGTCGGGGATAGGTGGCAGTGTGACTCACGTACACATCGAACGCGTCGATAGCGGTGCCCAGGTTCTGGCGCCGTCGCATCAGCGCGTGCTGTTGCTGCGCAGATTTCTGGGGCCCCTGCTGTCGATCGGCATGCTCTGCCTCGCGCTGTGGGTGCTGCATTTGTTTGCGCGCGAGGTGAACTACCACCAGATTCGCCAGTACGTGCAAGGCCTGCCGCACGGCCGCTTCGTGCTGGCGGCACTCCTCACCGCGCTGGGATATGTGGTGATGACGCTGTACGACCGCTGCGCGCTGATCTCGATCAAGCGCAAACTGCCATGGCGGCGCGTCAGCATGATTTCGTTCATCAGCTATGCGTTCAGCAATGCCGTGGGCATGTCGTTGCTCGTGTCCGGGTCCATCCGCTACCGCTTCTACATTCAGAACGGCTTGTCCACCGGTGACGTGGCGCGCGTCGTGCTGTTCTGCACGACAAGTTTCTGGCTCGGCCTGCTGGCGCTGACCGGGGTGACCTTGTTGTGGATTCCCTTGCCGCCGGAGCTGCCACTGGCCGCACTGCGTTTGCCCGTGGGCGCTGCCCTGACGCTGGTCCCGCTCGCCTGGCTGGCTGCTGCCGGGTTGGTCCGCCACCCGCTGCGGGTGTGGCGCTGGCATGTGGCATTGCCGTCGTTGCGCACGGCTGCACAGCAGATCGTGATTGGCGCACTAGACTGGGGACTGGCCGCCGCCGTGTTGTACGTGTTGATGCCGAATGCGCTGGACAGCGGCTTCGGCCACTTCCTGGCGATCTTCGTGATTGCGCAGATGGCGGGCTTGATCAGCCACGTACCGGGCGGGCTGGGCGTGTTCGAGGCGGTGATGCTGGCCGGCTTCGGCGCCACCGGCAATCAGGCGCTGGCCGCGCCCATTCTCGGCGCACTGGCCGCGTATCGCGTGATCTACTACCTGTTGCCGTTGTGTGCGGCGGCGGTGCTGGTGGTGCAGCGTGAGACCCGCGGCTTGCGCCGCAAGTCGCTGTGGACACCGTGGTTCACTGCGTTGCTGCCGTCGTTTTTTGCCGGGTTGACGCTGGTCTCCGGCGCGGTCTTGCTGTTTTCCGGCGCAACGCGCGCGCTGCCGGAGCGCATGGCGATACTGCGCGAGGTACTGCCGCTGTCCGTGCTGGAAGTGTCGCATCTGCTGGCCAGCGTCATCGGCATGCTGTTGCTGATCCTGGCGCGTGGTCTGCAGCGTCGACTGGACGCCGCTTATGTGTTGACGCTGGCTTTGCTGATTGCTGGCGCCGGGTTCTCGCTGCTGAAGGGGATCGATTACGAAGAGGCCACGCTGCTGACGTTGCTGGCGATGGGGCTGGCACCCGCGCATCGCCTGTTTTACCGACGCGCATCGTTGTTCAACACCACGTTTTCCA
>DATCWU010000100.1:0-1291 GCA_036566165.1 Rhodanobacter sp. | reverse complement strand
CGCACGCCGGAGTCGTCGTTGGGAGGTACGGACGGAGCGCGTGAACGGCATCGTCGCCGGCGCCATGGCGCGGCGTTGTCGCGGCGCGTGCGGTGTTGTCCGTGCTTATCCGTGCAGCCAGTGCAGCAGCAGATACACCAGGGGCGCGCAGATCAGCAAAAACGGCACGGATATGCGATGCAGCGCGCGCAAGCCATGCGGGTCGCGCAGCAGGCGCAGTGCGATCAGATTGGCCAGTGAACCGATCGCCAAGCCAAAACCACCCACGTTGACCGCTACCGCGAGCGCCATGACGTCCGGCGTGTGGTTGAGCAACAACACCGTTGCCGGCACGTTGCTGATCAGCTGTGCGGCCACGATGCCGCTGGCGTACAGCACCAGCGGCTGGTTGAAATCCAGCATGGCCAGCAGGTGCTGTACGGCCGGCAGTTCGGCAACGTGTCCCAGCGCGAGGAAAATCGCCGCGAACGTAAGCAGCAGTGGCCAGTCGACACGCAGCAGGCTCGATCGCGCGCACACTGCGAATGCTGCCAGCAACAGGGCGGCACCCCAAGTGGCGTGGCCGTATTCCATCGCCAGCACCATCGTCAGCAGGGCGAGCGGTGACCATGCGCCAAGGTGACGTGACGTGGTCACCGCATGCATGTGTTCGGGCGTCATCAGGGTCACGGGGCCTTTCGGCACCCAGTACAGCGTGAGGGCCACCACCAGCGCGAGCATGACCGCCGCCGCAGGCAACATGCCCCAGGCAAATTGCAGAAACGACAGTTGCGAGTGCTGCCACAACAACAGGTTTTGCGGATTGCCGATCGGGCTGAGGGTGGAACCCGCGTTCACCGCCAGCGCCTCCAGCACCACCATGCGCGCTACCGGCAGGTTCGAGCTGCCGCCGAGCGCCATGGTCAGCGGCACGATCAGGAACAGGCTCACGTCGTTGGTCAGCACCATCGACAGCAAGGCCGTGGCCGTCACCAGCAGCAAACCGAGACTGCGCAGTGAATGCGTCCGCGCCGTCAACGCGGCGGCCGCGTGCTGTACCAGGCCGCTGTCGCGAATGCCTTGAATTGCCACCAGCAAACCCAGCAACCCGGCCAGCGTGGGCCATTGCAACCAGCGCCAGTAAGCGTCGAGCGGACGCGGATCGAGCACGGCCAGCAGCAGGGCCAGTGCGGCGAACAGCACCAGCAGCCATTCGTCGTGCAGGCGTTGCATTCGGCGCGCCCATTTCCGCCGGGGCGGCATCATGCGCTCACATCCTGCGCGGAAAGCACGGCCATCGTCGTGTGCGGCA
>DATCWU010000465.1:0-5305 GCA_036566165.1 Rhodanobacter sp. | reverse complement strand
GCCATACCCGCGAGACTGCCGCAGACGTAAATCGCGGCACCAGCATCCACCCAATGCCGCACGTCGTCAGCGGCCTCGCGCAAGCGGTGCTGCACGTACACACGTTCCGGCTGATCGCGCGACCACGCAAAATCCGCGCGCTCCAGCTGACCACTCGCCAGCCATTGTTCGATCTGCTCGCGATAATAGAAATCGCGCGCAACCTGGCGCTCGCCAAACAGCAACCAGTTACGTGGCCGGTGCGCTGCGATACGGGCTGCCAGCAACGCGTGCAGCGCCGCCATGCCAGTCCCATTGCCAATCAGGAGCAACGGACGCGCATCCGCCGGCATATGGAAGTTGAGGTTGCTGCGCACCCGCAACGCAACCTCAGCACCTACCTCCGCGCGCTCAGTCAGCCAACTCGAGCCCAGGCCCGAGACACCATCGGGCCTGCGCATCTGCCGTACCAGCAGATGCAGTGCACCGTCGCCGGGCAGCGACGCGATGGAGTATTCGCGGTGCGGCAAACGCTGCGCGAGCGCCGCCACCGCGTCGGCATCCAGCCCCACCACTTCATCGGTGGACGGCAGGCACGAGCGCGCGAGCAACGCCGCCAGCGACAAACGCTCCCGCGCCACGGTCACCATCGAAGTACCGTCCAGGCCCTGCGCAGCCAACCACGCATTGACTGCCGACGGCGCATGACCGGGACCAATCTCCACCAGATCACCCGCCTCCCAACTCATCCGGCCTTGCACCGGTCGCAACGCGACATGGAAGCACGGCGCACCGGCGCTGCCGGGATTAAGCACGTGCCGCTCGACCAGTTGCCAGCGCTGATAACGCGGTGTCTGCCAATCGGGTCGATCGCTGCCGCCGGTGACCACCGCCAGGCGGTGCTGCCAATGGCGCAGCGCGGACTCATCCTCGCTGTCAACTTCCACCGGATCGAACAACGCTTGCGCGCCGCTGGCTTGCAACCACCGCTGCAACTTGTGGCCAAAGCCACAAAAATCGTCGTAGTCAGAATCGCCAAGTGCCAGCAAGCCGTAGCGCAGCGCCGACAAATCGGCCGGTTGCGCCATGCAGCGCTGAAAAAACGTCGCCGCGGCATCCGGTGGATCGCCATCACCCGTGGTGCTCACCACGAACAAGGCCCGGCGGGTTGCCTGCAGATCGGCCACACCGAGCGTCCCCAGAGCATCCATTCGCGCCGCCAGACCCGCGTCGCGCAGTGACTGCCCGGTCTGTCGCGCGAGCTGTTCGGCAAAGCCGGTCTGGCTGGCGAACACCACGCGCACCACGGCTTGCGTGTGCTCCGCCTGTCCATCGTCCGCGTGCTCGACGCGCGCCAGCGCAGCAGCGCCATCGACGGGACGATCAGCCACTAGTTCCGCCGCGCGTGGCTGCAAGCGCTCCGGGTGCCGGCGCCACCACGCGACCATGCCCAGCCACGCCAGGGCGACGGCAAATGACACAATACCGGCGACTTGCCAATGCAGCGCCGGCTGCCAAACCAGTGGCAAGCCAAGTACACCCAGACCAGCGCTGACCCCGTACCACCCGCGCAACGGAATCGTCGCGACGGCGGGGTGAAACTCCGGACTTGGCATCGACGGTGACGGTGACTGCATGTTCGTCCACAGATCGCCAGCGTGCGATCCGGCACGCCCGGCGGACAACGCTATCGGGGTCGACGTGCGCGGAAAAGCCGGGCAGCGTCACTGGCGTCATTAAACCGCAAACGAGAATCGGTCTCAACAAGGACCGCCGTGCATCAGCTTGCCCCAACGCTGCGCGTACCCTGGGCACAGCGGACCGCAACGGAACGGCAGAGTGGTCTGCGCCGTTCAAGCCACAGCAGCATGCACCTGCGCCAGGTTCATTCCGAGTCGACTGCCTTCGTGGCCAGACCGGCAGTTTGAACTGCTCGATTCCCGCCCCGGCACTTGCCGCTCCGAACCAGCGGCGCAACATCCCTGTGGCGGGCAGCCAAGCCATCGGGAACGCCGCTAAGGGCGCTCGTTGGCGCCCTTGTGCGACAGCGCGACCAGGCAGCCAACGAGGATGGCCACGGGAATCAGCGCGCCGAGCAACGGGAACAACAGCACGGGTTCGCGCACAACCATTGGCACGAGTTGCGTGGCGCCGGCAAACGCGATCACGGCCAGGCGCCAGGCGCGATGGTTGCGTGCCAGCCAGAAAGCACCCGCCACCAGCACCAGGGCCATCGCGCTGAGCACGAAGTCCAACGTCGGCATACCCCACACGCCGGAGAAACCCAGGCGCATGCCAAGGACACCGAGCAGCACGCACAACAGAAAGTAGCTGGCGCTCTTTTCCACCTTGTCCCACGCGCGCGCCGGCGTGGCCGCAGGGCTGGACGCGGGCGTGTTCATGCGATGCGGTCCAGCCCGGCCATGTACGGACGCAATGCTGCGGGGATGGTGATGGAGCCGTCGGCGTTCTGGCAGTTTTCCATCACCGCAATCAGGGTGCGACCAACTGCCAGGCCGGAGCCGTTCAAGGTATGCACGAGCTCGGGTTTGCCCGTGTCGGCATTGCGCACGCGGGCCTGCAGGCGGCGGGCCTGGAAATCCTCGTCGTTGGAGCAGCTGGAGATCTCGCGATACGTTTGCTGGCTGGGCAGCCACACTTCCAGGTCATAAGTCTTGGCCGAACCAAAGCCCATGTCACCACTGCACAACAGCATCTTGCGATACGGCAAGCCAAGTTTTTCCAGCACGGCTTCGGCGTGACCGACCATTTCCTCCAGCTGCGCATACGACGTGTCGGCACGCACCACCTGCACCATCTCGACTTTTTCAAACTGGTGCTGGCGGATCATGCCGCGCGTGTCGCGACCGTAGCTGCCCGCCTCGGCGCGGAAGCACAAGGTGTGCGCGGTCAGGCGCAGCGGCAGCGCATTGGCCTCCTGGATGGTGTCGCGCACCAGATTGGTCAACGCCACTTCGGCAGTGGGAATCAAATAGCGTTTGGTGTCGTTGACCCGGGTGGAGAACAAGTCCTCCTCGAACTTCGGCAACTGCCCAGTGCCCTGCATGCTTTCGGCGTTGACGATCACCGGCAAGTTGCATTCGAGATAGCCGTGCTCGGTAGTGTGCAGGTCGAGCATGAATTGACCCAGCGCGCGATGCAGCCGGGCAAGCTGGCCACGCAACACGGTGAAGCGCGCACCGGACAGCTTGACGCCAGCCTCGGTATCGAGCCAGCCATGCCGCTCGCCGAGCTCGACGTGATCCTTCACCGCGAAATCAAACACGCGCGGCGCGCCCCAACGGCTGACTTCGATATTGCCGTGTTCGTCCTTGCCGGTCGGCACGGACGCGTGCGGGAGGTTGGGGATGCCCAGCGCCAGCACACCGAGTTTTGCCTGCACCTCGGCCAGCGCCAGCTCGTTGGATTTGAGCTTGTCACCCAGGCCGGCAACTTCAGCCAGCAGCGCGGCCACATTCTCGCCCTTCGCCTTGGCTTGACCGATCGCTTTCGAGCGCGTGTTGCGCTGATTCTGCAGCTCCTGCGTCTGCATCGACAGTTGCTTGCGCGTGCTTTCCAACACCTCGACGGCAGCTACATCAAGTGTGTAGCTGCGGGTTTCCTGCAGACGCGCCGCGGTTTCGGCGAGGTGCGAGCGCAGCAGTGCGGGGTCCAGCATGGTCAACATCCAGATGAAGGCTTGAACCGTTGATTATCGTCGTTTGGCTGGCTCTGCCGCAATGCAGCGCTGCCACGGGAGCGCAACCCGGCAGCGACATCTGGCCCACCAGACAACCGCGCACGCGTAGGAACCCGCTGGCGGGCGCTGCCTTTCTTCAAGCGCATTGGCGATGCTCCCGCAGTACGTGTCCGCATGCGCCAACAGCATCGCGCACGAGTGCGCTCCTACAGTTTGTCGCGCGCCTTCTCGCGCGCAGCGCGCAGCGCCAGCAGCTTGTCCCGCAACTGGCCTTCCAGCCCGCGCGCCACCGGTTCGTAAAACACCGTGCCCACCAACGCATCGGGCAGGCATTGCTGATCCAGTGCCACGCCACCTTCAACGTCGTGGTCGTATTGATAGCCTTTGCCGTAACCAAGACCTTGCATCAACTTGGTCGGTGCGTTGCGCAGATGCAGCGGCACGTCCAGCGTGCCACCCGCACGGACCGTGGCGCGGGCCTTGTTGTAGGCCATGTACACGGCGTTGCTCTTGGGCACCACGGCAAGCCAGATCACCAGTTGCGCCAGCGCCAAGTCGCCCTCCGGGCTGCCCAGGCGTTCATAGGTATCCCAGGCGTCCAGCGCCATGCGCCACGCGCGCGGCTCGGCCAGGCCGACGTCTTCCACTGCCATGCGCGTCATGCGCCGTGCGAGATACAACGGCTCCACGCCACCGTCGAGCATGCGGCACAGCCAGTACAGCGCGGCATCCGGATCGGACGAGCGCACGGATTTGTGCAGCGCGGAGATCTGGTCGTAAAACTGTTCGCCCTGTTTGTCGAAACGGCGCGTACGATCGGCCAGCACCTGGGTCAGCGTGGCGTCGTCGATCTGGCCGTCCGCCGCCAGCTCGGCGGCAATTTCCAGCAGCGTCAGCGCGCGCCGCACGTCACCATCGGCCGCTTGCGCGATCGACTCCAGCGCACCCTCGGCCACGTGCAGTTGCCGCGCGCCGAGGCCGCGCTCACTGTCGCCCAAGGCCCGCTTGAGTGCGGACACGATGTCTTCGATCGACAACGACTCCAGCACATGCACGCGACAACGCGAGAGCAGCGCGGAGTTCAACTCAAACGACGGATTCTCCGTGGTGGCGCCAATGAAGATGATGATGCCGCGTTCGATATGCGGCAAAAACGCATCCTGCTGGGTTTTGTTGAAGCGATGCACCTCATCGACAAACAACACCGTGCGCCGACCCTGGGCGAAATTCACCTCGGCTTCGGCCAGCGCCTTGCGCACCTCCGGCAAGCCGGACAACACCGCCGAGATCGCGCGGAAATCCGCATCGGCGTAGCGCGCTACCAGCAACGCCAGCGTGGTCTTGCCGCAACCGGGCGGCCCCCACAGCACCATCGAATGGATCTTGCCAGCCTCCAGTGCGCGGCGCAGCGCCTGGTCCGGCCCCACCAGGCGCTGCTGGCCGACAATCTCGTCCAGATTGCGTGGACGCATGCGCTCGGCCAGCGGCTTGAGTGCATCGGAGCCGGCGTCGGCAAACAGATCGGGGGTGGCGCTGCGAGACATGCCCGGCATGATAACCCGCGCGCCATGCCAGGCCCGCACGCCGGCGCTCGGGATCGTCTGGCGGCGCGGCGTCAATCCTTGA
>DATCWU010000074.1:0-2087 GCA_036566165.1 Rhodanobacter sp. | reverse complement strand
GGCTTGCGGCAAGCCAGTGCCCGGGCCGAACAATTGCGTCTGGCCGCGCGCGAGATCCAGCGTCCAGACGGTCCGCTGACCGTCAGCATCGGCATCGCCGAATGCCGGCGCGAGGATTGTGCCGATGTCGATGCGTTGCTGGCACGGGCCGATCAGGCCATGCGTCAGGCCAAGACGAACGGACGCGACCGGGCCGTCAACGCCGGACCACCGCTCGCCCGCATCGGCCACCCCGAGTGACCGACCCACCAGCGCGCGCAGCCATGGCCAAAGCACGACCGTACCCAGGTGTCCGGACCACCGCGGTCTTCAGCGATATGCCAATGCCAGCTTGCTGTGACGCATGCCGTATGCGAAATAAATCACGCAGCCGACCGCCATCCAGATCAGGAAGCGCTCGTAGGTGATCCACGGCAGGCCGTAAATCAGCACCATGGAAAACACCATGCCCAACGGCGCCGTGAACCAGACCCACGGCGTACGAAAGTTGCGCCGCAGGTCCGGGCGGCGCACGCGCAGCAACATGATCGCCGCGCAGATGATGATGAACGCGCTGAGCGTGCCGATGTTGACCAACTCGGCCACTTCGCCAATCGGCAACAAGCCGGCGACCAGCGCCGTGAACAGGCCCAGGATGAGCGTGGGCCGGGCCGGCGTGCCAAACCGTGGGCTGACTTTCGCAAACCATGCCGGCAACAGACCATCGCGGCCCAGGGCAAACCAGATGCGTGCGGCGCCGAGCATGAAGGCAAACAGCACGCTGGTGACGCCAATCACGGCCGCCGCGGCAATGGTGACGCTGAGCCAGTGCAGCCCGATCAGCTCAAACGCGTCAGACACTGACGCCTCACCGCCAAGGTTGCTGTAATGCGTGATGCCGGTGATCACCAGCGACACGGCGATATACAGCACCATCGCGATGCCCAGCGACAACAATACCGCGCGCGGCAGGTCACGTTGCGGATGCTTGGCTTCTTCAGCGGCCGTGGTCAGCGTGTCGTAGCCAAACACGGCAAAGAACACCACGCTGGCGCCGGTCAGTACCCCTGACCAACCAAAGTGGCCGATGCCCGTGCTGATGTCGACTACGCGCGCCGGAATGAATGGATGCCAGTTTGCCGTATCGACGTAAAACACGCCGACGCCGATCACCAGCAGCACGCCAATCACCTTGATTGCCACCACCGCCGTGTTGAAACGCGCGCCCCACTCGGTGCGCACGGTCAGCAGTACGGCCACGGCCACCGAAACTGCGGCGGCAATCACGTTGAAGCGATGCCCGTCGCTCGGCCCGGCAATCGCGGTCGTGCCGTGCAGGCCGAAGATCTGCTGCAGGTAATACTCCATGGTCTGCGCGCTCATGCTTTGCTGCGCCCATTCCGGCAGATACACGCCCGCCGAGTGCATCAGCACTTGCACATAGCCGGACCAGCCGATCGCCACCACCGCGACCACCAGCGCGTACTCCAGCAACAGATCCCAGCCGATGATCCAGGCCACAAACTCGCCGAGCACGGCGTAGCCGTAGGTGTACGCGCTGCCCGTCACCGGGATCAGGCCGGCAAACTCCGCGTAGCACAGCGCGGCGCAAGCGCTGCCGGCACCGGCAATCAGAAAGCTCAACGCCACTGCCGGCCCGGCATTCATCGCCGCCTGCTGCCCGGCCAGCACGAAGATGCCGACGCCGATGATGCCGCCAATGCCGATCGCCGTGAGTTGCCACAACCCCAGCACCCGGCGAAAGTCGCCGCGCTGGCCAGCCTCGGACTGCAACTGCTCCACTGTCTTGTGCCGCACCAGCTGGCTGAAGAAACTCATCGTGGCCATGTCCCCTTGAGAGCAAGCGGCGATCATAGCGAATGCCACGCGGTCCGTGATGACGCATGGCCCCTTGCTCCGCGCCAGCGAAAGGTGGCGGCGTTCACCTGTGTCCCGTTGGCTGTGCGGCGGATGCTGGCGATGCGCGCAACGCGTCCGGTCGTCAGCGTTGGTCCACCGCCGCGCGCCCCAGCGCTGGTGCGTCGGTAAACAACGCATCCACGCCGGCATCCAGACAAACACGCATGTCGGCGATCGCACCGGCGACA
>DATCWU010000057.1:0-1513 GCA_036566165.1 Rhodanobacter sp. | reverse complement strand
CGAACCTGCCAGCATCGGCAGCCTCTACACCGGTTACATCGCGATCCTTGCCGCGCTGCCGGCGATCGCCGGATTCATCAAGGGCAGCCTGATCGGCTACAGCATGCTCGGGATCACCGCGCGCCAACCCATCGCGGCCGGTATCGGGACCATGTTGCTCACCTACCTGCTGGCGCTGGCCGTGGTGTACGTCATGGCGCTGATCATCAACGCCCTGGCACCATCGTTTGGCGGCCGGCAAGACAGTGTGCAGGCGCTCAAGACCATCGCGTACGCCTGGACTGCAGCATGGGTCGCCGGGATCGCGGTGATCGTGCCCTGGCTGGGTACGCTCATCGCGTTGGCAGGCGCCATCTACGCCATTTACCTGCTGTACCTGGGTTTGCCACAGACCATGCAGTGCCCACCCGAAAAGGCCGGCGTCTACACCGCCGTCAGCGTCATCATCGCCATCGTGCTGAGCTGGATCGTGGGTCTGCTCGTGGCTGGCACGATCGGCACGGCTGCATTTGGCGGCGCGGCGATGAGTGGCGCGCACATCATTGGCGCGAACGGCGACAGGGTCACGCTTGACGGCAACCATGTCTTGGGCAGACTCGCCGTCGTGGGGCAACGCGCGGAGCAGGTCGGCAAGGAGCTGGGTGCCGCCCGGAAGTCCGGCGACAATGACGCGCATCAGGCCGCGATGGCCAGATGACTGGAGCCATGCCGGGCGCCGACGGCAACGTCAAAGCACTCGGCACGGCTGCCATGCCGGTTTTCCGGCCAGATAGCTGGACGGCGTGGCCCCCAGCAATCTGCGTGCCGGCCGCAACACGGCCATGGGTGCCCAAACGTCATCGGCAAGCGCCGACTACGGTAATGGCAGAGACACGCGGATCGCCCTGGAGGAGACCGACCCCAGCAACCACCCGGGGCTTCGCCGCCATGGCTGCAGGGCTGGCGCCGGAGCGGGAGCGGCAAATCAAATACCGCTGGACCGACAACCTGCACCGGCGACGGTCGCATGGTGCACGCAGAATGGATACCGTCCGCGGACGGGGCATACCGCGTCGCGACCGGCCAGCGCTTCACCGCCGGGGCCAGTGGGCAAGCCGACGCCATCGACGAGCGGGAAAAAGTCGTCGGAGCGGTCGATCCGGGCAACCTCGAAGCGATGAAGGAGGCCGGCGGCAAGCGGACTGTCCGCTGCGCGGCGCAAGCCGGCCAGCTCTGCACGACGCCTGCGGCCTGGGCGGTGCCGACCAACGACTGTCAGTAAGGGCGCAGCTACTTTTGCGCTGCGGCGGCGACCGCGCCCTCGGCAGTGATACGCACCGTCAACTCGTCACCGACATTTGGCACATAGGCGCCCACGCCAAACTCCGAACGCTTGATCTGCGTCGTGGCGCCAAAGCCGATCGATTGCCGCTTGCTCATGGGGTGCACGCCGACCCGGTTGAGCGTGGCATCGAGCGCGACAGATCGGGTCACGCCATGCATGGTCAGGTCGCCCGTCACCTTGAACTTGTTC
>DATCWU010000024.1:0-17755 GCA_036566165.1 Rhodanobacter sp. | reverse complement strand
CCCGGGCTGGTGTAGCGCGCGTAGTACCAGCTCGATTCCATGAAAGTGTCGAACGTGTCGGTCTCGCGCTCGGCCGGGCCGCCGCACTGCGGGCAGGTGGTCTTGCGCCACTCGGGATCGGACTTGATCGGTGACTGCACGCCACCCGCCCCATTGAATGCGTCAGCCACGTCTTCGGGCAGCACCACCGGCAACTGATCTTCCGGCACCGGCACCGCACCGCAAGCAGGGCAGTAGATCACCGGGATCGGGCAACCCCAGTAGCGCTGACGACTGACACCCCAATCGCGCAAGCGCCAATTGACCCGGCGCTGACCCTGGCCGGTCTGCTCCAGCCGCTGCGCCAACGCCGCAAATGCGGCATCGAAATCCAGCCCGTCGTACTCGCCGGAGTTGATCAGGAAACCATGCTCGGTGAACGCTTCCCCGGCGACGATCCGGTTCTCGAACGCCTCGATCACGCGCACGGCGGACGTAGTGGCATAGGCATCGGTGGCTGCACCGCGCAATGCGGCCTGCATGGGATTGGCGCCGGCACCCTGACCGAGGTCGTGATGCACTTCGCGCGCCGCATCGAGCACCGCACGGTCAACCACCACCATCTTCACCGGCAGGTGGTACGCCTGCGCAAACGCGGCGTCACGCTCGTCGTGACCAGGTACCGCCATCACCGCGCCGGTGCCATAACCCATCAGCACAAAGTTGGCGACCCAGACCGGAAGTGCCTCGCCGGTCAGCGGGTGGATCGCGCGCAGGCCGGTATCCATGCCGCGCTTGTCCTGGGTCTCGAGCTCGGCCTCGGATACGCCACCGTGCTTCAGTTCGGCGAGAAACGCGGCAAGCTGCGGGTTGCCCTGCGCGGCTTTCAGCGCCAGCGGATGCTCGCCGGCAATCGACACAAAGGTGACGCCATACAAGGTATCGGGGCGCGTCGTGAACACCGTGAGCGGACTCGCTTCGCCTTCCACGGCAAAGCGCACCTCCAGACCCTCGCTGCGACCCAGCCAATTGCGCTGCATGGTCTTGACGGCGTCGGGCCAGCCCGGCAACTGGTCCAGGCCGTCCAGCAACTCCTGGGCGTAGTCGGTGATCTTCAGGAACCACTGCGGGATCTCGCGCTTCTCCACCACCGCGCCGGAGCGCCAACCGCGACCGTCGATCACCTGCTCGTTGGCCAATACGGTGTTGTCGACCGGGTCCCAGTTCACCACCGCATTCTTGCGGTACGCCATGCCCTGCTTCAGCAGGCGGGTGAACATCAACTGTTCCCAGCGGTAGTAATCGGGGCGGCAAGTGGCGAACTCGCGACTCCAGTCGATCGCGTAGCCAAGCGCCTGCAGCTGGCCGCGCATGTGCTCGATGTTGGCGTAGGTCCACTTGGCCGGCGCGGTCCGGTGCTTGATCGCGGCATTCTCCGCTGGCAAGCCAAACGCATCCCAACCCATCGGCTGCAACACGTTCTTGCCATTCATGCGCTGGTAGCGGCTGATCACATCGCCAATCGTGTAGTTGCGCACGTGGCCCATGTGCAGCGCACCGGAAGGGTATGGCAGCATCGACAGGCAATAGAACTTGGGGCGCGTAGCGTCTTCGCTTACCACATAGGCGTGGTGCGCGTTCCAGTACGCCTGCGCAGCGGCCTCCACCACTTGCGGGCGGTAACCCTGCTCGGCGGCGTCTGCTTCGGCGGGGTTCGGGGCTTGCGTGTCGTGCATGATGATGTTGCCGTAATCCGATGGATGCCGCGCGGCTCAAGTACGCGGCGCTGAACGCAGCAGCCTAGCCCAGCGCGCGCCGGGCGCCAAGCATGGCGACGCGAACGAATGCACTCACTGCACCGGACACACCGCGCTTGGTCCTGTGCTCAAGGCACGTGCCACGACAGCAATCTGCGCCGCCAGTGCAGCAACCGCCCGCTGATGCCCCTGCACCAACGCCGCGTAACCCGGACCAACCGACTCCTGCACGCTGCTGGCACACGTCACCGTGGCCGCGTGGGCGCCGTTGACGACACGTACATTCCAGGTGCCGGCGATCAGCGCGTAGCTGCCTGGCTGCGAGTCGAAGCGGCGCACGTCCAACTGGATGCGCAAGCGCGGTTGGTCGTTGCCCGGCAAGCCGCTGGCGTCGCGGCTGGGTAACGCGCGCACGAGATCGGCCGCCAGTGCGCTGCGCAGTTCGTCGCCCAGTGGGGCGATCCAGCGCTCGCCATTCAACAGCAACATGCCTTGCGCACCGTCGCGCACCACCAGTTGCGGTTGGTCGACTTGCGCCGGCAGGCTGACCGGCAGCAATTCGAATGGAAGCGTGGTCACCCCGCGTCGCGCTGCATCGGGCGCGTCGGCAGCCGCGGCGGCCGGCGCGATCAAGGTGTAGTAATGCAGCGGCGCCGACGCACACGCGCTCAACGCGAGCGCACCGATGCCGGCGAGCCAGCGCGCAGTGACACGGATCATGGCTTGCTCCCTTGTGGTGGTTCCGCTGCTGCCGGCACGGGTACCGTGGTCCTGGCATCGGCCTTGCGCCCGCGGAGCAACGCCTCGGGATGTCCGCTCAGGTAATCGCTCAGCACACGCAGCGAGCGCGCCATGCGTTGCAGCTCCTGCAGCGTCCCGCCGAGATTCCGTTGCAGCGGCGAATCACCGGACAACGCAGCGTCGGCCGTGCCCATGGTTTTTTGCACGCCCTGCAGCGTGGTCTTGAATTCCGGCAGCGTCTGACCGTTGACCTGCTTGAGTGTGGTGTTGAGCCCGCTCAGGGTCTGGTCCAGATTCGTGCCGATGCTGTCGAATGGCACCTTGGCCAGCTTGCCGACAATATCCGCCATCTGCTCCTGCAGCTTGTCGAAGCTGCCAGGCACGGTGGGGATCGTCAACGGCCTGGCCGCAACATCAAACGTCACCTTGGGTGTGTGTGGCACAAAATCCAGCGCCACGTACAGCTGGCCGGTCAGCAGATTGCCGGTGCGCGCCTGCGCCCGCAGACCCTGGTCAATCAGGCGCCCCATCAAGTGCGCGAGATCGGCGTTGCCGCCATTTGCTTTGGCCAGTGTTTCCAGCTTGTCGTACGCGTTGCCCAGACGGTGCGGGTAGACCACCGCGCCAACAAGTACCGGAAAGCGTTGCTTGTGCTGATCGTAGTCAAGCCGGATCGACACCACCTTGCCGATGGCAATGCCGAGGAACTCCACCGGCGCATCCACCGCAAGCCCGCGCACGGATTGCTCGAAACGCATGCGCAGGTACTGCGGCGGTCCATCCGGCGGCGCCATGGCGGTGGCCTGGTCACCAAACAACTGAAACTCGGATTGTTCCGGCGCACGCGTGGTGTCATGCGGCCCGGGCGGATCCTGAAACGCCACACCACCAGCCAGCACGGTGGCCAGCGACTGGGTGTTGAGCTTCAGCCCGTTCGCGCCGATGGAAACATCCACGCCGCTGGCGTTCCAGAACCGGGTGGATCTGGTGACAAACGCGTCGTTCGGCCCGTCAATGAAAATATGCAGGGAGACACCCTTGCCATCCTTGTCCAGTTGATAGGACACCACCCGCCCAACCTGGATACGTCGGAAATACACTGGCGAACCGATATCCAGCGAGCCCAGGTCATCGGCGTGCAGCGTGAAACCGCGACCAGGCGCACCGTGACTTACCGCTGGCGGAATCTCCAACCCGGTGAAGCTGTCGGCAAAGGTGTCCGACTCGCCGACATCCGCGCCAATGAACGCGCCCGACAGCAGCGTATCGATACCCGATACGCCACCCAGACCCACCCGCGGACGCACCACCCAGTAACGGGTGCCCTCGGTTGCGAATTTCTCTGCACTTTTCTCCAGCGCGACCTTTACCAGCACCCGGCTGCGATCATCGCTGAGCCGGATTTTCTGCACCCGACCAATCACCACGTTCTTGTATTTTACCGGCGTCTTGCCGGCATCCAGGCCCTCGGCACTCTGGAAACTGATAGTGATCTCCGGGCCTGCCTGCAACCAGTTGTTGACCACCAGGGCCAGCCCGACCAATGCGGCCAGGGCCGGAACCAGCCAGATCAGCGACGCATGCGAACGCCGCCGTACGACCACTGGCAGTGGTGGCAAGGCATTCTCGGCCGCGGAGTCCGGACGTTCTTCACTCATCGGTAGCCCTGCCATCCCAGATCAGCCGGGGATCAAAACTCATTGAAGCGAACATGGTCAGTACCACGGTAAGACCGAAAAAGATCACCCCGGGCAACGGCTCGACGCGACTCAACACGTTGAAGCGCACCAACCCGCTCAGCAGCGCCACGACAAACACGTCCAGCATCGACCAGTAGCCGATCAACTCCACAAACCGGTACAGTTTCGCACGCTGCATCGGCGCCCAGCCACTATGACGCTGGCTGCTGGTGAGCAACGTTGCAAGCACGGTGAACTTGAGCATCGGCACCACGAGGCTGGCGCAGAACACGATCACGGCCAGCCACGGCGACCCGTTCATCCACAATTCCACCACGCCGCTGATGATGGTGTTGTCGTCAATGTCGTTCAAGCTGGCCGTGCGCATGATCGGCAACACGTTGGCCGGGATGTACAGGAGGAACGCGGCAATCAGCAACGCCCACGTGCGTGAGAAGCTGGCGCTCTTGCGTCGACGCAGCGCCGAACCGCAGCGCGGGCAAGCCATGACATCGCCCACGCCGTCAGCATCCAGTCGGGCATCGCCCGCCACGTTGCGGCACACCAGCCCACACACGCGACAGCCGATCAGGCCCAGGTCGATGGCCCGCGGCAACACGCTCATGTCGCGTCCCGCTCAGGCATGTCCCACAGGTCGCGCAGATCCACGCCGGAAAACAGGGTGATCAATACCGTCAACGCGGCATAAGCATAGATACCCGGATCCGCCACCACGTCAAAGTAGAGATGCGCCTTGACGATCGACACCAGCGCACCAAGCACAAACACCTCGCTCATCGTCCACGGGTTGACGTAGTGCAGAATCACCATCAGCCGCGCAAATCCCGGCGCGCGCATGCCGAGGCGGGCAAACCAGAGCAGCCAGCCGAGCAACAGCATCTTGAGCAATGGAAAAAAGAACAGCGTGGCCGCGGTGATCACCGCCACGACGGCGGCATCCTCACGCCACATGGCAATGATCATGCCCCACAACGTCACCCCGTTGTAGTGCCCGTTGAGGCCCAGCGTGACGATCGGCCAGACATTGGCCTGCACGAACAACAGCAGCGCCGTCAGGATCAGCGCCAGCAACACCGCCGGATTCAACCACTGGTAGCGCTCAAGCTCGCACCGACAACGCGGACATTCCGCCACCTCACCAGGCGCCAGCCGGCAGCGACGGTATACCGTGTCGCAATACTTGCAGATCACCAGTTGTTCCGGCGTGCCGGTATCCATGCCACCTGCCCATGCGCCGCGCGGCGATGCGGACAATTCTCGCAAATCTGCCGTTACGGCGCTGAACCGCGCGCGACCGGCTTGATATGCTGGGCAACACCCTGATCTACATCGGGTCCGTCCAAAGGAGTCACCTGTGACTGAAGCTGCCGCCGTGTCCCATGTATTTGACGTGACTGACTCGACCTTCGAAACCGATGTCGTGCAGGCATCGCTGACCACCCCCGTGCTGCTCGACTTCTGGGCCACCTGGTGCGAGCCGTGCAAAACCCTCGGACCGATCCTGGAAAAACTCGCCAGCGAATACAACGGCGCGTTTCGCCTGGGCAAGGTCGACGTGGAAGCCCAGCAAGAGCTGGCCGGCATGTTCGGCATTCGCAACATACCCACCGTGGCGCTGGTGAAAGATGGCCAGCCGGTGGATGGCTTCTCCGGTGCACTGCCGGAAAGCCAGGTGCGCGAGTTTCTGCAACGCCACGTGCAACCGCTGGAGGCCGCACCTGCCGTTGACGAAGCGGCTGCCGATGCCGAGCCGGAAACCCCCGAGCAAGCCGTCGCACGCTTGCAGCTGGAGCTCGCTGGCAGCCCGGAAAACCCCGAGCTCAAGCTTTACCTCGCCCAGTCCCATTTGCACGCCGGACAAATCAGTGAAGCGGAAGCCGTGCTCGCCGCGTTGCCGATCAACCTTGCCACCGACCCCCGCACCATCCGCCTGCGCAGCGCGCTGGACCTTGCCCATACCCTGGCGAAGGCACCGCCACTGGCCGAACTGCAGCAACGCATTCAGGCCGACGGTACCGACTGGGCTGCCCACGACCTGCTTGGCGTGCGGCTGCTGCTCGAAGGTGATGCCGAAGCCGGGCTGGAGCAATTCCTGCTGATCCTGCAGAAAGCCCGCGACTGGAACGACGGTCAAGGCAAGAAGCGTCTGCTGGCGGCATTTGCCACGCTTGAGGACGCCGAGCTGGTTGCCCGTTATCGACGCAAGATGACTTCCGCATTGTTCTGACCTCGGCGCCGTGTCGAAACCGCGACGCCATCTGCAGCCGGGGCTTCGACACGCATGCTTGCCAGCAGCCCAGTAAGCGCAGAGCAACTGAAATCGCTCCCACAAAACTCCTGCCAGACTGGATTCCAATACCCGTGCGTGCCTCCACTTTCCGCCACCTGATGAACTTGTGGCCGCCGTTCCTGTGCAATTCCATCCATTTGCAAGCGGTGAGCGCCGACTGGAGCGAGGTGCGAGTCGTACTGCGGCTGCGCCCGTGGAACCGCAATTACGTACGCAGCCAGTTCGGCGGCAACCTGTTCGCGATGACCGATCCGTTCTGGATGCTGCTGGTGATGCACCAGCTGGGCAACGACTACTACGTGTGGGACAAGGCTGGCGCCATCGACTTCGTGGCGCCCGGTTACGAGGACGTCTACGCCCATTTCAAGCTGGAGCCAGCCGTGATCGACGAGCTGCGCGTGGCGGCGGCGGGCGGTGACAAAGTGCTGCGCTGGTTCGAAACCAAAGTGACCACGGCGTCCGGCAAGGTCATCGCGGTCGTGCGCAAGCAAATCTATGTACGCTTGAAACCGCGGGCGCGTTGACTAGGAGTCTGTCGGGCTTTGGTGGTCGAGTCGAGGATTCGGCTATGCGAGGACAGATTTACGCCGATTCGCCGGTCCATAGTGGTTCTATGGACCAAGAATCGGCAGAAATATGGACCGCACAGGCGGATTCGCAGACCGGCCAACCAAAGCCTGACAGACTCCCAGGCTTCGCCCCCAAGGTCTCGAACAATCCGGATTCCCGCATGGAAACGGGCTGCCATCCACGCCCTCGCCCCTGCTCGCAGCGGGCGATGTCCCTCTAGCTCCGCTTTAGCCCTTTGCACGCTGCGTCCGCTGGCGCCGGCCTCGATCACATGAGCGTACCCAAGATAACCTGCGCCCGCGCCGCATCGTAGCTGGCAAACGAACGCACAACGGGGCGCTGATCTCCTGCAGCAGGTCATCGCGGTCAGCGGCGTTGCAGCTGCCACCTTGAACACGGTCCGGCGATGTTTGCGCAACAACGCGGCAAAGTGGTTTACCCGATGCCATATCGATCCGGCTTTGACCCTGGTGGCCGGGATGAGTCGCACCAGCGCGGCAACACCACGCGCTACCCGACAACGGCGGTTTTCGCTCGCATAATCGGGTACCACTCTTGCGAGACGCCAGGATGACGTTGACCGAAAAGCTGCTGGCAGGCGTGCGCCGACTGCACCCCGGCTGCTTCGCGCTGGTCATGGCCACCGGCATCGTCTCCATCGATGCCAACCAGCACGGCATGCCGGGCATTGCGTACGCATTGTTCGCGTTCAATCTCGTGGCCTATGTCTGGTTGCTCATCCTCACCGTATGGCGACTCATGCGCTTTCGCCGCGAGCTCCTCGCGGATTTCGCCAACCCGTTGCGCGGCGCCAGTTTCCTCACCTTCGCCGCGGGCACTTGCGTGCTCGGCAGCCAGTGCGTTCAAGTCGTGTCGCTGCCCGCGCTCGCCAGCACGCTCGCGGCGGTCGGGGCGGTGGCCTGGGCCGCGCTGATTTATCTTTTCTTCGCGGCCACCATCACCGCGCGCTTCAAGCCGGGCTTTACCCGCAGCATCAACGGCGGCTGGCTGATCGCCGTGGTGGCGACCCAGGCGCTGTCGGCGCTGATCACGCTGCTCGCCGCCAGCCGCGCGGATCCGGACCACCTGCAGTTCTTCGCGCTCGGCCTGTACATGCTTGGCGCCGCGCTTTACCTGCTCATCATCACGCTGGTGGTGTACCGCCTGGTGTTCTTTCCGCTACGCGCCAAGGAGTTCACCCCGCCGTACTGGATTGACATGGGTGCGCTCGCCATCACCACCCTCGCCGGCAGCCTCATCATCACGCGCGCACCGGCAAGCGGCCCGCTCGTCGAACTGCTGCCGTTCGTGAAAGGTTTCACCGTATTCTTCTGGGCGGCGGCAACCTGGTGGATACCGCTGCTGGTCATCCTCGAAGCGTGGCGGCATCTGGGCCACCATGTGCGCTTCCGCTACGAAACCGACGACTGGGACATCGTGTTTCCGATCGGTATGTATACCGTTGGCACCTTCGAGCTTGCCCATGCGCTGCCGGCCGATTTCCTGCTGGCCATTCCTGCCATCGGCGTCTACGTGAGCCTGGTCGTGTGGTTGCTGGTTGCTGCGTTTGGCGTGCGTCGCCTGTACCGCAAGCGGCACATGACACCCCGCGCGGCATCCCGCTGATACCACCCGGTTGCCCGGCACCTGGACAGGACAAGCTCCAGCCCGACCTTCGCTCGGCAACTATTTCTGCTGCCGGCCAGCACCGTCCTCATGGCGTCGCGCCAGTCGCCGCCATGAGGTGCCATTGCGTCGATCGCAAGTTCCTGCAGATCGCGATGTTGCGGTGCAACGTGTAAAGTTGGAGGGTTTGTCACGCCAATGATTACTCCATGACTCCAGCCAAAACCCCACCTGATCGCCCGGTCGATGTGCGCACCGCGGGCAGCACCGATGCGTTGCCGATTGCACCGGTGCTCGGGCTATCGCTCGACGCTGCCAACATGCCGCGCAAGTCGACGCTGGTCACGCGGCGCATCCTGTGGATCAGCCTGCTGGCGATCGCGGTTGGTCTGGCGTCGGCGTGGATCGCGCAGTTGCTGATGCTGCTCATCAACCTCATCACCGATGTGAGCTTTTACGGCCGCGTGTCCGATGTGCTTGGCCCGGGTCACAAACCGGGTTCGGTGTTGTCGCCGGCCGGCACGCAGTTGGGCGCATGGGTCATCGTGATACCGGTCATCGGCGGCCTGATGGCCGGCATCATGGCGCGCTGGGGCTCCCGCGGGATCCAGGGCCACGGCATACCGGAGGCGATGGAGCAGATCCTCACCAACGAATCGAATATCCCGGCGCGCATGGCTTGGCTCAAGCCGGTATCTTCGGCGTTCACGATTGGCACTGGCGGCCCGTTCGGCGCCGAGGGACCGATCATTTCCACCGGTGGCGCGCTGGGCTCGCTGCTCGGCCAGCTACTGCGCGTCACCGCGAACGAACGCAAGGTGTTGCTGGCGGCCGGCGCGGCAGCCGGTATGGCCGAAGTGTTCGGCGCGCCGGTGTCGGCGCTGGTGCTGGCCATCGAACTGCTGCTGTTCGAGCTGCGCCCCCGTTCGCTGATTCCGGTCGCGCTGGCCACGGTGGTCGCGGCCGGCGTGCGTTACGGCAGTTACGGCGCCGGCCCCGTGTTCCTGATGTCGGACGTGCTGCAGCCGAGCGGGCTCGCGCTGGTCGGCCTGGTAACGGTCGGCAGCGTGGTCGGCTACGCGTCGATCTGGGTCACCCGGGCGGTGTATTTCGTCGAGGACAGCTTCGCGAAGCTTCCAGTCCACTGGATGTGGTGGCCGGCGATCGGCGCCGTCGTCGCCGGTTTCTTCGGCTGGGTCGAACCACGCACGCTCGGCGTAGGCTACGACAACATCGATGCGCTGGTGCAGGGCCAGTTCGGCCTCACGATGCTGCTTGCCTTCGGCACCTTGAAGTTTCTCGCCTGGGTCATCGCGCTCGGCAGTGGCACATCGGGCGGCACCCTGGCACCCCTGTTCATGATCGGCGGCTCGCTGGGCGCGGTCATCGGTATCGGCATCAACTATCTGGTGCCAGCGGCCAACGTGGACTTGCGCATTGCCGCGCTGGTCGGCATGGCGGCCATCTTTGCCGGTTCGTCGCGAGCCTTGCTGACCGCCGTGGTATTCGCCTTCGAAACCACGCGCCAGCCGGCAACGTTGCTGCCGCTCCTGGGTGGCTGCACGGCGGCCTACCTGATCTCGGCGCTGCTCATGCGCAACACCATCATGACCGAGAAGGTCGCGCGACGCGGTGTGCGGGTACCCACCGGTTACACCGCCGATTATCTGGAACAGGTAGCAGTCGGCGACGTTTGCTCCCGCGAGGTGGTGACGCTCAAGACCACCCAGACGCTGGCCGAAGTGCGGCCGTGGCTCACCCAAGGCAGTCCGGAAACGCGCCATCAGGGGTTCCCGGTGGTCGACGAACACGGCCACGTGCACAGCGTGCTGACGCGGCGCACGCTCCTCGATCCGCAGTGGCATTACACGCTGACGCTGGGCGAGCTGGCAACCCGTTCCCCGGTTGCCGTGACCGAAGCCCACTCGTTGCGTGAGGCTGCCGACCACATGGTCACGCAGAAGATCGGTCGACTCATCGTCGTCAGCAAGGACGACCCGCATAAGCTGGTCGGCTTCCTGACCCGCGGCGATGTGCTGGCCGCCAACGCGCAGCGCCTGCACGAGGCCCACGAATCGTCGCGCCACCTGCATTTTCACGACGGCTTCAAGCCACAACCAAAAACGAGCGCCGTGCTCGATGGACTCGGCCACGGGCGCGGCAGCAACAAGCACTGACCACCGCCGTGACCAATACGCCGATGGCGCTGGCCGAGCGCTGGCCCGGGTGGCACCGCATACTGCCCCGACCGTCAACGCCGGAATGGATATCGTCACCTACAATGATGCAGACCACTTGCCGTTAGCCACCACCATCCGGACCATCCATGCCATCGCTGCGCATCAAGCGTTATCTGCTGACCGGACTACTTACATTCATTCCCTTGTGGGTGACCTGGACGGTGTTCAAGCTGGTGCTGGGCATGCTTGCCGGCATTGGCGCACCCGTCGTCATCGAATTGCTGGGCGCGCTGGCGCTGGTGGCACCGCGCACCGCCGAGACCTTCAACACGGCATGGATCACGTCCCTGATCGCGCTGCTGCTGACGCTGGGCGCGCTGTATGTGCTCGGCGCATTGGCCAACCGGGTGATCGGGCAGCGAATCATCACCGCGTTTGATGGTTTGCTCGCGCGCATCCCTGTGGTGCAGACGATCTATGGCGGCACCAAGAAACTGATGGCCGTACTGCGCAACAAGCCATCCGGCGTGCAGCGCGTGGTGCTGGTGGAATTTCCACGCCGCGGCATGAAGGTCGTCGGCTTCGTCACCCGGGTCATGACCGAGGACGGTACCGGCCGTGAGATGGCAGCGGTGTTCATTCCGACCACGCCCAACCCCACCGGCGGCTACCTGGAAGTGGTACCACTGGACGAACTTACCCCAACCGACTGGACCATGGATCAGGCGATGGCGTTCATCATCTCTGGCGGCGCCGTGGCGCCCGATACCCTGCCCGCCCCGCCGCATCCATCCATTGACCTTGCGCCGTAGGAGCGCGCCCTGCGCGAAAAGTCCTGAGATGCGGGCGCAAAAGCACCTTCGCGCACCGGGCGCCCCTGCCATGACCATCTGTAGAGGCTAGTCATGTACCGATTGCTGCTGCTGATCCTGCTGGGAGTTGTCACCATGCCTGCACACACCACCGCGCCTGACGCCGCCGCCTGGATCACCCCGGCCGAGGCGGCCCAATTCCACACCACGCCAAGCTATGCCGACACGCTGGCCTACCTGCAGCGTCTGCAGCAAGCCGCACCTGGGATGATCCGCGTGGAGACGTTCGGCACCACGCCGCAAGGACGCCCGCTGACGGTGGTGATTGCCAGCGCCGATGGCACGTTTGACCCAGCCGCGGCACGGGTCGCCGGGAAGCCGGTGGTATGGCTGCAAGCCGGCATCCACCCGGGCGAGATCGAGGGCAAGGACGCCGGGCTGATGTTGTTGCGCGACATCGCCATCACCGGCAAGTACCCGCACCTGCTCGACCAGCTGGTGCTGGTGTACATCCCGGTATTCAGCGTGGACGGCCACGAGAATGCGTCGCCCTACCACCGCATCAACCAGAACGGCCCCGAAAGCATGGGCTTCCGCGGCCAGGCGCAGTACCTCAACCTCAATCGTGACTACGTCAAGACCGACGCGCCGGAAATGCGCGCGTGGCTGCAGCTGTGGCAGAGATGGCTGCCGGACTGCCTGATCGACGTGCACACCACCGACGGCGCCGACTACCAATACGACCTCACCTGGTACACCGAGGACCCGCACAAGCTCGACCCGGCGGTGAGCACGTGGCAGCACGATGCGATCGTCAACCACGCGCTGCCAGCGTATGAAAAGCGCGGACATCTCGCCTCCATCTATCTGGAGTTCAAGGACGGCCGCGACCCGCGCCAGGGGATCGAGAACTTTGGTTCGGGTCCGCGCTTTTCCACTGGCTACGCGGCGCTGCAAAACCGCCCGGCACTGCTGATCGAAACGCATATGCTGAAGCCGTACGCCAACCGTGTGCACGCCACCTACGATCTGCTCGAGCTGATGCTGGATCAGATCAATCAGCACCCGGCCGCACTGCTCGCCGCCACCACGAAAGCTGACGCCGATACCGTCGCCCGCGCCACGGCCACCGGAGCGCGCGTGCCATTGACCTTCAAGCTCGACCCACAACCGACGAAGTTCGAACTGAAGGGTTACGCGTTCACGCTGAGCCACAGCGACATTTCCAACAGCAGCTGGATCCAGTACGACCCACGCCAGCCAAAGACGTACGCCATCGACAACTGGAACCGCCTGCTGCCGGATCTGGCCGTCACGCCGCCGGCCGCTTACGTGGTACCCGCCCAGTGGACGGCGATCATCGACAAGCTCGATGCACACGGCATCGCCTACCAACGCACCCTGCACCCGCTGAAGATCGACGCCGAGGGCTATCAGCTCGACGCTCCGCGCTGGGCCGACAAGCCGTTCGAAGGCCACCTGATGTTGCGCGATTTCACGCTGCACACGCTGCCACGCGAAGTCACCCTGCCGCCCGGCTCGGTGATCGTGCCGCTGGATCAGCGCGGCGCCAACGTGGCGATCAACCTGCTGGAACCGCAGGCGCCCGATTCGCTGCTGCACTGGGGTTACCTCGACGCGATCTTCGAGGCCAAGGAGTACGGCGAACCCCGCGTGGTGGAACAGCTGGCGCGCACGATGCTGGCGCAAAACCCGGCGCTCAAGGCCGAGTTCGCACACCGGCTGCACGTTGATCCGGCGTTCGCCGCCGACCCCGCTGCGCGGCTGCAGTTCTTCTTCAGGCGCTCGCCCTGGTATGCCGCACAGCAGGTTGGCAATTACCCGGTGCTGCGGTTGGATACCGCGCAACTGCGAGGTTTGCGGGCGAAACTGCCGGCCACTACCACCAGTGCCAACCCCTGACCCTCGACATGGTCTGACCCATTGCGTTCGGCAGCCGGCGAAGCCGCAGTCGCTTGCGTTGCTACCGCCCACGCTCCTAACGTTCGACCGGCGTGCTGCATCGAGGGCCTTCGGCAGCAACCAGTGACTTCACCGTACCCGCCCCAAGGGCGACCTCATCCACAAAAGGCATTTCAATGACCAAGCAGTATCTGCAGCCCCTGGCTCTGGCGGTTAGCCTGGCCCTGTCGTTGACCGCCTGCGGCAAGCAGGACTCGACCCCGGCCAGCACGCCAGCCAGCAACGCCAGCGCCGCGCCGGCTGCCACCAGCACGACCGCCGCCGCGGATGCCGGCAAGAGCATTTTCGACGTCAGCGAGCTCGACCCCACGCTCAACGTCTGCCAGGATTTCAACGGCTTCGTCAACGCCAAATGGGTCGCCGCCAATCCGATTCCCAATGACCGCACGCGTTGGGGCGCGCTCGATCAGCTGGCAGAGGCCAGCCTGAACACGCAGCACGAGATCGTCGACGCCGCCGCCAAGGGCGTAGCCGCCGCGAAAGCGGGCTCAATCGAACAGAAGATTGGTTACCTGTACCAGTCCGGCATGGATGAAGCGGCCATCGAGCAAGCCGGTTTCGACCCGATCAAGCCCAAGCTCGAGGCCATCAACGCCCTGAAAAATGGCAGCGATGTCGCCAATTACATCACCACCAATTTCGCTGACGGCGACATGCAGGTATTCCAGTTCGGCGCAGGCGCCGACTTCAAACACGCGCAAACGCAAATCGGCTACGCCTTCCAGGGCGGCCTTGGCCTGCCAACCAAGGAGTACTACCTCGATGCAAAGCACGCGGACGTACGTGCGGCGTATGTCAAGCACGTCGCTGCGGCACTGGAGCTGACCGGCGTGCCGGCTGCCGACGCGAAGACCCAGGCGGGCCAGGTGCTGGCGTTGGAAACCGGGTTGGCCAAGGCTTCCCTGGCCCCCGTGGAACTGCGCACACCGGAAAACCAGTACCACTTCGTCAGTGTCAAGGACGCCAACAAGGTCACCCCGCATTTCAACTGGGAAAAATTCTTCGCCGCACAGGGCCTCACGATCGACAAGGGCTTCTCGCTGTCGCAGCCGAAGTTCTTCGCCGAGTTTGACCAGCTGCTGGTCAAAGCCCCGATCGCCCAGTGGCAGGCATACTTGCGCTTCCACACGATCGATGACGCTTCGCCGTACCTGAGCAAGAACTTCCAGGACAACAAGTTCGATTTCTACGGCAAGACGCTCGCTGGCCAGCCGGAACAGAAGCCGCGCTGGAAACGCACGCTGGCGACAGTCAACGAGTCGATGGGGGAAGCGCTGGGGCAGCTGTATGTAGCCAAGGTGTTCAAACCCGAGGCCAAGGCCCGCGCACAGGAATTGGTCAACAATGTCCGCAATGCGCTGAAGGCGCGCATCCAGAACCTTGACTGGATGAGCGACGAGACCAAGACCAAGGCCGTTGCCAAGTGGAATGCCTTCCTGCCCAAGATCGGCTACCCGGAGAAGTGGCGTGACTGGTCGGGTCTGGATGTCACTGCCGACAACTACTACGCCAACGTCAGGGCCGCCGGCAAGTTCAACTACGACTACGACATAGCCAAGATCGGCCAGCCGACCGACCGCATGGAATGGGGCATGACCCCGCAGACGGTCAACGCGTACTACAACCCGACCGACAACACGATCAACTTCCCCGCCGCGATCCTGCAGCCACCGTTCTTCAATGCGCAGGCGGACGATGCGATCAACTATGGCGGCATCGGCGCCGCGATCGGCCACGAAGCCAGCCACGGCTTCGACGATGAGGGCAGCCAGTTCGACGGCGCCGGCAACAATGTCAACTGGTGGACCAAGGCCGACCGCGCCAAGTTCGACGCGCGTACCGCCAAGCTGGTGCAGCAGTTCAACGATTACACGCCGATCAAGGACAAACCCGACACGCACGTCAACGGCCAGCTGACGCTGGGCGAGAACATCGCCGACCTGGGTGGCCTGAACGTGGCCTATGACGCGCTGCAGGCGGCGCTGAAGAAGCATCCGGCCGAGGCAGACAAGCAAATCGACGGTTACACCCAGGATCAGCGCTTCTTCCTCAACTGGGCCCGCGTATGGCGTGGCGCCACGCGTGAGAAACAGGAATTGCTGCGCCTCAACACCGATCCGCACGCGCCCACGCAACTGCGCGCGATTGGCGCGCCGTCGAACATGGAAGCGTTCGCCGCAGCGTTCCAGTGCAAACCCGGTGACGCCATGGTGCGGCCCGCCGACAAGCAGGTGCACATCTGGTAAAACCACCACGACACGCTGCCATGCATGTGCATGGCGGCATGCAGTCAGGGCCCCGCATGCAAATGCGGGGCCTTTTTCTTGTTCGCCGCACACCCTCCTTACATTCGGGTAACAATGGTATTGCAAATCATTCGCATTAAAAATAAGGTATGACCCTGTTGCGGCTATTGGACTTGACCAAGCGGTAGCGCGGCATGACCCGAACCCTGATTTCGACACGTATTGGTCGGCACTTCTTCCGCGGCCCGCAACTGCGCCTCCGGTGACGAGCAGACGACCTGCATCCAGCCGCTGCGAAACACCCGCATTCGCCAGCTTCACCAGGCCCGGTCGACTCGCTACACGTATTCATCCACGGAATCCTCATGGCAGCCATCACCTCCCGCAAACACCCTGTCGAGCGCCAGGCGTCATCGTCACCCGCCGCCATGCTGACGGCAGCCACCTTGTTCACCAGCCTGGCCCTGGCCCTTCCTGCGCTGGCCGCGGACATTGCCACCACTTCCGCCGCAGCGCCGCAGATCGCCAATGCCAAGAGCATGCCGAGGGTCAACGTGGTGGGCACCGTCGACGACGACTATCGCATCGACAACCTGTCATCACCGAAATTCACCCAGCCGCTGCTCGACACGACGCAGACCATCAGCGTGATCAGCAAGGAATTGATCAGGCAGCAAGGGGCAACCACGCTGACCGAAGCACTGCGCAACAGCCCCGGCGTGGACACGTTTTACGTTGGCGAGAACGGCGCGACCAACACCGGGGACAGCATCTACATGCGCGGCTTCGACACCTCCGGCAGCATCTTCGTGGACGGTGTACGTGATCTCGCCACGATTTCCCGGGACGTGTTCAACATCGAACAAGTGGAAGTGACCAAGGGCCCGGACGGTACCGAATATGGGCGCACCGCGCCGGCTGGCGCCGTCAACCTGGTCAGCAAACAGCCGCAGCTGCATGACGCGGTATCCGGCTCGATCAGCTACGGCAGCGGCCAGCGCCAGCGCGCCACTGCCGACTGGAACCAGCAAGTGGGAGAACATGCCGCTTTCCGCCTCAATGTGCTGGGCGAGGACAGCGGCGTGCCCGGTCGCGACCATGTGGCAAACAATCGCTGGGGGGTGGCGCCGGCACTCGCCTTCGGCCTGGGCACCGCGACCCGTGTGTATCTCGACTACCTGCACATCAAGCAGACCAACGTACCTGATGGCGGTGTTTCGACGATTGGCCTGCCCGGCTACAGCAGTCCTGACCCGAGCCGTCCGTTCCTCACCAACGCGCCAAAGGTGGATCCGGACAATTTCTACGGTACCCGCCAGGACCACGATCATGTCCAGTCCGACCTGTTCACCGCGATCTTCGAGCACGATTTTTCCGGAAACGTCACGCTGCACGACACGCTGCGCTGGGGCCGCACGCGGCAGGACTACCTGCTGACCTCGTTTACGGCCACGGCGGCAAACCTGCTGACACCCGACCCCAGCGATCCGGCAACCTGGACCCTGGCCCGCAGCAACCCAACCTTCAAACGCCAGACCAACCGGATTGTCACCAACCAGACCAACCTCGTCGCCCACTTCGCGACCGGTGTCGTTACTCACGACCTGAGCGCCGGTATCGAGCTGACCCGGGAAAAGGCCGCGACCCGCGGCTTGGCTGCGCTCAACGGCAGCCAGTGGCCGGCAGCCAACCTTTACCGGCCCGATGCCAGCGTGGGCGGTCTGGTGTACGGCCCGACCGGTGCCGACACCAATGGCGAGACCACCACCACCGCAGCCTACGTTTTCGACACGGTGAAGTTTGGCGCGCACTGGCAGCTCAATGCCGGCGCCAGGCTCGACCATTACCGCACGGATTTCCACAGTACCGTG
>DATCWU010000023.1:0-2604 GCA_036566165.1 Rhodanobacter sp. | reverse complement strand
GGCAAAGCGCGGCCAATCGACAACGCCGTGTTGTAGCCCATCAACACCCGCTTGCCAGTGGTGAGCCGTTTGAACCGGCGCAAGTCATCGGGCAGATGCCACGGCAGCCGGCCGCCGCGTCCAATGGCGAAATTTTCGTCGAGCGCCGCAATCAGCGAGATGGCCATGAACACTCCGCAGGCAGGGGAAAGCAGACGTCACGCATTCTATCGACAACCCGCGCGAGACAACGTGCAGTCACCACTCACACCGCCACCGGCGCCTTGATGGCAGGATGCGGAGCGTAGCCTTCGACCGTGACATCCTCGTAGCGAAAGTCGAAGATCGAGTGCACTTCGGGATTGAGCCGCAGTCGTGGCAACGCACGCGGTTCGCGCGACAGTTGCAGCCGCGCCTGCTCGACATGGTTGTTGTACAGGTGGGCGTCGCCCAGCGTATGCACGAAGTCGCCAACCTCCAGCCCGCACACCTGCGCCACCATGTGCGTAAGCAACGCGTAACTGGCAATGTTGAACGGCACACCGAGGAAAATGTCGCCGGAGCGCTGGTACAGCTGGCAACTCAACCTGCCGTTGGCAACGTAGAACTGGAACAGCGCATGGCATGGCTGCAATGCCATCTGCGGCAGCTCGCCGACATTCCACGCGCTGACGAGCAAGCGCCGGGAATCCGGATTGCGCTTGATCTCCTCGATCACCCACGCGATCTGGTCGACAACGCGGCCATCGGCAGTTGGCCACGCACGCCACTGGCGCCCATAGACCGGGCCAAGATCGCCATTGGCATCGGCCCACTCGTCCCAGATGCCGACCCCGTGTTCCCTGAGGTAGCCAATGTTGGTGTCCCCGCGCAGAAACCAGATCAGCTCGTGCACGATCGACTTCAAGTGCAATTTCTTGGTGGTAACCAGGGGAAATCCGGCGCCCAGATCAAACCGCATCTGCCAGCCAAACACGCTGCGCGTTCCCGTGCCGGTGCGGTCGGATTTTTCCGCACCGTGCTCCAGCACATGGCGCAACAGGTCAAGGTACGCGCGCATCGCTCCGAGCCCCCTCTGTCACTGCGGCCAGCGGCAAGGTCGGTGCACGGCGTGACAACACCAGCAGCCAGAGTCCCACCACAATCAATGGCAACGATTGCACTTGCCCCATGGTCAGCCAGCCCCAGGCGAGATAACCCAGCTGCGGGTCCGGCACGCGCACAAACTCCACCGCAAAGCGAAAGACGCCGTACAGCAGCGCAAACACGCCAGACACGACATAACGCGGGCGCGGTTTCATCGACACCACCCACACCACGATAAACATCACCGCGCCTTCAAGCAGCATTTCGTACAGTTGCGAAGGATGGCGCGCCAGGCCACCGAACTGCTGCAATTGCTGCAGCAGCGACGGATCACTGGCAGCAGCGGTCAGATCCTCGGCGTGCGCCTGCGGAAAGATCATGCCCCACGCCTGCGTGGTCGGCTTGCCCCACAACTCGCCATTGATGAAGTTGCCCAGCCGACCAAGCCCCAGCCCGAGCGGCACCAGCGGCGCGACAAAGTCCATCGTATCGAAAAAGTGCAGGTGCTGGCGCCGCGACCACCACCAGCTCGCCGTCAGCACACCCAGCAAGCCTCCGTGAAAACTCATGCCGCCGTCCCACACCTTGAACAGTGCAAGCGGATCGGTCCAGATCCAGCGCGGACCACCGTCGTAATAAAACAGCATGTACCACACGCGACCGCCGACGATGACGCCCAGCATGCCATAGAAAAACAGATCACCCAGCGCCTCGCGCGTGACCGGCAAGCGACCGTGGCGGCGTCGATACTCGCCAAGCACGGCGACCAGGAGAAACCCCAGCAGGTACATCAGCCCGTACCAGTGCACTTGCACCGGGCCAAGGCTGAAGGCCACCGGATCGATATTGACGACGTAAGGCTGGATCATGGGCATGGGTACGGCGACAAAACGCCAAGTGTAACGGGCTGGCCCCGCTGCAGCCGTTTCCCGTGCCGGCGTGCAGCGGGCGCGCAAGTCAAAGCAGTACCGGGCGATCCGGCAACTCGTCGGCCTGGCCATTGTTGCCGGCGGGAAATGCCGCCTGCAACAACGCATGTGTGGCGGCAATACCTTGCAAGCTGCCCGCGCGCCACTGGCCGCGCGCGTAGCACTGGCGCATCGTGTCGCGTACTGCATCCCACTGCGCCTGCGACACCCGCCGTGCGACGCCGCGATCCACCACGATCTCGATGCGATGCTCAGCCAGCAACAGGTAAATCAACACGCCGCTATTGAGCTCGGTATCCCATACCCGCAACTGCGCAAACACTTGCCGCGCGCGGGCCGTCGCGTCCATGCCTGCCAGCACGGCGGCGAGGCCCAGGCGCGATTCCACCGCAAAACGCAGCTCACCCAGGTGCCCGCGCTCGCCAGCCGCGATGGCCGCAGCCAAGTCGTCCAGCAACGCGGCATTGAAGCTGCGGCGCATGCGCCACCAGCCGGCAAACAGGTTGCGCAGCAATCGTTGCATGCGTGCCATCACCAACTCCCCGTGGAGCCACCACCACCAAAGCTGCCGCCACCACCGCTGAAGCCGCCACCGGAGCGCCCGCCGCCC
>DATCWU010000452.1:0-13063 GCA_036566165.1 Rhodanobacter sp. | reverse complement strand
GTCATCCGCTGGCGCGCGCGCGACGATGTCCTTGTATTGCGCCGGTGTCATGGCGTGCATCTTCTGCAGAAACGCGACCATGCTCCAGATCGTCGGATCATCATGCGTGGCTCCCCACGCCGGCATCGCGCTCATCTTGATACCGTGCTTGATCGCCCAGAACGCCTCGCGCGCATCCGGCGCAAACCTGGACAGGTTCGGTGGCCGCGGATACAGGCCTGGACGCATTTCGTTCTCCGCCATGCCGGGCGCCAGGTGACAGCCAGTACACATGGCCGCGTATTGACCAGCGCCCTTCAGTATCAGCGCCGGATCTTCCAGGTTCGGCGCTACCAGACCTTGTGCGCGCCGCTCGATCGAGCGCTCGCGCAGGGCTCCAATCAAGGTTGCAACCGGTTTGGTGTGGTGACTGTCCGCGCCGATGTCGTAGATGCCGGAATACGCAAACGCATACAAGCCAGCCACCGCGACTACGGCGCTGACGACGACTGTGCTGACGACCACGGTAAACGGTTTCATGCAGTTCTCCTCAGAACCAGATGCGCATGCCGACAACGAACTGCCGGTCCTGCAGTGGATGACCATCCCGCCGCGCATAACCGGCAGTAGCACCGTAGCGCCGGGTCAAGACTACGCCAATGTATGGTGCGAATTCCCGGTGCATCTCGTAGCGCAGGCGCAGGCCAAGTTGCGCGTCCGAGATTCCGCTGCCGATCCGCCGGGCTGGATCTGACTGTCCGTAAACATTGACCTCGAGCTCCGGTTGCAGGACCAGCCGCTGCGTGAACAGCAATTCGTACTCGGCGCGCAAACGGGCTGCGCTGCGACCGGATGACCCGACATAGGCCGTGGCTTCCAGCTCAAACCAGTAGGGTGCCAGCCCCTGCAATCCAAACGCAATCCAGTCGCGATCCGGGCCCCCACCCCACTCAT
This sequence comes from Rhodanobacter sp., assembly GCA_036566165.1. Classification (GTDB taxonomy): domain Bacteria; phylum Pseudomonadota; class Gammaproteobacteria; order Xanthomonadales; family Rhodanobacteraceae; genus Rhodanobacter. Next base: position 12,130 of record DATCWU010000452.1, on the reverse strand, counting down.
GGCGTACGCCCAGCTGCCTGCTCCAGAACGTCGCCACGTTGCGATTCCAGAGCACTTCTACCTCAGCCTCTTCGAGCCTGCCACGGTTGCGCCCGCCCTCGGTGCGAATCCACAACTTGTCGGCGCCGTTGCCATACCAGCCTTGCGCCTCCCACGCCTGACCATTGCCATCCCTGGCGTGAAACGCCTCAAGCTGGTCGAGCAGCAACATGCTCATTGGCGCGTTGTCATGCATCTCCATGCTTTCCATGGGACCGTAGTGGAACCCGTCGGAATAATCGGGACTGCGCGCATTCGGCGGCGCGCTGCCACCCTGCATCGGGCCCATGTGCTCGCCCCCCGTCGTGCCGTGCGCCGCGGAAGTGGCGTGATGCGTCGCGGATGTGCTGTTGCCATGATCCATGCCCTGCACGCCGCCTGCGCTGGCTGCACCCAACCTGGTAGCGGGCGCCATATCGGACATGGGGGCGTGGTCCCTGCCCGGCATATGGGGGTGGCTTGCTTCCGCCGGGTCATCAAGGTGAACCGACGGCGGGCCCGGTTGCGGCAGAGCGCCCATGTCCGGCATCGCATCGTGGTCTGCGCCATGGGTGCTGCCCGCACGCTGCGGCGGTGGAGTCGAAACCACGACGGGCTTTCCATTTTTTTCCGGCGTGGGCGTCGGCTTTCCCGCGCTGGACGCTGCTGCCGGCAGCGCCACGCCCGACACGCCAGTGTGATCCATGCCGGACATCGGTGTGACGTCGATGCTGGCCGAACTGCTGGCGGCGACACCTGCCCTCTGTGCCGGCACGGCCAGCGGAAACGCCGCCCACAACAACACCAGCCACACCAAACGGTGCGGGATGTCGGCGGCAGCATCCCGACACGTGCTCATGCCACCACCACTTCGCGAACCATGCCCGCTTCCATGTGATACAGCAGATGACAGTGGTAGGCCCAGCGCCCCGGGGCGTCGGCGGACACCGCGTAAGTAATACGCTGTGCCGGCTGCACGTTGATGGTGTGCTTGCGGACCTGAAACTGGCCATCAGGACTTTCCAGCTCGCTCCACATGCCGTGCAGATGGATCGGGTGATTCATCATCGTGTCGTTGACCAGCACGATGCGCAGGCGCTCGCCGCTGTTGAAGTGCACCGGTTTGGCAGCGGAAAACTTCACGCCATCGAACGACCAGGTGAAACGTTCCATGTTGCCGGTCAGATGCAGTTCGATTTCGCGACCGGGTGGACGGGTATCGAGCGGGCCGTTGATGGTGTGCAGGTCGGCATAGGTCAACACGCGTCGACCGTTGTCGCGCAGACCGACGCCCGGATCGTCAAGGTTCGTGCGCGGCAGGTCCACGCGCATGTCCACACCGGGGCCATATTCGGTGCGGGCGTGACGCACCAGCGGTGCAGTGCCCACCAAGCCGTCACCATTTTCCGGCATGGGCCTGGACATGCCAGCCATGCCGGCGTGATCCTTGCCGGACATCGCTGTCGTCGCACCATGCGCACCGCCGTGCTGCATGTCCCCCATCGGCATGGTGCCCATCATGTCCTGCATGCCCAGCCAGACGCGCGGATCCATGGCTGGCACCTCGGCCTGCATCGCCGGTCGCGGCGCCAGCGTGCCGCGCGCGTAACCCGTGCGGTCGATTGATTGGGCGAATATGGTGTAGGCGCGCTCCTCCTGTAGCTCGACGATGACGTCATAGGTCTCGGCCACGGAGATGCGGAACTCGTCGATCGATACCGGTTCGACGTCCTGACCGTCGGCTGCGATCACCGTCATCTTCAGGCCGGGAATGCGCACATCGAAGATGGTGGATGCCGAACCGTTGATGAAACGCAGGCGGACTTTTTCGCCGGGCCGGAAGATGCCAGTCCAGTTGCCGGCTGGCGCCACGCCGTTCAGCAGATAGGTATAGGTGGCACCGGAGACGTCGCTCAAGTCCGTGGGATTCATGCGCATGGTGTTCCACATCCTGCGCATGGCCAGCGTCCTGCTCAGCCCCCTCTCCCGCACATCGCGAAAAAAATCCGGCACCGTGGGTTGGGCAAAGTTGTAGTAGTCACTCTGCTTTTTGAGTTTGGCGTAGATGCGTTCCGGGTTCTCGTCGGTCCAGTCGTTGAGCATGACCACGTAATCGCGATCGGCTGGATTGCGTTCGGGGCCGGCCGGTTCGATCACCAGCGGCCCATACAGCCCGACCTGCTCCTGAAATCCGGAATGCGAGTGGTACCAGTACGTGCCCGATTGGCGCAGCTTGAACTGGTACACAAATGTCTCGCCTGGTGCGATGCCGGCAAAACTGATACCTGGCACACCGTCCATCTGAAACGGCAAGACGATGCCGTGCCAGTGCATCGAGGTTGGCGTGCGCAACCGGTTGCGCACGCGCAAGGTGACGGTGGTGCCTTCGCGCATGCGCAGGATGGGACCAGGGACACTGCCGTTGACGGTGACTGCCAGACGCGTTGCACCGGTGTAGTTGACCGGCGCCTCGAGCACATCCAGCGTAAAATCGGTGCCACCGAGCACCGTGGGCTGCCCCGGACTGGTCAGTGCCCAGACGTCGTCCGGGCGCAGCAGACCCAGGCTGGCAGCAGCGCCACTTACGATGAGCCCTTGCACGAAACGCCGGCGCGACGCATCGGTCGCAGGCGGGGAAGAATTTTTCACGGATCTCTCCGGGGCGAAGGCATCGCGAAACGATGCCGATCACTGACGCTTGGCCGCGTTCGTCGCAGTGCGATCGCAAGCCAGGCTCCTCGAAAGCGAAAGAGAGTCAGGCCAACGGTGGCCGCAACGGCGGAGCCCTGACGAAGGCAGGTGCGCTGCCAGCGAGCCGCGAAACCGGTCGGTCAGCCAACGCGAATGGCGTCAGTGGCGCCAGTGCCATCACGGGCAATGCACTGCAACACACCCCGGCGCAACGGCAATCAGGATCCGCATGCTGGCCGGTCAGCAGTAATGGCTCATGGCAACAGTCATCCACCGACGCGGAGGTCGCCTGACCATGGCCCATGGTGTGCACCTGCGCAGTGCCGTGAGCAACCGGCGGTGCCCCGTCCAGCATCCCGACAGGCATGCCGACGACCGGGCTGGCGGCCAGAACCAGCCATGCCAGCCACGCCAAAACCCGCAGGGTCGGCGATCGTGACGTTTGAGGTGGGGTTCGTTTCACGGGAGCAGCTTAGGTTATCGCGCCAACGCGCCACAACTCTGGACTGGCGTCCATGCAGGGATCGCACCGACCGGGCGACGCCAGCCAGCTGAACCCATCACGTTGCAACACCGCCAACTATTTGCTGAAACCCATGTGCAACGTGATCTTGTCGCCGACCTTCAGACCGGCCAACGATTTCGGCGGGAAATGAAGCGTCAATGCCATGCCTTCGGTTTCCACGCCAACCACGCCGGTAGTGGCGTCCACCGATTTCACCGTCGCCGGCATCTTGTGCATGCTGTCGTTCATTTTGTGCTTCATCATCTTGTTGTGCGGCATGCCGCTGTCCATGTGGCCCATGCTGCTAGATGCGGGTGCGGGCGCCATGTCCTGCGCATACGCGCCGCTGGCCGCCAGGCAAAGACCCAGCGCCAGCGCCGCCACGATCGCTTTCGGTGAAAAGTTCATGTACTGCTCCGCTTGGATGGGCAATCGGGCCAAGCGGCTCGACCGGTTGCAGCAGCGCAACGCACGGAGCGTGACCGCGTCCATGTGTAGAAGCGGTGGACAAAACGTCAGAAAAAACCGGGTAAATCCTTCGACCGGCTCCGGGCAAACCACGGCCGGTTGATCCCATTGGTGACGACGTTGTCGAACCAGGCACGAAATTGACTCGAACGAACCATCCTCGGCACCCCACCCTCTCCTGACCACTGACCGGCTTGGGTCAGCAGCGCCTCTATACTTCCCGTTCCTGTCTGTCGTGACTGCCATGAATTATCGCCACGCCTATCACGCCGGCAATTTTGCCGATGTCCTGAAGCACACTGTGCTGTTGGCACTGATCGAGGCGCTGCAAGCCAAGCCGACACCGTTCTGCTATGTCGAAACCCACGCCGGCAGCGGCAACTATGCGCTGGATGGTTTCGAGGCAAGCAAGACCGGCGAATACAAGGACGGCATCGCGCGACTACACCCGGCAGAAAAAATGCCGCCACTGCTGCAGCGCTTGCGTGACAATATTCTGCGCAGTGCGGGCAACGCGGCTGGGCTGAAACAATATCCTGGCTCTCCGTTGCAAGTGGCAAGCTTGCTGCGCCCCGGCGACAGTGCCCAGCTGTGTGAATTGCATCTGGAAGAAGCAGCCAAGTTGCGCACCCTGCTGCACCGCGACCCACGCCTGCACGTACACCAGCGCGACGGCTACGCGGCGCTGAAAGCCCTGCTGCCGCCAAAGGAAAAGCGCGGCCTGGTGCTGATCGATCCGCCCTACGAAGCGCAGGAAGCAGAATACAAACTGATCGACAAGGCCCTGAAAGGGGCTCTGCAGCGCTGGCCGACCGGAATTTACGCAGTGTGGTATCCGATCAAGCTGCGCAGCCAGGTACAGCCGTTTCTGCACGGTTTGCAACGCAGCAACGCCAAGCGTGTGTTACGTGCGGAAATTCTTGTGCACGCCGACAACACACCACTGCGGCTCAACGGTGCGGGCATGGTGATTTTGAATGCACCATGGAATCTGGACGACACCTTGCGCGCTTCCATGCGCGCTCTGGCAAGCCTGCTCACCCAGGACAAGCCAGCGACGTGGCATCTGGACTGGCTGCGCGAGGAAGGCGCCGAGCTGCCGGAGCCCAGCCCGTTGCCGGCGTCACGCCTGCTGCATCCGTCCCGTCCTGACCGTTCACGTTGATGGCACGACACCGCACCCGCCACGCGCACGACACGGCTTGTTGTAGCGTAGACGCATGGTCAGATCGGATCGGCATCGGCGGCCAACCATCGCCAGCGCTGGAGTGGACTTCAATGCCGACCAAGTAATCATACGACGCAGACACGCCCTGACTAAGCCACAACTCACGGTTCGGCTTCGCCTTCACAGCGCCAATCGCGCACACTGCTGTCGGCGACAATTACCATGACCCGGCCACCACGGGTAGTCGCGATTTAACCCTCAACCACCGGAGTTCGATCATGTCCGTCGTTGCCCACTCCCTGCTGCCACTCTCCGGCCTTTTGCTGACTTGCGCGCTTACCGCGTGCGCGCCGGCACCGCTCTACAAGACGACCGGCCCCGCCGTTGCCGCTGCACCATTCCAGGTGGCGCAGACACCGGAGCGTTTCGTCAACAGCGAGGTCATCTGGGGCGGCCGCATCGTGCAAGTAAAAAACTTCGCCGACTACAGCGAGATCGAGCTGCTGGCGTATCCGCTGGATTCTTCGCAGCGGCCCAAGGCCAACGACAGCGGCAACGGTCGCTTCATCGCCGTGATGTCCGGCTACGTGGAGCCGCTGGATTACCCGCCTGGCGCATTGATGACGATCAGCGGCAGGCTCAACGGCAGCCGCGCCGGCAAGGTCGGTGAGGCCGACTATGTGTTTCCGCTGGTCAGCGTGGCGCAATCGCACGTATGGAGCGCCGAGGAAATGACCAAGGGGCGCAGCAACGTGCACTTTGGCGTGGGCTTGGGTGTCGGCATTCGCTGAGGCTCTTTGCGCCACCCACGGTCACCGCTGGACCGCCGACTTCACCATCAGGGAGCGCCGCTGCATGTCATCCGGTCACGCCAATCCCGTCAAGGCCATCCTGCTCGCACTGGGTGCCAACTTCGTCATTTTCCTGGCCAAGCTGTTTGCTGCGCTCGTCACCGGCTCCGGGGCCATGCTGGCCGAGGCTGTGCACTCGCTGGCCGACTGCGGCAATCAAGGCTTGCTGCTGCTCGGCATTCGCCAGGCCAAGCGGCCACCGTCCGACGAATACCCGCTGGGTTGGGGGCGGGCGTTGTACTTCTGGTCATTCCTCGTCGCCATCCTGCTGTTCAGCGTCGGCGGGATGTTTTCCATCTACGAGGGCATCCACAAGCTGACCCACCCGGAGCCATTGCGGTGGGCGTGGCTGGCGTTGGGCGTGCTGATGTTCGCCATCGTCGCTGAAGGTATTTCCATGCGCGGCTGCATGCATGAGGTCAACAAATCGCGTGGCACACAGAATCTGTGGACATGGTTCCGCGAAACCCGCTCCAGTGAACTGTTGGTGATCTTCGGCGAGGACCTGGCCGCGCTGCTCGGCCTGTGTATTGCCGCGCTCGCCGTCGGCGCCACCATGCTCACCGGCAATTTGCTGTTCGACGCCGCCGGTACGATCGCCATTGGCGTACTGCTGATCGTGGTGGCCGTGCTGGTGGCCATTGAGGTCAAGGCGCTGCTGATCGGACAAGGCGTGGAACCGCGCCGGCGCGACGAGCTGATGCACTTCCTGCAGGCACGCGCGGAAGTTGCCGAGATCTTGAATCTGGTCACCGTGCAAATGGGCCCGGACGTCATGGTGGCAGTCAAGGCGCGCATGCAGCCCGGTGCCGACAACCGCACCCTGATCGAGGCCATCAACACCGTCGAGGCGGCCATGAAAGCGGAATTCAGCGAGATCCGCTGGAGCTTTTTTGAGCCGGATTTCGCGGACTGAAGAGTCTCATCATCGGCACGTAGCCCGCCTTCGGCGGCGATCAAGGCGTGCGCGTTGATTTCACCCTGGCGTGATTTCGATACGCAACGGCCGCGCGTTCTGTCACCACTGCCGGTGCTGCAGGAAAGTTCCTTGGTGAAGCTTATACTGCGCGACGAACGCAACACGCCTGCGGTGCACAGCAGTGCTAGTGCGGTCGCCAGGGGCTCCCGGACAATGGACAAGCAAATCGAGATGCATATCTCGCGGCTGGTTGCCGCCGGTCGCGCACGGGGCGGGCGGCCGACGCAACAGGATGATTTGATCTGTCTGCATGATCCCGGTTCACATGTACGCCTGCTGGTGGTGGCCGACGGCATGGGTGGGGATGGTGCGGGTGAACTGGCCGCTGCCGGCGTGATGGAGGTGACCCGCCAGCTTTGGGCGCGTGGCACCTGGCGTGACCAGCCCGGTGCCCTGTTTCTCGAAACACTATGCCAGGACGCACACCACGAATTGCGCCGGCGTGGCGCAGACCTGACCAGCGGCGAACCGCATTCGACGGTGGTGGCATTGCTGATGAAGGGCAATAGCGTGCACTGGGCGCACGTTGGCGACAGCCGTCTGTATCGGTTTCAGGGCCGACATTGCCTGGACCGCACTGAAGATCACAGCGTGGCTCAACTCAGGGTTCGCCGCGGTGAGCTGGCTGCCGGACAACTGGCCAGTGCACCCGACCAGCACCTGCTGCTGCGCGGATTGGGTGGCCCGCAACCGCCGCAGGTCGATCATGGCTTTGCCTCGCTGCGGCCGGGACAAGCGTTCGCACTGTGCAGTGACGGGGTCTGGGAACATCTGTCGACGCTTGAGCTGGCGCGGTTGGCATGCCGCCACGACCAACGCAATGCCTTGCGTGAAGCCCTGACCCGGGCGATGGAGCGTGGTGGAGATACGGGTGACAATGTCGCGCTGATCCTGGTCCGGATAGGCTGGAAAGAGTGGTTGGCGAGCTGCACAGGCACGCTACGATCGAGAAAACTCGACCCACCAGCAAGCCAACGTGATGACGCGGTGGCCTGATGGTCAGTTCGTGGAGGCAGGTGAAGCACATGGTGGCGAAACAAGCAGGAGGTTGCCGGCAACAGCGGTGGATACGGTTGCTGTCGGCCTTGGCGCTTTTGGCGATGCTTGGCATCGCGGGCTGTGCACAGGTGGACAAACTCAAGTCGCGAGTCGGCGAGCAGCTGGCTCCGCACCGAACCACGCGATTCATACCCACTGTCGAGAATGCGCAAGCCGGGGATCCCGTCACCTCTTCGCTGGCGACGATCATCAACGACCAACTCCAGCACGGCCACTATGCAGAAGGTGAACGCGCGCTGCGGCACTACTTGGCCCAGCATCCGGGCGACCGGTCTGCACAAGCCATGTTGCGCCAGCTCACGGTCGATCCGGACCAAATGCTCGGCCACTCGTCGCGAAACTACGTAGTGCAGGCGGACGATTCCTACAGCAGCTTGGCCGCCCGCTACCTCGGCGATCCGAGCCTGTTCCTGGTTCTCGCTCGCTACAACGACTCGGCAAACCCTTCGCGATTGCGCAAGGGTGAGACCGTGCGCCTCCCCCTGGCGGCGGCCAATACATCCACCATGCCGAAGGCGCCTGCGCAAGGTGCCAACGATATCCACGGTACGGAGCCGAGGACCCCAAGTGCACCATCGGCGGATTCCTCGTCAATGGCCGTCACGGAAACACCGGCAGCGAAGGCAAAACGGCTGCAGCGGGAAAGCGCGGTCCTGCTCAGCCAAGGGCACAAAGAGCAAGCGCTGGCCCGGCTTGACGGAGCGCTGCTCATCAATCCACGTCTACAGCCGACCGGACCGGAAATGACGTCCCTGCGCCAACAGCTGGTGGTTACCTACCACCAGCGCGCGATCGTGCTGTACCGCAACCAGCAGTTGGATCCGGCCATCGACTTGTGGGATCACGTGCTGGCTATCGATCCAGGCTACGAGCCGGCCGTGGTCTACCGGACGCGGGCACGTGAACTCAAGCAGCGTCTCAAGCAATATTGACGTCAACGCCCGACCGATCAGGTCAGTCGGGCTTTCCGGCGCTGCGGTCGTTGCGCGCGATTACCGGGATGATCTGCGTGGGACGACTGACATCGTCGGTCGCGTCCAAACCGATGGGTTTTCCCGGGGGGCGTTCACGCGCCTGCAGGGCGCCGCTCATCAAATTGAAAGTGGCAAACAGGCGGCCCAGTTCATCGCGGCGCGCCAAGCGGATGCGGTAGTGAAAATCGCCGCGCGCCACGCGCAGCAGCGCGGCGCTGAGGAGATCCAGCAGGGCCAGCAACCGCCGTGACAGCCAGTACGCCGCACCCACCACCGCCACGAGCGTCACCACCAGCACGGCGATGATGACCCACAGTGTTGCCTTCTGCGCGGAGCGAAGCGGCGCAGTGCTGATCCCCAAGCGTAGCGCGCCCACCGTCGCGGTCTGGTAGCGCACAGGCACGGCGAACAGCAGCATCTCGTTTCCACGCACACCATTCGCAGCCTGGCTGCGGTAGCTGTCGATATCCCCGGGTCGCGCCAGCTGCTGTCCAGTCAATGCGGGCAGCCTGTGGCCAACTTGCTCGGGCCGTGTACTGGCGATGACTTCATCGTACCGATCGGCGATCGCAAGGTAATCGATCTGTTGATTGCGCGCGATGCTCTCGACCAGCGCGCGAGTCGCGGCCCTGTCGCCCAGCAGCAGGTTTTCGGCGGATTCAGCAGCGATCATGCGTCCCAGCGAACTGCCGAAATCCAGGGCCAGACCGGTGACGGCGATGTTCTGCCTGGTGTGGATGGTGGTCAGCCCGAGTAGCAGGGTCAAGCTCAAAACGGCACCCAGAATACCGACCCAGCGCAACCGCAGCGAGGTGATATGGCTGGCCAGCGGCTTTTCGTGCAGGCGCTCGTACTCACGACGCGCCAGTTGCAGATCGTCGACAACCTCGGTGCCTCGCTGGTAGCGCGCGCTGGCCACAGGCGCCAACAAGGTGCGCACTACATCCAGCAGGATTGACGGGGCGGCCGGGTCACGTGGCTGTATCGACGGCGTGGGCATCTGCTCGCGCTCGCGAATCAGTTGTTCCACGTCGCCGGTTTCCGGCCACGGCAGCTTGCCGGTGAGCAGCCAGTACAAGACCACTCCCAGCGAAAACAGATCGCTGCGTGCGTCGGTGGCCTGGCCGCGCAAGTGCTCGGGGGCCATATAGGCCGGGGTGCCACCCACCTCGGTGCGCGGAGCAGCGGCGACACCCCGTCTCCCGCAGCGCTCGGCAATGCCGAAGTCATTGACCTTGGCATGCTGCCAGCCGTCGGTCAGCATGATGTTCTCGGGTTTGATGTCGTGGTGGACGACACCTTGGGCGTGAGCGTAGTCGAGCGCGGCAGCAATCTGCCCGACCAGATCCATGATTACCGGCAGCGGCGGACACCCCTCGCGTGCGACCCGACTGGCCAGCGCCTCGCCCGAGAGTCGTTCCATCGCGATGTAAGCACGACCATCGTCCGTCTCGCCGGCATCGAAGATGGTGACAATGTGCGGATGCGTGAGCTGGCCAGCGGCACGCGCCTCAGCCAGAAAGCGGCGGCGGAAGGCAGGATCGGCAGCGACCTCCCGGTGCAGGCACTTGATCGCAACCTGGCGCTCGATATCCGGGTCGAAGCCGGCGTAGACGACGGCCATTGCGCCCTCGCCGAGAATTCCGTCGATACGATAGCGGCCAACCTTGTGCGGGATATCGCGCTCAATCATGGCGCGCGAATCAGACCAGCCACCAGACCAGGGCACTCAGCGCAAGGAGCGCCGCCAATGCAACAACCACCCAGCGCACGCGCCGGGGATCGGTCGCGCCACTCTCGCGCGTCAGAAACACCAGTTCGGCCCGCCCCAGCCGGATGTGATCGCCGTGTTTAAGGCTCGCTTCATGGATGCGCCGGTCATTCACGAATGTGCCATTGGTGGAAAGCGTGTTCATGATGAGGTACCGACCATGCTGGTTGATGATCCAGGCGTGGGCAGTCGAGACACTCGGGTCGTCGACGATAATGTCATTGTCGCTGCCCCGGCCGATGGCTTGCCGGCCAGCACGCAAGGTGAAACGTTGCATGTGAAGTCCGGCGCTGAGACCTTCGAGCACCGGTTCGTGAATGCTGGCGCGGCGATCTACCGCCGAAGCGACTGCATCGGAGTACTGGCGCAACTGCGCAGTGGAAAAAAGCCGAGTTCCCCGCGGCCCGGAGGCGCGCCTGCTGGCAACGTCGACTGGTGTTTTGCCACTGTTGTCCATGAAAACATTGACCCCGATTGAGACCACCTGAGCAGGCCGCAGTAACCCCCTCGGCTGTACACAAGTATAGATTGCGGCATTGCAGCTGGCCCCTGAACGAGGTTGCCGCGCAAATCTGTCTGGGAGATTACGCCGCTACGCACTACGTCGACGCACAGACCCGCACCGGCATGGCGTGTTGTACTGGACCGTTGCTCCCCAGTCGCACGCTACAATGGCTTCCTGCCAGCTCCATACCTAACACTGCCCCCTCATGCGCAACCCGTTGCAGGAACAATTGCTCAAGGCCGGCCTGGTCAAGAAGGACAAGGCGGCGCAGATCATTCGCCAGCAGGCAAAACAGCGGCGGGCCGGGTCCGGGACGGATGCGGACAAGGTCGATGTGCAGCGGTTGCAGGCGGAACGTGCCGAGCATGATCGCGCCTTGGCGGCCGCGCACAACGCGCAGGTGCGTGCCAGCGAACAACACGTGCAAGCGCGACAGATCATTGCCAGTCATCAAGTCAAGAACGAGGGCGAGATTGCCTACCGTTTCACCGACGGCGACAGGATCAAGGAAGTGCTGGTGAGTGCAGCACAGCGTGCGCAACTGGCGGCTGGTGAGCTGATCGTGGTTCGCTACGAACAAACCTTCGCCCTGCTGCCACGTGTGGCCGCCGACATGATTTACGCGCGTGACGCCACGCTGATCGTGCTCGATCACGCGCAGTCGGAGCGCTCGGGTGGCGATGACAACGACGACGCGTATTACGCACGGTTTGCTGTGCCGGATGATTTGACCTGGTAGGTACGGGCTGCCTCGCCAGGACATCCCGGTGGACTCCCCTTCACCCGGGAACACGAAGTGCTGTCGATCAGGCGGTACCTCGCACACACGTCGATGACGCTACCTTGGCGAGCGTCGGCGTACCTTGAGCGGCGCAGCATGATATCGGTACAAACACATACCCTGTGGGTGTTTTGTTCATGTTGCAGTGCATTCAATACGCTACAGTATGGCTATGCGCGCAAGTCATTCCATCATTGATTTCACTCCGCCGGCGTCCAACGCACCATTACCGCCGCACAGCCGTGAACGTTTCGCTCCGCTGGCAGTGCTCGACATGCATGGTGAGCGAGTCACCGTGCAGGACGGGCGTCTGTTGCGCCTGCGTCCAATCCAAGCGAACGACGTGGCGGCGCTGCAGCG
>DATCWU010000450.1:0-1122 GCA_036566165.1 Rhodanobacter sp. | reverse complement strand
TGGCGGCTGCCGTTCGCGCAACCAGCGTTGCCACGTCGGGTACAGCGCCACGTTGGACTGGTAGTCGTACAGCAGGTCAAGCATCACTTGCGCGCGGCCGGGCTGGTCAAGCCAGTGCTGGTCCAGCGTCCAGTTGTCGGGGTTGATCCGCTGCGGATCGGTGGCGCCATCGACGTGCTGGGCGCGCGTGGCAGCGAGGGTAAGTGCGCCGCGCACGGTGGCTTCCATGCCGGCGCGGTCAGCCCAGTACTTCACTGCCGGCTGCATGCTGGGTCCCAACCCGGCCTCGTAGGCGTTGCCGTTCTGCGCGATCACGCCCTGGATCCAGTCCGGATGGCGGCTGGCGATGCGATAGCCGACCGGCGCACCGAAATCGAACACGTACATGAAAAATCTGGTCGCCCCGAGGTGACGCAGCCAGTGCTCGGTGATGTCGGCCAGGTGATCGAACGTGTACGCGAAGCTGCCGCCGGCGTTGCTGGAAGCGGGCGCACTGCTGTAACCGAAACCGGGGTAGTCAGGCGCCAGCAGGTGGAATTGGTCGCTCAGTCGGTCGATGAGCGTCATGTACTGGTGTGACGCGGCGGGGAAGCCGTGCAGCAGAGCCAGCAGGGGCGCGCCGGCCGGACCGGCCTCGCGATAGAAAATCTCCAGACCATCGATCGTCACGGTACGGTGTTGCACGGTGTGTGTGCTGCCGTTTGTTGACGCGGTGGTGGGATAGGTGGACTGCGTTGATTCCGCCATGGCGGTTTGCCTCCTTCGGTTGCTGCTGCCTGACGCGGATTGCCACGCCCTGGCTTTGACTAATGTATCTACCCATTAGTATGCTGACAACTCAGGGTGACTCTGCAGGGTTTGGCCGCATGGCTGCTTCGTTTCACTTTCCACTGCTTGGCGAGCCGCTATCGCTCGACTTGGTGAACACGCGCGTGCGCCGCGGCGGGATCGACGTGGACCTGCTGGAGACACCCGCGGCGTTGGCGGCGTGGCTGCGAGCGGAATCGGCGCGGCTGGCGTGGTCGGGCGCGGTTGAGGCGGCCGATCTGCAGGCGGTGCAGGGATTGCGCGCAGCGCTGGCCGTGGTGCTGGCCGCCAGGCGCGACGGGGCGCGACCGGCGG
>DATCWU010000444.1:0-1129 GCA_036566165.1 Rhodanobacter sp. | reverse complement strand
ACTTTCACCCCCAGCGATACCTATTACGCCAACTACCAGTGGAACCTGAAGCAACCCAGCGGAACGGTCACTTTCTTCGGGGACGCCAATTTCGGCGGCACCAGCGTCAACGATGCCTGGGATATTGCGGACGGCGACCGCATGGTGATTGCCGTGCTGGATACCGGGATCACCCGGCATGTCGACGTCGATACGACGCTGGCCGATGCCGGCTATGACTTCATCTCCGATGCATTTGTTTCGGGTCGGGCGACCGACGAGCGCGCGCCAGGTGGTTGGGATCTGGGCGATTGGACGGCCGCGAATGAATGCGCCCCGGACACCCCGGCGGAAGCCAGCTCGTGGCACGGTACGCATGTAGCCAGTACCGCTGGAGCAGAATTGACCGACAATGCGCTGGGCATGTCCGGGATTGCCTTTGGCGCGAAAATTCTTCCGGTACGTGTGCTGGGCCACTGTGGTGGCTATGCCAGCGACATCGCCGATGCGATTGTCTGGGCGGCTGGCGGCCGGGTTGACGGCGTGCCGAAGAACCGGAATCCGGCGGATGTGATCAACCTCAGCCTGGGTGGCAGCGGCAGGTGCACCGGCAACGATCCGACTCTGCAGGCTGTGCGGCGTGCCATCAACCTTGGCGCCGTGGTGGTGGTGTCTGCCGGCAACAGCAACGATGATGCCAGCCGCTATACGCCCGCCAGCTGTCCAGGTGTCATCACCGTGGCGGCCACGGGTATCACCAGCAAGCGTGCCTACTACTCCAATTATGGCTCGTCGGTGGAAATTGCCGCACCGGGCGGCGGCGTGTTCCAGGATGACGATCCGGGTACGGGCGTCATCTCCTATGACGGCTTTGTCTGGCAGGCACTGAACAACGGCGATACCACACCGGTGCCCGTCGGCACCACGTACGGCGGCTTTGCTGGTACCTCGCAAGCAGCACCACATGTCTCGGGCACGGTGGCGTTGATGCAGGGCGCGCGCAAGATGTTGCGCCTGCCCCTGCTTGAACCAGATCAGGTACTCGACATTCTGCAAAAGACGGCCTACCGGCCAGTGGTGCAACCGGCGCGCCAATACTCGATCGGCGCCGGCATCCTTGATGCCAATGCGGCGGTCGAAGCAGCCGCCA
>DATCWU010000440.1:0-2814 GCA_036566165.1 Rhodanobacter sp. | reverse complement strand
AGGTCGAGTGTCGGGTCGGCGAGCCACTGTTGCAGCGGGGTTTCCAGCAAGGTCTTGCCAGCGAACCAGTAGAAGTAGCTGCAGAACGCGCCGATGCCGTATTCGCGCGCAAGTTGCATTTGCCGGTGCATGGCCTCGGGTCGGCGTAGGTCGTAAAAGCCGAGTGCGCCGGGTAGTCGTGGCTGGGCGTGGCCCTCGAATTGAGGTAAGGCACAGGCCACCTTGGCCCATTCGGTAAAGCCCGCGCCCCACCAGGCATCGTTCTCGGGGATCGAGTGAAATTGCGGCAAGTAGAATGCGATCAGCGTGGAGGGCAATGGCATCGGGAGCTCGCCCGCACGGCGCGGCAAATAACCGATGGCGCGCCCAGCGGCACATACGCGTTGCCGCCGTTCGGCTATCGACGTTTTGCCGGTTTGTCCGCGCGGACCCGACGGCACGAGGCTGCTGTGCCGGTCAAGGAATCGTTGACGCAGGCGGTCGCGAGTCGCAACCGGCAGGGGCGTCAGCCGGAAGGCCGCGCGCAGCAACGAGAACAGGTAGTGTTTGGTGAATTCGTGAAGCGCCATGAGGGTCAGTCGAGGGAGACGCTGCAGCATCATGGTGCATGCAGCAAGGGTCAATCCAGTACGCGCTGCAAGGTAGCCGCGGCGGCTGCGCTGGAAAAGTACTGACGCACGTTGTCTAGACCGTTGGCGGACAGGGTTGTCCACAGCGCCGCATCGTGCTGCAGGCGCTGGACTGCGGCGAGCATGGCGGCAGGATCGTTGGCAATCAACACGTTGACGCCATCCTGCAGCTGCATGCCCTCCACCGCGAGGCGCGTGGCGATGACCGGCAGACCGTGACTCATCGCCATGTTGATCTTGCCCTTCACGCCGGCGCCAAAGCGCAGCGGTGCCAGCGACGCCAGGCAACGATCCATCCATGGCGTGAGATCGGCGACGCGACCGTGCAGTTCCAGCCCTGGTGTCGCCAGTTCGTTGCGCACTGCGTCCGGCACACTGCCGATGATGTGCAGTCGGATATCCGGCAATGCAGCGCGCAGATGCGGCAGGATTTCGGTGGCCATCCAGTGGATGGCATCGGCATTCGGTGGGTAGCCATAGCCACCGATGAAAGCCAGATCCTGGCGCCCGGCAAACGGTTGCCGGCAGCCATGCACTTCGTGGATATTGGACAGCAGTTCCACCCGTGCCTGCGGCAACAGGCGTGCCAGCAGCGCTTGTTCGTGGGGGCTGACGACGAAGGTGACGTCACTGTGTGCAATCAACTGCAGTTCGCTGTGCTGCGATGCACGGGCGCGGCGCGCCATGCTCGCCTGGCCGCGCAGCTTGGCAGCGCGTTGTTCGCGTACGAAATGCAGGTCCACGGTGTCGAACAGCAAGCGCGCCTGCGGCGCGTGACGGCGCACCAGCGACGCGTACTGACCGGCCACGATGTGCCGGCACAGGATTACCGCGTGCAGGTCGCTGCCGTGAGTGAGCAGCCAATGCGGCAAGTCCGCGACCCACGGCTTGCCCAACACTTCCGTGCCCAGCGCACCCAGTGCAGTGATCTGCGCGGCGTTGGCGTGTCCGTCGTCGGGCAGGAACGCCGTGCTCCAGCCTTGTTCGCCGAGCAGGCGCAGGATGGCGCATAGCCGCAGCGACCCGGAGTCGCGCGTCGGCTCGGGCGTCATGGCGTCCACCACCAGCACGCGGCCGCGTGCGCGCCAGCGGATGGCGCGCGCCAACGGAGTATTGGTCGGTGGCTGCGCGGAGAGTTCAGCCTTCCATTTGGCGACGAATGTGGCCTGGTTGATCGCCTGATAGCGCTTCATGCCGCGGTCAAGATCGGTGCCGGCACTGATACCCTCACAGTGGATCACTGTACTGGTCGGCTCGTAATACACGCGCAGGCCAAGTCGGCGTACCGCAAACGCCAGGTCGGTGTCTTCGTAATAGGCCGGTGCGTAGCACGCGTCGAAGCCGCCGATGCGCTGGAATACCTCGCGGCGGATCGACAGCGCGGCGCCGGAGACGTAATCCACTTCGCGGCGATAGCGGAATGCCGGTGCGTCGCGTGGCGCGAAACGCCCGATGTTCCAGCAACTGCCGTCGGCAAACACCAGGCCACCGGCCTCCTGCAGGCGGCCGTCCGGGTACACCAGCCGGCTGCCGGCGATGCCGCAGTCGGCGCGTTCGGCAAAGCAGCGCAGCAGTGCGTCGAGCCAACCGGCCGTGACCTGCGTGTCGTTGTTCAGAAACAGCAGGAACTCGCCGCGCGCCGCGTTGGCGCCGGCGTTGCAGGTGCCAACGAAGCCGAGGTTTTCGGTATTGCGCAACAAGTGCAGGCCACCGATTTGTGCCAGCGTCGTGGCGCTGTCATCCGGCGAGACATCGTCCACCACAATCACTTCGAACGACGCCTGCGTGCTGTGGCGCAGCAGCGAGCGCAGGCAGGCCAGCGTGTACGCCAGTTTGCCGTAGACCGGGATGATGATGGATACCTGTGGTGCGTCGGGATCGGGCAAGACGAACGGCGAGAACGGTGCGTCTAGCGGCAACAGCGAAAGGTCCTCGTCGACTTCAGGTCGTGACTGGAATTCCTGACGCAGGCGCGCCCAGGTACCGCGCCAGCCGCGCAACGCCACGCTGCTGCGCATGCGTTGCAGCAGATAGCCGAGGCGTTTCAGTCGCCATGAAAGATTGCCGATCAGCGGATTGCCCTCGGCACGTCACAGGTTCTGATAATTCGGCCCCGCGCCGCCTTCCGGCGTGACCCAGGTGATGATTTCGTACGGATCCTTGATGTCGCAGGTTTTGCAGTGCA
>DATCWU010000421.1:0-2270 GCA_036566165.1 Rhodanobacter sp. | reverse complement strand
GGCAACAGCGCCGTCTCCTCACGCAACCGCACCTGCAACGGGGTCTCGCGCGAATGCTGTCCCACGTACTCGGCGATCGCCGCCGAATTTGCCCAACGCATGCTCATCACTGCCTCCTGCGCATTACCTCGTCCACCTGTCACACGTCCTTGTATCGGCTTATACACCGCCCCTGCTTGCCGGAGGGTAAACAAGACGCTTCAGCCCAGGTGACAGACTGCAGATGTTGCGGACGGCCCCCGGCAGCAATCAACGCGGCTGCGTGATCTGTGCCTGCAGCACGACATCGCGCGGCAACGGCGGCGCCGGCTGTGCGCGGCGTATGCGCCCATGCCAGAACCACGAGGCCACACCGATCAGGGTGAACGCACTGGCACCCAGCGCGAGGTGCAACATGCTGGCGGAGAGCAGGGGCGACAGCACGCCAGCCACCACGGCGCTGAGCAGCAGGCTGGCAAACGCCTGCACCGATGAAATCCCGCCACGATGGTGCGGAAAGCGATCCAGCAGCAACAACGTCAGCGTCGGAAACGCAAGTTGCACGCCCACGCCGTGCAACACCAGCGGCAACATGGACCATGGTAGCCGCGGCGTCGGTAACGCCAGTGCCAGCAGTAGGTGCGCCGCGCACGCCAACAGCATCACCACGTAGCCGAGGCTCACGGTAACGGTAATGCTGCGCCGACCGGCCAGATGACCAGACAGCCACGCACCGGAGATCAAGCCAATCACCACCGGCAGAAACAACCACGGAAAGCCCTGCGCGGACAAACCCAGCAAGCCGCGCACGATCTGCGGCGCCGAAGCGATATACAGGAACAAACCGGCAAAGTTGACCGAGCTGGAAACCAGCAGTGGCCAAAACAGGCGATCGCGCCCGAACGACACATAGCTGGCCAGCAAAGGTCGCGGCGCAAACCGCGTACGCTGCGCCGGCGGATGGCTCTCGTCCAGCACCCACATCAACACGCCCGCCAGGATCACGGTAGCGGCCGTCAGCAGCCAGAAGATGCCGTGCCAGCCGCCCACCAACAGCAACTGCGCGCCAACCATCGGCGCGATCACCGGCGCGATGCCAAAAATCATCATGACCTGCGACATCAGTCGCTGCGCCGCCGGCCCCGCGTACGTGTCGCGAATCACTGCGCGTCCCACCACCAACCCGGCCCCGGCACACATGCCTTGCAGGCCGCGACACAGCAGCAACATCGGATAGGTCGTCGACAACGCCGCGCCCGCCGAAGCCAACGCGTACACCAGCATGCCGGCCACGATCACCGGCTTGCGCCCGATGGCGTCGGAGATCGCCCCGTGGAACAGGCTCATCACCGCATACGTGATCAAGTACACGCTGATCAACTGCTGCAGCGCCGGCGCATCCACGTTGAAGTGCGCGCCCAGCAGCGGAAACGCCGGGAACACCGCATCGATCGAGAACGGACCGATCATCGACAATGCGGCAAGCAACCACGGCAGGCTGCGCCGTGCGACAGGCGTAGTGGACGGCATGCAGACCCATGCGACAGCGGAGAGTGGGCAGTATAGGCCAGCGCCATCACCGGCCTCAGCACACCGGCAAGGCGGCACGCCGACAGCGATCAGGTCGACGGCGCCCGGTCACCCCGCGTGTCCTCACGCCACCAGCGGGAACACCCTGCCATGGCCGGCACGCCGCGTCCCACCCGCACCAGTGACGGACCGCGACCGCAGTGCGCTGCCTGCCGCCAGACCATTCCCCAACCACGCGACACTACGGTAGGATCACTCACGGAGATGGCATGCCTCCCGTGGCGCACGCTTGCGCGCGCTGCCAACTGCCTCGAACGCACCGCGTGATGAGGTTGATGATGCCTGCAACCCCGGCTTCCGGCGGTGCAGGCGTGCCTGCGCGGCCGGGAACCGGACACAAGCACTGGTCAGGTCAGGAGGGGCGCAACGTGAGTATTGGGGGATTTGTTGCCATTGGCGCGGGTGGTGCGATGGGTTGCTGGTTGCGCTGGGGGTTGGGCGCCTGGCTCAACCCGGTTTTCCCCACGCTGCCGCTGGGTACGCTGGCAGCCAACCTCACCGGTGGCTTGCTGATGGGGCTGGTGATGGGCCTGTTTGACCACTTCCAGGCACTGCCACCGGCGTTGCGCCTGCTGGTGTTTACTGGTTTTCTCGGCGGGCTGACGACGTTTTCCACGTTTTCCGGGGAAGCCATCACGCTGCTGCTGCGCCAGCAATACTTGTGGTTCAGTGGACACGTGGTCGCCCACCTCGTCGGTTCG
>DATCWU010000446.1:0-15758 GCA_036566165.1 Rhodanobacter sp. | reverse complement strand
GCGGAAATGCCGGTGGTGACCCCGACGGCCGCCTCGATGGACACGGTGAAGTTGGTGTGCTGCGCCGAGGTATTTTCGCTGACCATCGGCCGCAGGCCGAGCTGCTGTGTGCGCTGCTGGGTCAGCGTGAGGCACAACAAGCCGCGTGCCTCGCGCACCATGAAGTTGACATCCTCGGCGCGCACCTTGACGGCGGCCATGATCAGGTCACCCTCGTTCTCGCGCCCTTCATCGTCCAGGATCACGACCATGCGGCCGGCGCGAATGTCTTCGAGAATTTCGGGAATGGTATTGAAGGGCATGATTGATCTTGCTCAGGGAAACTGGAAGGGATGCGGTCCCGGCGCCAGCCGGGAGCCAGTGCCGGTCGAGGCAGTCGCGGCGCTGGCTTGACGACAGGGAGAACGGGACTCAGGCAAAACCATGTTGCTGGAGAAAGGCCTCGTCCAGTCGTGGCGTTTCGCCGCGGGACAGCAGGCGCTCGACATAACGCGCGATCACGTCCACCTCGATATTCACCGCATCACCAACCTGGCGCGCATGGAAGGTGGTGTGCGCGAGCGTGTGTGGAATCAGGTTGACGCCAAAGTGATTGCCGCTCACCGCGTTGACGGTGAGACTGGTGCCATCGATGCACACCGAACCCTTGACCGCGATGTACCGCGCCAGCGTTGTCGGTACTTCGAGCGTCCAGCGTTGCGAACGCGCATCCGCGGTGATCGCCACGACCTTGCCCACGCCATCGACATGGCCGGACACCAGGTGGCCGCCCAGACGATCCGCCAGGCGCAGCGCCTGCTCCAGATTCACCGGGTCGCCCGCAGCAAGTTGCCCCAGAGTGGTGTGCGACAAGGTCTCGGTGGACACGTCGGCGCTGAAGCCATGCGGCTGCAACGCCACGGCGGTCAGGCACACACCGGACACGGCGATCGAATCGCCAGGCTGGGCGTCACCGAGATCCAGCCCCAGCGTATCGACGTGCAAGCGCATATCGCCACCACGCGGCTCCAGCCGCACCACGCGGCCAACGCCCTGGATGATGCCCGTAAACATCAACGGCACTCGGCGGCGACGGTAATGGAGCTGCTCGACTGGATGGATTGCATGCTTCGTTCCCGCGCAGACAGTGGCGAAAAACGCCTCGGGGCACGAGAGCAAACGCCCACAGCACGCTTGCTCGTCTTCGCTTTATCCGGACTGTGCGGAACCGGTTACCCGGTCCCAACCGTCGGCTCCGGATTCGGACCGGATCTGCTGACCCTGCGTTCGTCCCGTTGCCGGTTCGAGCGCAGGCGCTCGCGGGCTCGTTGTCCGGCGTGAGCCGAGGCAACCTACCGCCGGTGGGGAATTTCGCCCCGCCCTGAAGACGTTGTTACTTGTTGCCGGCCAAGGCCGACCGGCGAATTCTAGCACTGCCGCGGCCAGTGGCCGTGGCACGCCATGCCGCGCACCGCGTCGCCGGCACACCGCACCGATCCCATCAGGCTGACCGCAGCCGCAGCCGCCAGTCCACCCCAACCTGGCGCTGGTCAAACACCTGCAGCCGCCAACGCTGCGCCATGTCGGCAAGTGCCGGCAGATGCAACAGCGGTTGCGCCCGATCGCCCAACAGCAGCGGCGCGATGTACAGCAGCAGCTCGTCCACCAGGCCGGTAGCAAACAGCGCGCCACACAGAGTCGGCCCGGCTTCGACCTGCACTTCGTTGCAACCGCGTGTTGCCAGCAACGCCAGCACGGCGGACAGGTCAAGCGCACCGTCGTGCTCGGCGATCGTTGCCAGCTCGACGTGGGCGAAGCGGTTGTCTGCTGGCGTCGCGCCTGGCGCATGCAGCAGCAGGGTCGGAGTCGCGCCATCGAGTACATGACTGCCAGCGGGTGTGCGCAAGCACCGATCGAGCACCACGCGCAGCGGTGGCATGCAGGTCTCGTCTGGGGGGCACGTTGGGGCGCTGGCTTGACTTGTGGGGTCTGCTGCAAGAGCCGCCCCCTCACCCCAACCCTCTCCCCCGGTTTCACCAGGGGAGAGGGAGTCCCTGGAAACGTGCCGATCCGCTTGCCCGGTTGTGCCGGGGGCGAGGGTGTTCAGGGGCAGGCGCACGGTCAGGTGCGGGTTATCGGCCAGCACGGTGCCGCTGCCGGTGAGGATGGCCGAGCTGCGGGCGCGCCAGCGTTGCACATCGGCACGCGCGGCGGCACCAGTGATCCACTTTGACTCGCCATTGGCCAGCGCCGTGCGGCCGTCCAGACTCATCGCCAGCTTCACGCGCAGCCATGGGCGAGCACGTTCGAAGCGGCTGAAGAAACCTGGGTTCAGTTCGCGCGCAACACCATGCAGCAGATCCATGTCGACCGCGATGCCAGCCGCGCGCAACAGCTCCAGGCCACGGCCGGCGACATGCGGATTGGGGTCTTGCGCCGCAACCACCACTCGCGCCACGCCAGCCTTGACCAAGGCCGCCGCGCACGGTGGCGTGCGGCCGTAATGCGCGCATGGCTCGAGCGTCACGTACACGGTGGCACCACGCGCCCGTTCACCCGCTTCGCGCAGGGCGAATACTTCGGCGTGGGGTTCGCCGGCGCGTTGATGGAACCCGGTGCCGACGATCTCGTCGCCATGCGCAATCACGCAACCCACGCGGGGATTCGGCTGGGTAGTGAACAACCCGCGCTCGGCCAGCTGCAGCGCGTGCGCCATATGCGCATGGTCGATGGCGCTGAAGGTCGTCATGAAACGCGGGTCACGGTGGTTTCGAGCCACGCGGCCCAGCATTTGGACACGCAGTCCGGCGCTTCCTCCGGCAGGCGGTTGATCACTGCCCGGCGTGCGCACTTGCCCGGTTCCGTCCTGGCTCCTGCCGCGCGCATCCGCGTGAAAAAGTGAACCCGCGTTGCCTGCGATGGCCACCGCGCGATGGCCAGCTGGACACCCCGGACATGGCACAACCGGCGCGACCCACCGGCACCGACGGTGAATCCGGGCCGAGGGCTCGGTGGCCGTTTGACGATGACATGCTGCGCCCGTCGCGGAGGCAAGCACCGGCGGCAGATGGCTACGAACATATGTGGTCCCTGGTAGCCGGCACGCCAGTCAGCTCTTGCCGCCATGCCCGGCGCCGCCTCCGCCGAGCAACGGCAGCTGCCATTCGTCCAGCCCTGGCAGGTCACGCTCGAGCCGCTCGATTTCTTCGCGAAATGCCTGCATGTCCTCGAACTTGCGGTAAACCGAGGCGAAGCGCACATAGGCCACCTGATCGAGCTTCTTCAGCTCACGCATGACCAACTCGCCGAGTTGCCGCGACGGCACCTCGCGTTCACCACTGCGGCGCAGGTCGTTGACGATCGTGTGCACGGCGGCATCCACGGCCTCGCTGGCCACCGGCCGCTTCTGCAGTGCGCGCTCGAAACCCACGCGCAGCTTGTGTTCGTCAAACGGCTCACGGCGCTCGCCACTCTTGACGATGGTGGGCAACTTCAAGTCCGCCGTCTCGAACGTGTTGAAACGCTCGCCGCACTGCGGGCACTCGCGTCGGCGCCGCACACTGCCACCATCGTCAGTCAGTCGCGAATCGATGACCCGCGTGTCTTCGTGCTGGCAGAAGGGGCAATGCATGGGTCAGCGTGCTGCAATCGCCGCGCGCACGAAAGCCTGCACCGCCGGTGGCAACTTGCCCCGTAATGCACCGCGTTCATGCTGGAACAGCGTGGCGACGAAGAAGGGATGGCCATCCAGTTCGACGCCACGCACTTCATCGTGATCATCGACCGCCGTAACGCGCAACGGCCCACCGTTCAATGCATCGCGGAATGCCGTGCTCAATCCGTAGTTGCAGTGATAGCCCTCAACGATACGGTCGGTGCCATAGGCCTGCGCCAGTCGCGAACCGGCGACCAACTGCACCGCATCAGTCACTTCAACCAGCGAACACAGCAGCGGCACGACCACCTGGCGGGATGCCTCCGGCGCGGTTTCCGCGTGCTCGGCGTCGGTCCAGCCCAGCACGTTGCGTGCGTACTCGATCACGGCATGCTGGAAGCCCCCGCAAGTGCCAAGAAACGGAATTCGCCGCTCGCGCGCGGTGCGAATCGCCGTGAGCGCGCCCGCCATGCTGCGATACGGGCTGGCCGGAACGCACCAGAGCGCGCCGAACTGCACCAGCGCCGCGCCGTCGCCAACCTGGTCGGTCGGCACCCACACCGGTTCAACCACTACGCCACAGGCCTCGGCCGCCATCTGCAGCGCCAGCGGAATGGCTCGGTGCGCGACCACACCCTCGTCGCGTTCGCCTATCAATCCGACCTGCAGCGATGGCATGTCGATTGGCTCAGCCGTAAACCGGGTATTTCTTGCACTGGGCGGTAACTTTTTCGCGCGCCTTGGCGGTCGCCGCCTCGTCGCCTGACGCATCCAGCACATCGCAGATCCAGCCGGCCAGCTCGACCACGTCCGCCTCCAGATAGCCGCGTGTGGTGACCGCCGGTGTACCAATGCGCAGTCCGGAAGTGATGAACGGCGAACGCGGGTCATTCGGTACCGCGTTCTTGTTGACGGTGATGTGCGCCTTGCCAAGCATCGCTTCGGCGTCCTTGCCGGTGATATCGCGACCGATCAGGTCGATCAGCATCAAGTGATCCTCGGTGCCGCCGGAGACGATCTTGTAGCCGCGCGCCATGAACGTCCTGGCCATCGCCTTGGCGTTCTTCACCACTTGGGTCTGGTACGCCTTGAACTCCGGCTCCAGTGCTTCCTTGAACGCCACCGCCTTGGCCGCGATCACGTGCATCAACGGGCCACCTTGCAGGCCCGGGAACACGATGGATTGCAGCTTTTTCTCGATCTCGTCCGCTGCCGCGCCCATGGCCGAGCGCTGCGCCACGATGAAGCCACCGCGCGGGCCGCGCAGCGTCTTGTGCGTGGTGGAGGTGACCACATGCGCGTGTGGCAGCGGGCTCGGGTACACGCCAGCGGCAATCAGGCCGGCGACGTGCGCCATGTCCACAAACAAATACGCACCCACCTTGTCGGCAATGGCGCGGAAGCGTGCCCAGTCCATCACCTGCGAATACGCGCTGAAACCGGCCACGATCATTTTCGGCTGATGTTCGACCGCCAGCCGTTCGACAGCGTCGTAGTCGACCAACCCCTGCCCGTCGACACCGTACTGCACGGCGTGAAACACCTTGCCGGAGATGTTTGGCCTGGCCCCGTGCGTCAGGTGCCCGCCATGCGCCAGGCTCATACCCAGAATGGTGTCACCCGGCTGCAGCAGCGCGAAATACACCGCCTGATTGGCCTGCGATCCGGAATGTGGCTGGACGTTCGCATACGTGGCGCCAAACAACTGCTTGACGCGTTCGATCGCCAGACGCTCGCCGACATCAACGTAATCGCAACCGCCATAGTAACGATGGCCGGGATAACCCTCGGCGTATTTATTGGTGAGCTTGGAACCCTGCGCTTCCATCACCCGCGGGCTGGCATAGTTTTCCGAGGCGATCAGCTCGACGTGATCTTCCTGGCGCCGGCCTTCGTCGGCGATGGCCTTGGCCAGTTCATCGTCATAACCAGCGATCGTGCAGTCCTTGGGAAACATTCTGACCTCTACAAATGGCAAGCGGGGTATGACTTGGAAGTGTAACGCCCGCCTGGTATTGCAGCCAGCAAGCGCACCCGGCACCGATCACGCCGCCCGGCAGGCACGGCGCCGGCGAAGGGCCGAGCCGGGCAACCCGTTATACTGTGGAGTTTGGTACTGGCGTCTGCCAGTGCCGGTTGCCCCGCGCGGGGCACGCACGTCTTACGGAGTCCTGCATGCAGTACATCTACACCATGAACGGGGTGAGCAAGATCGTCCCGCCCAAGCGTCACATCATCAAGGACATCTCGCTGTCGTTTTTCCCCGGAGCGAAGATCGGCCTGCTCGGGCTGAACGGCGCGGGCAAATCCACCGTGCTCAGGATCATGGCCGGGGTGGACACCGATTTTCAGGGTGAGGCGCGCGCGCAGCCGGGCATCAAGGTGGGCTATCTGGCGCAGGAGCCGCAGCTGGATCCGGAAAAGACCGTGCGCGAGGCGGTGGAGGAAGGCGTGTCGGTGATTCTCGACGCGCAGAAGCGACTCGAAGAGGTGTATCTGGCCTACGCCGAAGAAGGCGCCGACTTCGACAAGCTGGCCGAAGAGCAGCAAAAGCTCGAGAACCTGCTGGCCGCGAACGATGCGCACGCGCTGGAACGCCAGCTGGAAGTGGCCGCCGACGCGTTGCGCCTGCCGCCGTGGGACGCCAAGATTGGGCCGTTGTCCGGTGGCGAAAAACGCCGCGTCGCGCTGTGCCGCCTGTTGCTGTCCAAGCCGGACATGCTGCTGCTGGACGAGCCCACCAACCATCTGGACGCCGAGTCCGTCGACTGGCTGGAAATGTTCCTGCACGACTACCCGGGCACCGTGGTGGCCGTCACCCATGACCGCTACTTCCTCGACAATGCCGCCGAGTGGATCCTGGAACTCGATCGCGGCCGTGGCATCCCGTGGAAGGGCAACTACACCGAGTGGCTGGAACAAAAAAGCGCCCGTCTGGCGCACGAGGAAGCCGCGGAAAAGGGTCGCCAGAAGGCGCTGGCACGCGAGCTGGAGTGGGTCCGTTCGGCGGCCAAGGGGCGTCAGTCCAAGGGCAAGGCGCGCATCAACCGCTTCGAGGAGCTGAACTCGGTCGAATACCAGAAGCGCAACGAGACGAACGAGCTGTACATCCCGCCAGGCGAGCGCCTCGGTCAGGAAGTGATCGAGTTCAAGCACGTCAGCAAGTCTTTTGGCGACCGCCTGCTGATCGATGACCTGTCGTTCAAGGTGCCACCGGGCGCCATCGTCGGCGTGATCGGCCCGAACGGCGCCGGCAAGTCCACCCTGTTCAAGATGATCATTGGCCAGGAACAGCCCGACAGCGGCGAAGTGAAACTCGGCCACACTGTGCAACTGGCGTACGTCGATCAGTCGCGTGCCAACCTCGACCCCAACAAGAACGTGTGGCAGGAAGTCTCGGGCGGTGCCGATATCATCACCATCGGCCGCTACGAATTGCAGTCGCGCGCGTACATTGGCCGCTTCAACTTCAAGGGCACCGACCAGCAAAAACTGGTGGGCTCGTTGTCCGGCGGTGAACGCGGCCGGTTGCACCTGGCCAAGACCCTGATGCAGGGCGGCAACGTACTGCTGCTGGACGAACCGTCCAACGACCTGGACGTGGAAACCCTGCGCGCACTGGAAGACGCGATGCTGGAGTTTCCCGGCTGCGTGATGGTGATCAGCCATGACCGCTGGTTTCTCGACCGCGTCGCCACGCATATCCTGGCGTTCGAGGGCGATTCGCATGTCGAGTTCTTCCCCGGCAACTACAACGAGTACGAAGCGGACAAGAAGCGTCGCCTGGGCGATGAAGGCGCACGCCCGCAGCGCGTGAAATACAAGAAGCTGGCCTGACGTTCTGACCCCGCGGGGTGCCAGGAACCCTCAACCAAGCCGTCATCCCGACAAAAGTCGGATGACGGCACGCCAAGGTGCGTGGCCACCGGAGACTTTCGATGCATTTCATGCGATCACTGCAACAGGCGTGGACCCGCAACGACTCACTGGTGTGCGTCGGCCTCGACCCCACGCCGGCAAAGTTTCCGCCTCACCTGCGCGATGAGCCGGATGCGGTATTCGCGTTTTGCGCGGCGATCGTCGACGCCACGGCCGATCTGGTGTGCGCGTACAAACCCCAGATCGCGCACTTCGCGGCGTTGCGGGCCGAAGCCGTCCTGGAGCGGCTCATCGCACACATCCACACGCGTCATCCCGACGTGCCGGTCATCCTCGATGCCAAACGCGGCGATATCGGCAGCACCGCGCAACACTACGTCAGCGAAGCATTCGACCGCTATCAGGCCGATGCCGTTACGGTGAATCCGTATCTCGGCCGCGACGCGGCACAACCGTTTCTGGATCGCGCCGACAAGGGTGTGGTCATTCTGTGCCACACCTCGAACCCCGGTGCGGCCGATCTGCAGGACCTGCTGGTACACGACACGGAGGGCACCCCGCTGCCGTTGTATCAACATCTTGCGCGGACCATTGCGCGCGACTGGAATGCCCGCGGCAACTGCGTGCTGGTGACGGGTGCGACCTGGCCCGCACAATTGGGGGAAGTACGTGCGCTGGTTGGCGACATGCCCTTGCTGGTGCCAGGTATCGGGGCGCAAGGTGGTGATGTGGAAGCGGTAGTGCGTCAGGGTCGCACGTCGGCAGGCAACGGTCTGCTGGTCAGTTCATCGCGCGCCATTTTGTACGCAAGCACGGGAACGGATTTCGCGCAGGCCGCGCGCACCGCAACGTCCGCACTGCGCGACACGATCAACCGCTTTCGTCATGCCTGATCGCACCAACCTGCAATCAGGGTGCCACTGCGGCTGACTTTGCCGCCCGCAACGACTTCGATTGCAAGTCCATCGCATCGGCAGCGTCCAGTAGCGCGCGCGCAAAGCTGCGCACCTCGCCGGGACGCAACGCATACCAGTTGCCCTTCTTCGCCGAACCCACGAGGTCGCTGCCAGCGCGACACAGGTAGTGCGGACGAAAGATCACCATGCCGGTGAGCGACTCCGAGCTGATGTCGGCAGAGACAATCTGCATGTGCGTTTCAATTTCTTTCTTCACCACGACCCCTCCCGGACAGACGCCCGTCCACCCAGCTTACGCTGCCACTGGTTCAATCGTTGTTGCGACAGGTCAGGCGTTGCCGGCGAGTGTCAGACCGCAGGCGTGATCGGCACGCGTGCGGACGCGGGTCGGCACACTCGATATCCATGCAAGTCTCGACACGGTTCCGGCGACGTTGGCCGCACAGTCCGAAACACACCGACGGCTGCAGCAAGGGTGCCGTCGAGATCCCCCAGATGGTCCAGCCGGGCAAGGACCGTGGCGCACGCTCAAACAACGCTGCCACGCCGGCTGGGCAGCGCGTCTTCCGGCGCCCTTTCTGCTGGCCGAAAGGGTTTGTCCAGCAGTGGCGTGAATCAGAGTACGCAACTACTGATGGAAGTAATGATCCCGCTCAATGCGCCAATCAGCACCAAGTGTCGCCCGGGCCCATGCGCAACTCACCGACTGCCCGGCGGTCTCCGGAAGCATTCATCCACGACCGAAAAGTGCGACTTAAGTTGGAACTAAGCTGGATGACGGCAAAATACCTCATGCCTTTTGCCGACTTGCAACGACGCGTCCATGCGCTGCCACCGCAACTGTCACCTCTGTGGCGGTCATTCCCGGGGCTCTTGCTGGCATTGAGCGTCAGCTGGATCCTGACCGGCTGCGCCACTTACTCGGCGCTACCGCTCGGCAACGGCCAGGGTGTTGCCAGTGTCACTCAACTCAGCGCACCAACAGCGGCCATGGCGTTGCCGACGCTTTCTTCGCACCGCTTCGATCCCTCCGATGGACTGGATGCCACCGAGGTGGCGATGCTGGCGGTGGCGAACAGCCCACAGCTGCGGCTCAAGCGGGACGAACTGGGCATCGCCCGGGCCCAGGCGTTCGCTGCCGGCCTGCTGCCTGATCCGCAACTGGCACTGTCGGCAGATTTCCCCCGACAGTCCGGGGTCGGCCTGAGCACCGCGTACAGCCTCGGCCTCAGCCAGGACATCGGCGCCCTGTTGACGCGTTCCTCGCGCGCGGCGGCGGCGCGCAACCAGACAAGACAGGTCAACCTCGACCTGTTGTGGGCCGAATGGCAGGCCGTGGCACAGGCACGGTTGCTATTCGACCAGGCGCTGAACCTGCGCACGCAACGAGTCCGACTCGAACAGGAGCAGGCCGCGCTGACCGCCGTCGGCAGTTACATCCATGCCGCGCTGGACGCCGGCAACCTCACCTATGACAGCGCCAGTGTCGGACTGAATGCCGAGGCGAACGTGCACACGCGGCTTGCCGACAACGCAATTGCAACGCATCAGGCAGACAGCGACCTGCACCGCCTACTGGGCCTGGCGCCGAATGCACCACTCACTCTGGTCGGCACGCCGTACCGGCCGACGCCGACGCCGACGCAGCTGCAGGCGGCGCTGGCGGCGCTGTCCCAGCGGCGCCCTGACCTGCTTGCGTTGCAAGCCGGCTACGCGGCGCAGCAAGCGCAGCTGCGTAGCGCGATCCTGGCCCAGTTCCCGGCGTTGAGCATCGGCTTCAACACCGCGCGCGACACCAGCGCGGTGTACACCAACGGCCTCAGCCTCGGCATCACCCTGCCGCTGTTCGATCGCAACCGCGGAAACATCGCCATCGAACGGGCGACCCGTCTGCAGTTGCATGACGCCTATGCGGCGCGCGTGCTGGACACGCGCAGCGACATGCAGCGCCTCAGCAGCAACCTTGCCACGCTGGACCGGCGTATCACCCAGCTGAGCGCGCATGCGCATGAACTTGAGCAGGCGCGCACGGCAGCCGAGCAGGCCTGGCAGGCCGGTACGCTGGACTGGCCGACCTACCTGGCGATCCGCAGCAACGGACTGGGCACTGATCTGGACCTGCTGGCCGCACGCCAGGAGCGCGCCACGCAATCGATCGCGCTGGAGGCGTTGCTCGGCAACACCGATCTGGCCACTACCCATCCCGTCTCCACCACAGCGTCCATGCCATGAATCGACTGCTTGCCCTGTCCTGTTTGTGTCTGTTGCTGTCATGCGGACTGCTGGTTGGTTGCGGTCGCGCCGCGCCTGACGAAGACGAGGCCAGCGCGCCCGCCGGCCAAGTGGCGGTGACCACTGCCGCGCCGGTGCAGCAGACTTTCCACGACACCGTCGAAGCCTGGGGCAGCGCCGCGGGTGACCCGCAGCACGCCCGGACGATCAGCCTCGCCCACGCTGGCCAGGTCACGACCTTGCAGGTCGCGGCAGGCCAGACCGTGCAGCGCGGTCAGCCACTGTTGACGATCACCCCGGACCCCGCCGCGCGCAGCGCATATCAACAGGCGCAGACCGCGCTGACCCTGGCCAGCGGTGAACTGAGGCGCGCTGAACAACTGGCGGCGCAACGACTGGCCACGCAGTCACAGCTGGCCAGCGCGCGCAAGGCGCTGGCCGATGCGCAATCCGCGCTCGAGGCACAGCGTGCGCTCGGCGGCGGCGCCGCCACCGAGACAGTTGACGCACCGGCCAATGGCGTGGTCACGGCGCTCCAGGTCGAGCTCGGCGAGCGCGTGGCCGCGAATGCGCCGCTGCTCAGCTTCACTCCGACGCAGGCGTTGCTCGCGGTGCTTGGCGTGCAGCCGGAAGATGGCGCCCACCTGCGCCCCGGCATGTCGGTGCAACTGCAGTCGGTGTTTGGCGCGCGCGACTCGTTTGTCGGCACCTTGCGCATGGTCGGCCAGTCGGTCGATACGCAAACCCATCTGCTCAGCGCCCAGGTCGAGCTGCCGGTTGCAGCCAGCGCGCACCTGGTGGCCGGTACCGCACTTGCCGCACAAATCCGCACTGCCGACTTCACCGCCTGGGCGGTGCCGCGCGGCGCGGTGTTGCACGACGAGCACGGCGATTATCTGTTCCAGGTCGAACAGGGCCACGCCAAACGGGTTGCGATCAAGCTGCGCAGTTCGCATGGCGACCCCGTCGGCGTGGACGGTCCACTCGACGCCGAGGCCGGGGTCATCGTGCTGGGCGTCTACGAACTCCACGACGGCGACGCGGTGCGGGAGTCGGCCCAGTGAGTCTGACCGCATGGATGCAGCTGCATCGTCGCTCGCTGCTGTTCCTCGCCCTGATGCTGACGATCGGCGGCATGGTCAGTGCGTTCCTGATGCCGGTGGCATTGTTCCCGAACGTGGCGTTCCCGCGCGTGCAGGTGACCCTCGACGCGAGCGACCAGCCGGCCGACCAGATGGCGATCGAGGTAACCACGCCAGTGGAAGAGGCGGTACGCCGCGTACGCGGTGTGCGCGACGTACGCTCAACCACCAGTCGCGGTAGTGCCGAGGTCGCGGTGACGTTCGACTGGGGCGCGGACATGAGCACGGCGCTGCAGGAGGTCAACGCCGCCGCCGGCCAGGTGCTGCCGCAATTGCCCGCGGGCACCCGGCTGTCGACCCGACGCATGGACCCAACCACCTTTCCGGTATTGGCGTACAGTCTGCGCTCGCACACGCTCTCGCCCAGTGCGTTGCATGACCTGGCCGAGTACCAGCTGCGCCCGCTGCTGAGCGGCATCAACGGCGTCGCCCATGTCAACGTACAAGGCGGCGAGATCGCCGAGTTCCACGCCGATGTCGATCCGGGCAAGTTACGTGCGCTGAACTTGAGTCTCGCCGATGTGGCCGGCGCGGTCGGTCATGCCGCCACGATCCAGGCGATGGGCCGCATCACCGATCATTACAAACTTTTCCTGCTGCTGGCCGACAACCAGCCCACGACCATCGCCGCGCTGCGCAATATCGTGCTGCGCGCGGGACCCGGCGGTGTGGTTCGCCTGGGCGATGTGGCGCGAGTCACCTTGGATCACGTGCCACAGTGGATCAAGGTCAACGCCGATGGCCAGAACGCGGTGTTGATGCAGGTCTTCCAGCAACCAGCTGGCAACAGCGTGCAGATTGCACAGGAGGTCAGGCAACGGCTGGCCGATTACGCGCCGCAAATGCCGGCGGGCGTGGCCATCGCCAACTGGTACGACCAGACCCAGCTGGTCACCGGCGCCGCCAGCAGCGTACGTGACGCCATCCTGATCGGCATCGTGCTGGCCGGCCTGGTGCTGTTCGTGTTCCTGCGCAACACCCGGGTGATCCTGATCGCACTGATCGTGGTGCCGGCGGTGCTGGCGATCACCATACTGCTGCTGCGCGTACTTGGCATGAGCTTCAACATGATGACCCTGGGCGGCATGGCCGCGGCAGTCGGGCTGATCATCGACGATGTGATCGTGATGCTCGAGCACATCATGCGCCGGCTCAACCAGGGCGAAAGCCAGGTGCATGAACGCATCGCCGCCGCAGCGTGGGAGTTCACCCAACCGCTGACCGGTTCCAGTGCCGCCACCGTAGTGATCTTCCTGCCGCTGGCGTTCTTGTCCGGAGTGACCGGCGCGTTCTTCAAGGCGCTGTCGCTGACCATGGCCAGCGCACTGATCATTTCGTATCTGCTGACCTGGGTGGCGGTGCCGCTGCTGGCCGAGCGCTTGCTCGATCGGCGCCATCTGCTTGAGCACCCGCGGTCGCGCTTCACTACGCGGGTGATGCACGGTTACCACCACGTACTGGAGCGCTGGCTCAAGCGTCCCGTGCTGGTACTGTGGCTGGTGCTGCCGCTGTTGCTGGTCGGCGGCTTCGCCTACACCCGCGTGGGCACCGGCTTCATGCCGGCGATGGATGAGGGTGGTTTCATCCTCGACTATCTGTCCAGACCAGGTACGTCGCTGGAAGAAACCAATCGCCTGCTCAACCAGGTTGAAACGATCATCCGCGCCAACCCGTATGTGGACACCTATTCGCGGCGCACCGGGCTGCAGCTTGGCGGCGGCCTCACCGAGGCAAACCAGGGCGATTTCTTCGTGCGCTTGAAGCATGGCCCGCGGCCCTCGACCGAGGAGGTGATGACCCAGGTGCGTACCGAGGTCGAGCGGAAGGTGCCAGGGCTGGACATCGAACTGTCGCAACTGATGGAGGATTTGATCGGCGACCTGGTGGCGGTGCCGCAGCCGATCGAGATCCGGCTGTACAGTGACAATCCGCAACAACTCGATGCCACCGCCAGCAGGGTGGCCGCGGCGATCGGCAAGATCCGCGGTGTGGTTGGCGTGCGCAACGGCATCAACCCCGCCGGCGACGCGCTCACCGTGCAGGTCGACCCGGCCCGGGCCGCGCTGCGGGGGCTCGATCCGGTCGCCGTCACCGACCAGGTGGCGGCGGCAATTGACGGCGCCGTGGTCGCACAGTTACCCGAGGGCAGCAAGGTCGTGGGAGTGCGCGTGCGGCTGCCGCCGGATCGCCACCAGCGGCTGGAGCAGATCGCCGCCTTGCCGATCCGCACCACCGATGGACACCTGCTGCCGCTGTCGCAAGTGGCCACCTTGCGCGAAGTGCAGGGTCAGCCGGAAATCACCCGTGACAACCTCAAGCAGATGGTCGCCGTCACCGGACGTATCAGCGGGCGCAGTCTGGGTGCCACCATCGCCGACGTGAAGCGGGCGCTGGCTACGCCAAGCCTGCTGCCCAAGGGCATGTTCTACCAGTTGGGCGGGCTGTATCAGCAACAGCAACAGGCGTTCCGCGGCCTGACCATCGTGATGCTGGCGGCGATCGCACTGGTGTTCACCCTGTTGTTGTTCCTGTATGAGAGTTTCCGTGTGGCACTGGCGATCATGGCGATGCCGCTGCTCGCGCTGCCGGCAGTGTTCATCGGGCTGTGGCTCAGCGGCATCGAGCTCAACATTTCCTCGATGATGGGCATGACCATGATCGTGGGCATTGTCACCGAGGTGGCGATCTTCTATTTCTCCGAGCTGCAGCAGGCCGAGGCGGAGCAAGCCGACGCCGATCTATCCCTGCACGGCGCCCTGCATGAAGCCGGCACGCACCGTACCCGGCCAATCCTGATGTCAACCCTGGCGGCAATCCTGACCCTGTTGCCGCTGGCGCTGGCGTTCGGCCAGGGCTCGCAGATGCAGCAGCCGCTGGCGGTGGCGATCATTTCCGGTATGTTGTTGCAGTTGCCGCTGGTACTGCTGGTGATGCCGGTGCTGTATGCACTGTTGCGCGGCCGCGCCGCCCCGGCGGCGGGCTGAGCCTACGGCCGGCGCTCGCTGCCGATTTCTTCCCCCACCCTCCGAGGTGCCCGCCATGCACAGACTGCTTCGCTCATTCCTGCCTGCCGCGTTGTTGCTGGTCCTGCCCATGACCAGCTACGCGGCGACGCCGATGCCTGCGCCGCGCCTGCTGTCGACGCTGCCGCTGGGCGGCGCCGGCGGCTGGGATTATCTCAGCTTCGATGCCTCGCAGCGGCACCTGTTCGTCAGTCGCGGGGATCGCGTGCTGGTGATCGACGTCGATCAGCACAAGCAGATCGGCACGATCGCCAACACCCCCGGGGTACACGGCGTTGCGCTGGCCCCTGACCTGCACCGCGGCTTCACCAGCAACGGCAGGCGTGCTGCCGTGACCGAGTTCGACCTGGCCACGCTGAAGACCGTAGCCACCATCACCGGTACAGGCCTGAATCCCGACGCGATCCTCTACGACAAACCCTCGCGGCACGTGTTCACCTTCAACGGCAAGAGCCACTCGGCCAGCGTGATCGATCCGGCCCAAGGCGCCGTGATCGCTACCATCGACCTGCCCGGCAAGCCGGAATTTGCGGTGTCCGATGGCGCTGGCCACATCTACGTGAACATCGAGGACCAGTCCGCATTGGCCGAGCTCGACACCACCAACAACCGTGTGTTGCACACATGGCAGTTGGCACCGTGTGAATCGCCAAGCGGGTTGGCGCTCGACATTCACCATCAGCGCCTGTTCTCGGTTTGCGACAACCGGCTAATGGTCGTCACCGACGCGAGCGACGGCCACCAGGTGGCAACCGTGCCCATCGGCGACGGTCCGGATGCCGTGGTGTTTGATCCCGCCGAGTCGACGATCTACAGCGCCAACGGTGCCAGCGGCACCATCACCGCCGTGCATCAGGACGATGCCGATCACTACCGCGTCAGCGCCACGATCCCCACCCAGGTCAGCGCCCGCACCCTGACGCTGGATCCA
>DATCWU010000445.1:0-3993 GCA_036566165.1 Rhodanobacter sp. | reverse complement strand
ACGATGTAGCCAATGGCAGCCTGCTGCGCCCGTTCGGTGAGCTCAATGTGGCGCTGGGGCCGGCATACTGGATTGTGCGGCCACTGGCGAAACCGCGTCTGGCGGTGGCGGCGGTGATTGACTGGCTGCACTGGCAGGCGGCGGGCACCGGTGCGCCCGTGCTGCGCTGATCAGCCGCGCGCCAGCGTGGTCTCGACGAACTGCCGCAGTTGCGCTGCATTCAACGCACCGGATTGCCGCGCCAGCTCGTGTCCCCGGTGGAACAGGATCAGCGTCGGGATACTGCGGATGGCAAAGCGTTGCGCGAGTTGTGGCTGGGCTTCGGTGTCCAGTTTGGCCAGTCGCACGCGTGGTTCCAGTTCGCTTGCGGCCTGCACGAACACCGGCGCGAAGCCGAGGCATGGCCCGCACCACGGTGCCCAGAAATCGACCACCACGGGCAGGTCGCCGCGGCCGGTTACCGCATCGAAGTTCGCCGCGGTCAGGGTTAGCGGATGGCCGTCGAACAACGCCTGCTTGCAGCGACCGCACGTTGGCTGTTCGCCGGTGCGCTCGGCCGGTACGCGGTTAAGCGCGTTGCAGTGTGGGCAGGGGATGGTCAATGGGGTGTTCACGGCAAACTCCAGAAGCAGCTCGATGGCGCTGGCTGATGTTCGACAGCATGGTGCCGGTATGCTGCAAACCCAAGTGGATGGAAGCGATCCGGGCTCGTGAGCAGGCGGCGACATTCCCATGCTGAGACCACGCCAAGGTGCGCGCGTCATGCGCGTGCCACACGCTCGGCTGCAGCAGATGGGCGGGGGCGGTCGACGCCGGCCTGGCTGCTGGTGGCGCTGGTGGCGCTGGGCATATTGTGGACGCTGCCGAATACTTTGCTGGGGTTGCTGATTGGCGCGGCCGGCTGGCCATTTGGTGCGCGCATGCGCTGGCAGCGTCGGGAGTTGGCGTTGGTGGTACGTGATTGGCCGTGGGGCAAGGGCGGTGCGATCACGCTGGGCAACGTGATCGTGCATGGGGGCGCGCAACTGGATAGGCCGTGTCAAACCTACGCCCAGCGCGCCGGGCGTGGTGTCGGACCACGCATATCGCTGGCCGCCCATGAGCGCGCGCATGTCTATCAATACCTGGTGTTTGGCCCGCTGTTTCTGCCCTTGTACTTGCTGTGCGGCGGGGTCAGTGCGGATAACCGGTTCGAGCGTGCCGCGGACCGTTATGCGCAGACCGGCAACGGTTGGTGGCCATGGTCGCGCGCGGCGCAGGCATAGCTGGTTGGTGGTAGCGGCACGCGTTCCCGGGCATCATGGAAAACTTGACGCGCGAATGCATGCCGATGCGAACCACGGCGCGGGTACCAACGAGGGAAAGCACATGGCCAAAGCCAAGACGGCCTACGTCTGCACCGAATGCGGCGCCGAACACAGCAAATGGCAAGGGCAGTGCGTTGCCTGCGGCTTGTGGAACACGCTCAGCGCCATCGTGTTGACGCCGGCTTCGGCGGCGGTGGCCTCGGTTGGCGCGCAGCGCTCCAATTATGCCGGCAATGCGGCGGGCGCGGCGCGCGTTACCCCGCTGACCGCCGTGACGTTGACGGCGGAAGCCCGCGTACTCACCGGCATTGGCGAACTGGATCGCGTGCTGGGTGGTGGCCTGGTGCAAGGTTCGGTGGTACTGATTGGCGGCGATCCGGGCATCGGCAAGTCCACCCTGTTGTTGCAGGTGCTGGGCACGCTGGGCGCGGATCTGTCCAGCGTGTATGTCACTGGCGAGGAATCGCTGTCCCAGGTCGCGTCGCGCGCACAACGTCTGGGCTTGCCGCTGGAGCCACTGCAGGCGCTGGCGGAAACCTGCGTCGAGCGGATTCTTGAGCAGGCGCAAGTGGTGCGGCCGCGGGTGCTGGTGATTGATTCCATCCAGACCATCTGGACCGAGTTGCTGCCGGCGGCACCCGGCTCGGTCAGCCAGGTGCGTGAGTCGGCGGCCAAGCTCACGCGCTTTGCCAAGGAGACCGGTACCTCCGTGTTTCTGGTCGGCCACGTGACCAAGGATGGCGGCATTGCCGGACCGCGCGTACTGGAACACATGGTCGATGCAGTGCTGTATTTCGAGGGCGAGGCCACCAGCCGCTTTCGCGTATTGCGCGCATTCAAGAACCGCTTTGGCGCGGTGAACGAGTTGGGCGTGTTTGCCATGTCGGACAAGGGCTTGCGCGAAGTGCCCAATCCGTCGGCGATCTTCCTGTCCACGCACAGCAATGCGACTTCCGGCAGCGCGGTGATGGTCACGCGCGAAGGCACACGGCCGTTGCTGGTGGAGGTGCAGGCGCTGGTCGATCAGTCATCATTGGGCAACCCGCGCCGCGTGGCCCTGGGGCTGGATCAGAATCGCCTGGCCATGTTGCTGGCCGTGCTGCATCGGCATGGTGGCGTGGCGGCTTACGATCAGGACGTGTTCGTCAATGTCGTCGGTGGCATCCGCGTGCAGGAAACCGCGGCCGATTTGCCGGTGCTGCTGGCCGTGCTGTCCAGCCTGCGTGATCACCCGTTGCCCGAGCACACCGTGGTATTTGGCGAAGTGGGGCTGTCCGGCGAGATTCGTCCCGTGCCAAACGGCGAGGAGCGTTTGAAGGAAGCCGCGCATCACGGCTTTCAACGCGCGATCGTGCCCAAGGCCAACGCGCCCAGGAAGGATCGGGTGGGTGAGCTGCAGGTCATTGGTGTGGAGCGGTTGGTCGAGGCGCTCGACGCCTGTCGTTGAGCGCTGGCCTGGTGGCGGTGGCCGTGGTTAAACGCTGCGGTGCAAAACCAGTTCCAGCACGAACTTGGAGCCGAAGAACGCCAGCGCCAGCACCGCCATGCCAAGCAACGTCAGGTTGACGGCGCGCGCGCCGCGCCAACCATGCCGCCAGCGTCCGTACAACAAGGTGCCGAACACCAGCCACGCCAGCACCGACAACACCGTGGTGTGAACCAGATGCTGGGCGCGGATGTTTTCGATGAACAACGCGCCACTGAGCAAGGCCACGGTAAGCAGCGCAAAACCGCTGCTGATGAGGCGGAACATCAACGCCTCGGTGCGGGTCAGTGGCGGCAGCGCGCGCAACCAATTGCCAAAGTTGCGCACGCGCAACGCCCGCTCCTGGGTGGCAAGCAGGAGCGCCAGTACGGCGGCGATGGACAGCACGCTGAACGCCAGCAAGGCCAATGTGACGTGCAGCTTGATGGGCCAGTCCATCTGCATCGGGACCGTTGGCGGGGCCACGAAACTGTCCAGCGCCAGCAACAACGCCGCCAGCGGAAAGACGATGACGCCCAGTGCAGCGACGGGGCGTGACAGATTGACCAGCAGCGTCAGCGCGGCGACGGCGCACGCCACCAGCGACAGCGCAGCGAAGAAATGCAGATCCAGTGCGCCGCGATGCATCCCGAGCAGGATCCCCAGGTGCAGCAACACGGCAATGCCGGCCAGGACCAGCGCGAGCCGGTTCAGCGGCTTGCGCCCGCTCAGCAGTGGCCGTGCCAGGCCACCTGCGGCGGCAAGATACAGCGCGATGGCGAGTAGGGTGAAAACATGGGTGACCATAGACGCGCAGTGTCGCACAGGCCTTGCGCGGAGTGCAGCGGGAAGCAAAAACACCGCGCCGCCCCCGACAAGTGCTCCATCTGCGGCGGACATTGATCGACAACACCGCTGCCGTTGCACTCTTCTCCAGCCCGGCTGTCCCATATCGACCGACGGTCTGCATCCACTCAATGCGCGCGGCGTCCGGCAGATGGTTGGACAGCTCTGAGCGCGACTGGCTACCGCCGCCAGGACCTGTAGCGTGGGGCAGCAGGGGCGTCTGGTATATTCACTGGCTGCTCCCGACCTCGTGCTTCGTCATGTTTGAATCACTCAGCCAACGCCTTTCCACCACCGTCAATCGCCTGCGCGGTCGCGGCCGGCTGACCGACGAAAACATTCGGGAGGCGCTGCGTGAAGTACGCATTGCGTTGC
>DATCWU010000407.1:0-1966 GCA_036566165.1 Rhodanobacter sp. | reverse complement strand
TGCGGCGGGATTCTGCCCATTCGACACGCGTCACCGAGAGTTTGGTCGGGTCTTCACCACGCCGATGAGCTTCGGTCTCACGCCAGTTGTAGAAGTCGTTATAGGCTTCGATCTCGTGCGTCAGCTCGCGCACGCAAAGCTCAATCATGATCGCGTCGTCGAGAAAGCCGATGACTGGCACGTCGTCCGGGATGGAATCGTCCGCCGCGGCAAAGTAGCTCAGTGCCGCCAGCACATTGGCACGATCTGCCTCAGGCAGTCCAAAGCCAGTGTCCTCAACCATCGCCAGCATGGTTTCCACGCTCTTCAAACGCGTCGCGATGAAGTCGGGATACTCATCCACCTTGGTACCGGCGAGTGATTCTCGCGCCGCTGCAAGAATGCCCGATTCATCTTTCGTGTTGACTGTCTTTTTGGCCGCGTTTATCGCGTCCACGAAATGGGCCAGATCCGCGTCGCTCAGGGTAAAGCAGACATCCATACTCATCTTGGCAATTCACATGGCGGGGTCAGGGTTGGAGCGTATGCCGGACGTAGCTGGTGCGTCAAATAGGCGCCGGCCCGGACCCTGGATCGGGGTGTCCGGGGCGCATGACCGCCCTGGGCAGGGCGGTATGAAACTGGCACGCTCTGTCCTAGGTGAGCTCATGCGCGCCGCGCAGGTAGGCATTGAACGCGACCCAAAGGCGGCGCGTGATCTTTGCTCCCGGAGCCTGTTCCAGTTCGGCAGTATGGCGTTTTCCTGGAACGAAGCAGGGTACGACAGCGGCCACGAGAGTCCTTCCCCGGCTTTGCCGAGGGGGAAGGGAGTACAAGGTGGTTGTGGTGTCTTCCTTTGACCGGGCGAGGGATACGAAGCGTCGGACGGCGCTGCTCATGCTGGTACCGGCTGCAGGACTTTCGGGGTCAAACTGCATTTGCCGGAAAGTCGGGGAAGCGCTACTGTCGCCAGTGAGTCGCGTCAGGGTTTTCGGCCGTCGTTCGGGATCCAGCGCGACGGGGATGTCGCGCCATCAGTGAAACGCAAACCATGACGGATACGGCTGCTACCGGCACCCTGGAACAGGCACTGGCTCACGCCGAACGCCTGCTGGACAGCGCTCCGGCGCTGGCGGTTGAACAACTCAACGAAATCCTGGCGGTGGCTGGGAAGCACCCCGCTGCGCTGCGGTTGCTGGCAGCGGCCCGATCGATCCAGGGTGATATCCATGGCGCGCTCGATATCCTGGAACCACTGGCGCGCACGCAACCAAAGTGGGCCATGGTTCACTTTGACTTGGGGTTGGCGCTGGGGCGCTGCGGACGCGGGCAGGACGCGATCGAGGCGTTGCGCAAGGCGGTGACGCTGAAGCCCGATCTGCCGCAGGCGTGGCGTGCACTTGGTGACCACTTGATGGCAGCCGGTGAACAGGATGCTGCCGACGCCGCGTACGCCAATCATGTGCGCTATTCCACACACGATCCGCGTTTGATGGGCGCTGCGCTCGCGCTGGCCGAAAATCGCATCCCGGAGGCTGAAGGCTTGCTGCGCGAGCATTTGCGGCAGGTGCCGACCGACGTTACCGCCATCCGCATGTTCGCCGAGGTCGCCGCCCGGCTTGGACGCAACGACGACGCCCTGCACCTGCTCGAGCGCTGCCTGGAGCTGGCCCCCGGTTTTCACGCGGCCCGCCAGAATTATGCGTTGGTCCTGCATCGCAGCAACCAGCCGGAACAGGCGCTGGTTGAGATCAAGCGTTTGCTGGCGACCGCACCTGACCACCCTGGTTATCGCAATTTGCAGGCGGTGGTGCTGTGCCGTATTGGCGACTATGAGCCCGCCATCTGCATCTACGCTGATTTGCTGGAACACTACCCGCACCACGCCAAGGTGTGGATGAGCTACGGCCATGCGCTGAAAACCGCCGGACATGCAGACCGCGCGATCGACGCCTATCGCCGCAGTTTGCAACTCGAACCGGCGTTC
>DATCWU010000405.1:0-3258 GCA_036566165.1 Rhodanobacter sp. | reverse complement strand
CGCTGGCGCTCAGCGCAGTCCCACTGTCCCGTTCGCGGCCTTGACCAATTTGGCCGGGTCATAACCCACACCGTCCTTGAACACCAGCACGACGTTTTCGATGTCCTTGATATTGGTTGCCGGGTTGCCCTGGATCAGGACCAGGTCGGCGGCCTTGCCCGCTTCAATGGAACCGATGGATTTGTCCTCGCCCATGAAGCGTGCGCCGTTGAGGGTGGCGATCCGGATCGCCTGGGGTGGGGTGAAACCGGCTTCCACCAGCAGCTCGATTTCGCGCTGGTCACCGTAGCCGGCGATCACGCCGCCGTAGCCGGTAGGATCCAGCCCGGCCAGCAAGATGCCACCTTGGTGCACAAAGGCATGTTCGAAATCCTGCTCCAGCTTGAACATCCTGGTCCACGGTGAATTGGCCGTTTTGGCGATGCGTTCGCGGTTGGCCAGATACTCCACCCGGGTCTGCGGCAGCATCGCATCCAATACGCGCTGGTCCACTGGTGCGCGTCCAGGTACGAAGGTCTCGAAGATCGGCAGGGTCGAGGTAATTGCGACGTGCTTCGACACCAGGTAGGTGATCAGTTGCTGGATGCGGGGATCGTCCACGCTCATCGTTGCCAGGTTGGCCACTGCGGCCTTGGTGTCCGGACACACATCGGGCTGCTTGCCAGCGGTGAATTCGGTGTCCACGAACAGCCCGTGTTCCAGGTTGTCGATACCGAGATCGGTCGCTTCATGGAAACCGATGCTGCACAGGTGGCCCGTGACCTTGATGTGCCGGGCATGCGCCGCCGTGATCGTCGCCGACAACTCGGCCCGGGTGATGTGCATGTAGGCCTTGAACGAGGTCGCGCCTTCGCCGATCCAGTAGTTGACGGTAGCGGTAGCGTCGGCCGCGTCCACCAGCTCGTGCAACTGCGGCGTGAAGCTCCCCTTGCCTTCGAGGTAGGGGCCCGTGGTGTGCATTTTCGGGCCGGGGATCTTGCCGGCATCGATCGCCTTCTTCAGCTCCAGGTCGGTGTACGGCTCAGTGCTGCCGGTGGTGCGGATGGTGGTGACGCCGCCAGCCAGATACAGCTTGGGGAAGCTCGAGGCCTGCTCGGGATAGATCGCCTCCTTTGCCAGCGGATTGACCTTGGGCGCGGGGTAGAACATGTGGTCATGCATGCCGACCAGGCCCGGGATCAGCGTCTGTCCGCTGCCGTCGATTACCGTGGCGTCCTTTGGCACTTTCACCAGCTTGCCGACCGCGGCAATCAAGCCGTCGCGCAGCAGTACGGTCTGGTTTTCCTGCGCTGGCGTGCCGCTGCCGTCGATCACCCGCACGTGCGTGATCGCCAACAGCGGTTGGGCGTGGCTGACAAACGACAACGTCAGCGGTGACAGCGTTGGCGCCTGTGCCCACGCGGAAGACGCCAGACACCATCCGACCAGCAACGCGGCCAGTGCCGACAGCAGGTGGAAATGCCTCGGCGGCGGGATGGCTGTCAAGCGACGGCTTGTGTGAGGCACAGTGGAATTTCCCTGGCGTGGGGCAGGTGCATATCCGCCCATCAGCAAACGAGTATCGCATGTAGCTGCAAGCGGAAGCCGCATGCTCGGGAACTGAAAGCTCCGGATGCGGCTTGCAGCGACTGCCGGCAGTAAAGCGGCCATTGCACGCAAGCGCGTGATGATCCCGGGTTTTGTCCTGCGGCCGGGTGTATCCAATCCAATATCCGGCCAATATCCGGATCAGCGTCGACTTTCCCTGCAATCCCAGCCAGGCATGCGTGCGGACCACTTGCCCGTCCACCCGGTGAGCACGACGTCGATTTCGCTCCGGGCCACGGATGAACGTGGCTGCATGTCTCGCCCCCACTCTCGCCGTCAGCCGTCATGCAGCCGCGTAAACCCATCCGCGCTCCACGCCTCGCTGCCGACGCCGTGATGGACAAAGAACAGGCCGTTCGGGTCGTACTTGTGTTTCACCTTCGCCAGCCGCGGGTAGTTCGCGCCCCAGAATGCGGCCTGCCATGCCGGTTCGAAGTAGTCGCTCTCAGAGACGTAGGAGCCGGCGCTGGGGGCGACCTTCAGCAACGTTGCCATCGCCCGGCCAATGCCGGCGGCGTCCTTGCGCGCCGCGACCACATCCGAGCTTGCGCCGGGCATGCCGGTGAACGCGGGCGGTCCTTCGGCGCCCATGATCGCCAGCGCGAACGCCTCGAGCATGCCGGGATGCGTCGCGGTGTCCCGCGCGGCCGCGACGGTCTCCGTTGCGGCCCCACCCAGACCCTTGTTGAAGTGCAGCGAGCAGCCCCAGTGGCGAGTGGCGGCAAACATCGCGTCGACGAGTCGGGCTTGCTGGTCATGCTGCAATAACGAGGCTGGCAACCACGCCGACTTGTAGCCATGCAGGAACTGCCCGGTCTGCGCCTGATCGCCAGCCCAGAAGTAGTGATCTTTCGAAGCGCCCACACGGTCGTCGGTGATGGCGACGCCCGGCGCGTGTTTCAGCAGGAACTCCGCATCCCAGAAATGCTGCGCGGGTAGCCCGAATATTTGTACGGGTGCTTCGACGGGGTAATCGTGCTGGCGGCTGGCGATC
This sequence comes from Rhodanobacter sp., assembly GCA_036566165.1. Classification (GTDB taxonomy): domain Bacteria; phylum Pseudomonadota; class Gammaproteobacteria; order Xanthomonadales; family Rhodanobacteraceae; genus Rhodanobacter. The sequence continues at coordinate 677 of DATCWU010000405.1, read as the reverse complement.
CAGTCCAGAAACGGTTGCCATGTCGCGCGGACCTGCTCGGTGTCCAGCCCTTGGAACACGAGCGAAAACTCCACGGTGTTGTCCGCTCCAAATTTGATTTGCTCGCCCCAGTGCGGGTTGAACAGGTGCTGGTGATAGAACGCGAGCGTGTGTGCGATCAGTTCCCGGAAGGCCGCATCAGACGTCGCCTTGACCTTGCCGAATGTGGCGCCGAACGTGTCGGGCAGTTCGTGCGTGCGCAGGGTCAGCCGCGTGATCACACCGAGGCTGCCGCCGCCACCGCCCTTGAGGCCCCAGAACAGATCGGGATGGGTACAGGCGTTTGCGATGCGCACCTGACCATCGGCGGTAACGATTTCCGCTTCGAGCAGGCCGGCCGCGGCGCTGCCGAAGTTTTTCGAAAAGCTGCCGAAGCCGCCGCTCTGTACCAGCCCGGCCACGCCCACCGTGGTGCAGCCGCCGCCTTGTACATAGCGCCAGCCGTGGGTGGTCACCGCTGCGTAGACGTCGATCCACATCGCACCGGCACCGACCGCTACCGCTGGTTGTGGTGTTTGCGTGCCCGCGCAGCCTTGGCCGACGAACGTGTCATGCAGGCTCACCTGGTTCATGTGCCGTGTCCACACCAGCAGCGAATCGGGCGCGTCCGAGGTGCCCTGATAACTGTGCCCGCCGCC
>DATCWU010000401.1:0-1696 GCA_036566165.1 Rhodanobacter sp. | reverse complement strand
CAGCCGTGGGCGGACTACACCCCCGGCGAACATGCGGTGTGGGACACGTTGTTCAAGCGCCAGCGCGAACTGCTGCCGGGGCGCGCCTGCCGCGAGTTTCTCGATGGGGTGGAGCGCTTCGGCCTGGGGTCCGGCGGCATCCCGAAGTTTTCGGACTTGAACAAGGTGCTGGCCAAGACCACCGGCTGGGAACTGGTCGGCGTCGAAGGCCTGCTGCCCGACAACGTATTTTTCGACCACCTGGCGCATCGACGTTTTCCGGTCACCTGGTGGATTCGCAAACCCGACCAGCTCGATTACCTGAGCGAGCCGGACTTGTTTCATGACCTGTTCGGTCACGTTCCACTGCTGCTCAACCCGGTGTTCGCCGATTACATGCAGGCCTACGGGCGCGGTGGCATGAAGGCGTTTGCGATTGGCCCCGAGGCACTGGTGAACCTGACGCGGCTGTACTGGTACACCGTGGAGTTTGGCCTGATCCACACCGGCGAGGGCATGCGCATCTACGGCGCCGGTATCGTCAGCTCCAAGGGGGAATCCATTTATTGCCTGGACTCGCCCGCGCCAAACCGCATTGGCTTCAACCTCGAGCGCGTGATGAGTACGCGCTATCGCATCGATACCTACCAGCAAACCTACTTCGTGATCGACAGCTTCGAACAACTGTTCGCGGCCACCAGGCCGGACTTCACGCCAATCTACGCGAAACTCGCAGCACAACCGGCGCGGGCGGCGCGCAGCGTGTTGCCCGACGACCACGTATTCACCCGGGGCACTGGCGAGGGCTGGGCCACCGACGCCGACGCCTGACGCCGTACCGCCGCTTCAGGGCTTGCCGGTATCCGCAGTGAAGCCCGGCGCTTGCCGGGAGCGGCGCGGTCAGCCGCGCTGCAACTCACTCACTTCCAGCACCTGCGCGATGCGCTGGCCATCCCAGCGATAAATCAGATGCTGTGCCTGCACGCAGGGAGCGACCACGTCCGGATAAAACGCCGCGACGCACTCGCCGCCGTGATGGCGGGCGCTGTCGTAGACGATGCCATTGGCATCGAGCGCGCGCAGTTCGCGCGCCAGCGCCACGCTGGCAACGTAACTGTCCGGATCATGCGCGCTGGCCCAGCCGCCACGAATGTCATACAGCTTGCTGTCCACGCTGGTGCGGTAGCAGCGCATCTCGAGGTCGCACGCCGCTTCGGCCGTGGCAGCGAGGAACTGCTCACGGTGATACACGGTTTCTTCCACCGCGGTGGCGATGTCACGCGCGGCATAGAACACGCCCCAGCTGCCGTCGGAAAAACGGCTGCCCTGCGGATTGAGATGGGTGAACGCGGCCATCACCGGGGTGGCCCCCGGCCCGCTGAGGCGATGCTCGCTTGGCACCAGTTGCAAGGCGCCAGCCTCCTCGCGCAGGCGCGGATTGGTCAGTGCCTCGATCGCGAACAACGCGTCCAGATCAGCCGGATCGGCGATGCGGTCATACACGCCGATTGGCGGAAAGCGGCTGGGCACGATGCGCCAGGCACGGCTCCAGCGAATGCGTTTGACGGGCGGCAAAGGGGGCGACATCGGAAATTCGTGGCAGGCGGGATCAGCGTTGGGGCAGGTCGAGCGTGGGCTGCAGTCGTCTCGCCAGCCGCGACCTTGCGCCCATTGTGTTCAACCGCGCTGCGCGTCCAGATACTGGCGCACCACATAC
>DATCWU010000395.1:0-4028 GCA_036566165.1 Rhodanobacter sp. | reverse complement strand
ACTGGCTCAAGGCCAGGGCAGCGTGATCGTGCCGGCATCCCAATTCATGTAGGAGCCCGCTCGCGGGCGATGCCTTGGGGTCGGGGGTAGGGATCCCAAAGGCATCGCCCGCGAGCGGGCTCCTACATGAATTGGGATGCCGGTACGGTCACGCCTTCCCAAACCTGGGCGCACGCATTTAATGGACGCTGTGCCGATCACGCTGCCCTGGCCTTGAGCCAGTCAGCTGCGATCATGGTCGCGCAGACCGCGCTGGCAATCGGCCGCTTCGTGGTCCTTGATCACCGCGTAGGGCTGGAACGCCGGGAGCTGCGCGGCCAACGTCTGCTGGGTTGACTGGAGGATGGCCAGGTCGCTGCACACCAGATTTGCCTGTGCCTCGACTTTGGCTGCGCTGGCATCGACTTCGCTGGCAATCTGGTCAGGGTTGCCGCTGGCGAGTCCAGTAGCGACGCTGCTGATGGCCTTGCCTGCGGTGGCGATGCCCGCGTTGCCGGTGGCGATGCCGTGATCACGCAGCGTCAGGGCGGTCGTGTAGTAACGCTGCAGCAGCTCTCGCTGCGCTGGCGTTACCGCGATGGTGGTACCAGCAATGCTCAAATCGCCCGTCGCACTGATGTCGGCGTCGGCACGGCCCGGTGCATGCACTGCCACGCTGCCGTCGTGGATGCTCAGATAACTGCCAATGGTGTCGTGACGGCCACTGTTGCTGCAGGCAACCAGGCTTGCAGCGAACAGGCACAGCATGAGTAGTGGGAACACGCGCATGTTGGTCTCCAGTAGCGAGTTGGGTGCAGACTGATTTCGCGTGATGGTGGTCGATGGTCAGGCGTGGAGTTGAATGAGGACCCGGATATCCGGGTAGGCATCCTGATCAGTCGGAGAACACGGCAAAACCTTGCTTGCCGTCCATGTCCTGCATGTCCTTGCCGCAATCATCGACGTCTTTTTGCTGCATGGTTGCATACGGTCTGAACTCGGGCATGGCCGCAGCGAGCTTCTGCTGAGCCGACAACAGGTCGGGCAGTTGCCGGCACAGCGTGGCGGCGGCAGCCTTGATCTTCTCGGTTTGCGGTTTGATGCTGGCTTCAATGTCCCTGTCACTTTTGCCCGTAAACGCGCCCCACATGGCTGCCTTGGCCGCCCGGATGCCCAGGTCCGCGCCTTGCGTGCCGATGTCCATGCCGGCTTCAGCGATGCCGATGACGCGGTGGCGGTAGCCCAGCAACATCTCCCGCTGTTCCGGCGTTGCGGTGACCTTCTTGCCGTCGATCAGCAGATCGCCTTGCGGCGTGATCTGGGCCTTGGATCGGGTGCCGCGCGAGCGCAGGCTGTTGCCGATGTGGATGGTGTCCACGTCGATGTTTTTGGTGGCCAGTTCCTGCCGGGCTTCCTGCATGGCGTCGGCGACCCGCCTGGCCACCCACGAGGTGGGAGCCTTGTTGCCGGCATCCGATGCCACCTGCGCGGTGGTGGCCGAGCTGGCCGGTTGGGAATCGGTGTGTTCCGCCTGGTCGCAGGCTGCCAGCGGCAACAGCAAGGTCAGGGCGATGGCATTGAGCATGACGGATTTCATGGCTTTTCCTTGAGTTGCGTGTTTGCTCGCAGTTCAGCTGTCGTCGCGCCAACGACGGAACCAGATGGCGCCTACCAGCATGGCGGTGGCGGCGGCCACGCCAATCCAGATGTTGGGCGAGCCCAACACCGCGTAGGTGTGCATGACGCCCAGGCTGGACAGCACTTCGGCCGGGTCATCGCCACCGATGTTCTGCACCTGGGTCAGCCAGCCGCCGGGAAACACGCTGAGCAGGACCCGGCCCACGACATGCCGCCAGTACCAGCTGTTCTGCACGTCGACCGTGCCGAGCAGGTTGAACCAGCCAATCACGATGCCAACCGCCACCGGCAGCACGACTGCCCACAGGAATGGCTTGCTGCGGGACCACGCCGAACACAGCAGCAGCCACCCCACGGTCGGCAACGCCCACACCACGTACAGCGGGATCGAGCCGACCAGGTTGGCGATCACCTGGAACGGATGCGACAGGGTCAGCAGGTGCCACACGCTAACGCCGTGCAGCGACAGCGCGATGGCAAACATCAGCAGCATCAGGATGCCGGTCAACGTGCCGACGACGATGGCGATCAGCGGCGCGACTACGGTCGCCGCAACCACCTTGGACAGCACGGTGGCGGTGTCCGAGATCGGCAGCGACTTCCAGAACAGCAGACTGCGGTCACGCCGGTCGTCGTACAGCGCGCCAAGGCAGTAGAAGAACACCACAAAGCCAAGCACCATGCCGATGATCATGGTTGGCGAATACATCACCATGTCCAGCCCGGCACCTACCGTGGCCATGGATTGCTGATCCAGCGCCCTGGCCAGCAGGTTCATGTTGTTGCTGCTGCCAAGGGTGATGTTGAAGCCATGGCGTCCGCCCATTACCTCACCAGTGATGATGCCCATCAGGTTCAGCAGCAGGAACACGCCACCGACAATGATTGGCGTCCACAAAAAGCCGCCGCGATGCTCCCACAGTTCCCGCTTCACCAGCCAGTAGAAAGTTTTCATGCGTAGGTTCCCTTCATGGTGGCGACAAACAGGTCACTGACGGACGGCCGGCGGACTTCGCCCAGTGCTTCCAGTCGTGCGCGTTCGACGCCGTCAAACAAGAAAATGCTTTTGCCGAATACCTGGCGTTCGTCGAGTGCTTTCAGCTGCCGCGCGGCGTCAGCCCGGTCGGCGTTGACCATCACTTCGATGAAGCGCTCGCCAATCGCGTCCATGTCCGCGTCCAGCACGATCTTGCCGTCGCGGATGAACATCAGGTCGGTCAGGATGTGCTCGACTTCCTCCACCTGATGGGTGGTCACGACGATCGTCTTGTTTTCGTCGAAGTAGTCCTCCAGCAGGCTCTGGTAGAACTGCTTGCGGTAGAGGATGTCCAGCCCGAGCGTGGGCTCGTCGAGGATCAGCAGGCGGGCGTCGATGGCCATCACCAGCGCCAGATGCAACTGCACGATCATGCCTTTGGACATCTGCCGCACGCGTTGGTCAGGGGTGAGCTTGGTGCGCGCCAGAAACGCCTCGCATTTCCTGCGATCGAAGCGTGGGTGCACATTGGCGACGAAATCGACCGCCTCCTTCACCTTGATCCAGCGCGGCAGCACGGCCACGTCGGCAATGAAACACACCTCGCCCATCAGCTTGTCGCGCTGCTGGCGCGGGTCGAAGCCGAGCACTTTCAGCTCCCCGCTAAAGTCGGTGAGGCCGAGAATGGCCTTCAGTGCGGTGGTCTTGCCGGCGCCGTTGGGGCCGATCAGGCCGACGATGCGGCCGGGCTCGATCTGGAAGCTGACGTTGTCCAGCGCCAGCGTATGCTTGTAGCGCTTGCTCAGGCCACTGGCCGTGATCACCGTGCTCATGATTGCTCCTCCTTGTCGGCCTGGTCTTTGTTTGTGGCGGCTTCGCGCAGCAGCGTCTTGAGATCCAGCCCCAGCCGCTGCAGCCGCGCAAACAGCGCCGGCCACTCTTCGCGCAGGAAGCGCTCGCGTTCGGATTTCAACAGCGCCGCGCGAGCGCCTTCAATGACAAACATGCCCAGGCCCCTCCGTTTTTCCACCAGTTGGTGATCCACCAGTTCCTGGTACGCCTTGGAGACGGTGAGCGGATTGATTTGATAATCCGCCGCCACCTGGCGCACCGAGGGCAGCGAGTCACCTTCGTTCAAGGCACCGTCCAGGATCATCGCCACCACGCGTTGCTGCAGTTGGCGATAAATCGGGACGTTGTCGTTCCAGGTGATGGTCATGGTTATTCCTTGCTGACGTTACCGAATTTGTTGCCAAACGAGTAATAGGGCATGGCCACTTGCGCATCCAGCAACTGGAACGACGTGCTGGTATCGCGCTGCATCGAGCGTGCGTCCGGGGCGACGAAGACCGCGGGATCCGTGGCCAGCAACGCCGCTGCGCGAAGCTCATCGGCATGTGGGTGGACTTGCACCGCAGCGAAGTTGGTGACCGGC
>DATCWU010000394.1:0-1331 GCA_036566165.1 Rhodanobacter sp. | reverse complement strand
AAATTGCGGTCCTTGTTGTTGACCGCCTTGATCCGCGTGCCATCCACCGCCTCAGCCATCCCCTCATTTCGTAGGTGAGTGTGTCGGGTAACCAAAGAATCCGGCGTGGCGCGGTGACTTTCTGAAAAGAATCAAGCTGGGCCTGTCCGGATTCCTATTCCGCCGCCCGCCACGGATTGCTTGCTTCGATCCGGCAAATCGCGAGTCTCGCTGCGCGCGACCACGATTCGCGGGGCAAAGCGATGACATGCAACCAGATCCTCTGCTTCGCGGAAGTCCACCGCTTCCTTGCCGGCCTGTTCGATGGCGACCTGCATGCCAAGCGCGTGCTGTCACTGGCCAACGCCACGCTCGGCGTCATCAGGACCGCCTCCCTGGCGGTCAATACCATCGGACAGGGCCTCGCCCTGGCGCGCGGCCTGGTGACCAAGCATGCCATCAAACAGGTGGACCGGCTGCTGTCCAACCAGGGGATCGATCTCGATGCCGCACTGCGCCACTGGGTCCCATACGTGGTGGGACCCCGCAGCAGCATCAATGTGGCCATGGACTGGACCGAGTTCGACGCCGACGGTCAGGCCACCATCATGCTGTCGCTGCTGACCCGCCACGGTCGCGCCACCCCGCTGGTGTGGCTGACGGTGGATACCTCCACCCTCAAGGATCGCCGCAATGAGTATGAGTATCAGGTGCTGGTCCGTCTGGCCGATGCCCTGCCGGTGGACATCAAGGTGTGCATCGTGGCCGATCGCGGGTTCGGCGATCAGAAGCTCTACCGGATGCTGAGCGAGGAACTAAAGTTCGACTACGTCATCCGCTTCCGCGGCAACATTACGGTGACCACGGCCGCTGGCGAAGCGCGCAGCGCCGCGGCCTGGGTTGGACCCGGCGGACGTGCTCGCATCTTGCGCGGTGCCTTGGTGACCGTCGAGCGCTATCAGGTGGGAACCGTGCTATGCGTGCAGGACAAGGAGATGCAACAGGCCTGGTGCCTGGCCACCAGCAGCACCGACGCGTCCGCCAAGGCTTTGATGAGCCTCTACGGCAAGCGCTGGGCCATCGAGTGCGGGCTGCGCGATACCAAGGATCTGCGCTTCGGCATGGGCATGGGATCGATCCACGTCAGCACGCCCGACCGGCGCGACCGTATGTGGTTGCTGAACGCGCTGGCCATCGCGCTGCTGACGCTGCTCGGGGCGGCGGGTGAAGCGCTCGGCTATGATCGATATCTCAAGTCAAATACCACCCAGCGACGCACCCACTCGCTGTTCCGGCAAGGCTGCATGCTCTACGAGTTGATATCCACCATGCCGGAGCTGCGGCTGCTGCCG
>DATCWU010000393.1:0-1188 GCA_036566165.1 Rhodanobacter sp. | reverse complement strand
GATAGCGACCGCCAGCGACGTTTTGTGCATGTGGTGGTGCGCCTGGCGGCCTTGTTCAGTCGCGGTGTCAAGTTGGAGACCACGGCGCTGCTGCCGCTGTACCTGCCGCCGCGCCAGTACCGCTACGTGGTGGATTCCGGGATTGAGACGGCGCCCAGGCCCGACCGCAATACGCCTCACGAAAACGTCCCGGCGGTCGCCCGCGTACCACGTCACGGCGCCTGAGTGGGCCGTGCGGCAGTGAGTGCTTGAAGCGCATCGGTGTCTTTCCATCTGCACTTGAACCGGTGCCGAAGTTGTTTCGGCTGGACAAGTCATTCCGCTTCGTCGACCGACGGCCCTTCCCGGAAGTATCGGTGGCGATGGGGTGAACCCCATGGACCGGTCAGCCGTGCAGCAATTGCGCGCTGTCGATGCAGCCAATGGCCTGTTCCGCCAGCGTTTGCCGCGTGGCGTCATCGGTATCCGGCGTCACCGGCCGGGTGAGATCCCACACTACGCTGGCGCGAAACCCCGCTTGCCGCGCGTCCTGGGCGGTCCACAACACGCAGACGTCACGTGCCAGCCCGCACACGATCACTTCGTCCACGTCGCGCTCGCGCAACCAGCCGGCCAGCCCGGTGCTGGGTCGCTGCCCGGCGGGGCCGTGGTTTTCCCGCAAGCCGCTGTAGGAATCGACGCTCGGGTCGCTGCCTTTGCGGATGATCGCATCCAGCGCGGACCAGTCGATGGCCGGGTGCAAGGCCGCGCCTGCGGTGCCTTGCACGCAATGGTCCGGCCACAGGGTTTGCGGCTGTCCGTACAACTGGATTTGCGCAAATGCTTCCTGGCCGGGATGCGAGCTGGCAAACGACACGTGACCGCGTGGATGCCAGTCCTGGGTGGCGACGACGTGGCGGAATACGCGGGCGCGCAGCAGTCGATCCAGCCCTGCCAGCACCTCGTCGCCGCGATGGCACGGCAGTGGGCCGCCAGGCATGAAGTCGGGTTGCACGTCGACGACGATCAGTGCGCTGTGCGGTGACGGGGACAGCTTCATGTGGATGATTTGTCCGTGGGCTCGACAGGCAGTTTAGCCAGTCGGGGAACGGGTCCGGGTCTTCGCCGGCCAAGGCAGATCGACGTGCGGCTGACGGCGTGCCGCAGGGGCCGCCGGTCGCCAGCAGAGTGATTTCACGCACGCAATTC
>DATCWU010000391.1:0-1693 GCA_036566165.1 Rhodanobacter sp. | reverse complement strand
GCCGGTCAGCACGTACGGCAGCGGGATGCGGGTCATCTCGTAGTGGCTCATCAGCCACAGGTTCAGGCCCAGCGCCAGCAATACCCCGATCACCACGCCGACGCCGGCGATCAGCAGGTTCTCGATCTGGAAGTAGTGCAGGATGTCGACCTTGCGTGCGCCCAGCGCGCGTCGCACGCCGATCTGCCGATGCCGCTGGCCGACCCAGAAGCTGGTGAGTCCGACGATGCCAGCGGCGGTGACGCAGAGCAGGATCAGGCAGATCACGCCCATCAGGATCGCCATGCCCACGTCGGCCCGATAGGCCCTGGCGCGGATGTCAGAGAACGGCTTGACGCTGTCGTCGTCGAGTACGCGCATCGGGTTCACCTTGTACAGCGTGGGCGCCACCGCGCGCATCGCGGCGTCCAGCCGACCAGGCTTGGTGCGCACGGCATAGCGTGCGAAGTTCGCGTCCAGCCGGGTCGGTATCAGCGTCGAGTACCACGCAAAGTCGTTGCCCCAGCTTCCGGTGGCGGGGATCTGCAGGCGTGCCACCACGCCGACGATGGTGGTGGGTGCGTTGCTGCCGTCGGTGTACATCACCTTGCCGACCGCATCGCCCTGCGGGAACAGCTTGTCCGCCAGTTGCTGGGTGATGATCGCGATCGGGCGGTCGCGCTGGTCGCGGAAACCCTGATGCTGCACATCGCCGGCATTGAAGGCGCGGCCGGCTACCAGGCGTACCCCCAGCGTGGACAGCATCTGCTCGTCGGTGAAGTAGTACGCCGTCCGGGTATTGCCCTTGCCGCCCAACTGGGCGCCCGGCTTGCGCGAAACCGAACCGGTCCAGGAAGAGTTCAGCAGCGGCAGCGAGTTGATCGGCGCCACCGAAGCCACGTCCGGCAGCTGGCGCAGTGCGGCGAGATCCTCGCGCTGCATGGCGTCCAGCTTTTCCACGCCATCGGCGCTGTCGGCGTTGGGCGCGCCCACCCACTGCTGGCTGACCAGAAACAGGTTGCTCTCGTCCAGCCCGGTGCTCCGGTTCACCCGGTCGATGCGCTGGCCGATGATGAAGACCGCATTGCACACGATCGCCAGCGTCAGCGCGATCTGCAGCGCGATCAGTACGGTGCCGGCCTTGTGCTTGCGCAGTGCCGCGAGGATGGGATGCAGATTCATGCTCATGCTCCTCAATTGCTCTTCAATTGCCATGCGGGCTGTACGCGCGAGGCACGGAACGTGGGATACAGGCCGGCCAGCATCGTGGCGACCACGGCTACCAGCAGGGTGAGCAGCAGCAGCGAGACGTCCACCCGCGCCAGCGCGGCGATGTCCCTGGGCAGCACCCAGCCCACGCTGGCCACGCCCGCGCCGGTGAGCAACAGGCCCAGTACGCCACCGGCCAGGCCGACGATGCCGGCCTCGGTGAGGAACTGCGCGTAGATCGCAGCACGCTGCGCGCCCAGTGCGCGGCGTACGCCGATCTCGCCGCTGCGGCGCAGGAACTTCGCCAGCAGCAGGCCCACCGTGTTCACCAGGCACACCAGCAGCAACCCCAGCGCCACCAGCAGCGACACCTTGGTATCGCTGGGCACCACGTGCTGGTTGTCCAGCCACTCCGGCAGGTTGCGCAGACGGCCGTTCGGCGCCCAGCGGAAACGCCCGGCCTGCTGCTGTTCGCGCGCATAGTCGTTGAGGTAATTGCGGTAGG
>DATCWU010000355.1:0-13574 GCA_036566165.1 Rhodanobacter sp. | reverse complement strand
ATCATGCACAGGCCTGTGGTGGTGAACACGACAGCGTGTGGGCACCCGGCCAAGCCGGTGCTGTAGATCGCTACCTGGGCGCCATCCGCGCCGATCCAGCCCCGGTACATGCCGTGGGTATTGCACGGCATCGAAGCCGCTGGCGTCTGGCCACCGGTCAAGCGTGCGACAAAAGCCAACTCAAACGTTGAAGCGGAAGTGCAGGATATCGGCCTCGCGCACCAGATAATCCTTGCCTTCCAGCCGCAGCCGGCCGGCTTCCTTGGCCCCGGCTTCGCCGTGGTACTTGATGAAATCGTCGAACGCGACGGTCTCCGCACGAATGAAGCCCCGCTCGAAATCGGTGTGGATCACAGCAGCCGCCTGTGGTGCGGTGGAGCCGGCGCGAACCTGCCACGCCCGCACTTCCTTCTCGCCAGCGGTGAAATATGTCTGCAGGCCAAGCAACGTATAGCCAGCGCGGATTACCCGGTTCAGGCCCGGCTCGTGCAGACCCATGTCACGCAGAAACTCGTCGCGATCGGCTTCCTCAAGTTGCGCCAACTCTTCCTCGATGGACGCACACACCGGCACCACCTCGGCGCCTTCGGTGGCGGCGCGGGTGCGCACGGCCTCCAGCAACGGATTGTTCGCGAAACCGTCATCGGCAACGTTGGCGATATACATCAGCGGTTTCAACGTGAGCAGGAACATGTCGCGTACCAGCGCTTTTTCCTCGGCGTCCAGACCAATGGAACGGGCCGATTTGCCGTCGCTCAACGCGGCAACCAGCTTTTCCAACACCGGCTTCTTCGCCTGCGCATCCTTGTCGTTCGCCTTCGCGGCACGCTCGGCCTTGTTCAGCGCCTTCTCCACCGATTCCAGATCGGCCAGCGCCAACTCGGTATCGATGGTGTCAATGTCGGATAGCGGATCCACCTTGCCGGCAACGTGGATCACGTCGCCTTCGAAACAGCGCACCACGTGCGCAATTGCATCGACCTCGCGGATATGCGCCAGAAACTTGTTGCCCAGACCCTCGCCTTTGGAGGCACCCGCCACCAGGCCGGCAATGTCGACAAACTCCATCGTGGTCGGCACGATCCGCTGGGGATGGACAATCGCGGCCAGTTGCTCCAGGCGCGGATCGGGCACCGGGACGATGCCGACATTCGGCTCAATCGTGCAGAACGGGAAGTTGGCTGCCGCGATACCCGCCTTGGTCAGCGCATTGAACAGCGTGGACTTGCCCACGTTGGGCAAGCCGACAATGCCGCATTTGATGCCCATGAGAACTCCGGGAAAAAATGGAAAAATCGCAAACACCTGTGCCGCAAAGCTCCGGCGGCAGACACGTCGCCAACGCGCCGTCCCCGTCACTCAGCGCAGCATGCATGACGTCGACGCGTGGCACACCGGGTGACGGCTGTACCGATATCACTTGCGCGGTGCACCCGGCTCCAGCGTGTGCTCGCCATTCCCGGTACCCGTCGTGTGCAGCAACTGCATCGCCTTGTCGAACTGGCCGTCCACCGCCAGCGGCAGCACATTCAACGCGCGCGCGATGGCATCGGTGATGGCTTCCTCATCCACGGCCGACGGTCGTCCCAGTACCCATTCGATGACGCGGCTGCGGTCACGCGGATGGCCAATCCCCAGCCGCAGGCGGTGAAACCGCCCGTGTCCGAGCTGGGCAATGATGTCGCGTAAGCCATTGTCACCGCCGTGCCCGCCATCAAACTTCAGGCGCGCGGCACCGGGCGGCAAATCCAGATCGTCATGGACGATCAGACAGCTTGCGGGTTCGATCTTGTAATAGTGCAACGCGGCGACGACCGCGCTGCCACTCTTGTTCATGAACGTCGCGGGCTTGAGCACCCGCACTGACGCGCTGCCGATATTCAACTTGCACACTTCTCCGTGCAACTTGCCATCAAACGCAAAGCGCGCGCCAGCACCACTGGCCAGCGTGTCGACCAGGCGAAACCCGGCGTTGTGCCGGGTGCGCAGGTATTCGGTACCGGGGTTGCCCAGTCCGACAATAAGTTGCAAACCAGTCATGCCCGCAGTCGGCAGCGACGGCCCACACGTCATCGACGCGCGGGCCGCAGCGGCTTACTTCTTGTCGTCCTTCTTGGCTGCAGCAGGCTTGTCGTCCTTCTTGCCCGCAGCGGCCGGAGCAGCAGCGCCGGCAGCACCGGCACCGGCAGCCGGTTCAGCGGCGGCGACTGGCGCCTCATCCACCTCTTCGTGCACGAGGTTGGCGGTGACCACGGCCACGTCACTGCTTTCATCGACGATCTGGATCACCAGTTCGACGTTGGCCGGCAACTGCAACTTGGACAGGTGGATGATGTCTCCAGGTTTCAGCTCGGCCAGATCGACGTCGATGTACTCCGGCAGATCCTTGGGCAGGCAGGACACCTCCACTTCCGTCAGGTTGTGGGAAATCACCACACCTGCCGTCTTGGCCGCCGGCGACGTCTCCTTGTTGAGGAAATGCAGCGGCACGCTGACACGCAGGGCTTCCTTCTCGTTCACGCGCAGGAAGTCCATGTGCATCATCAATTGCTTGAACGGGTGCTTCTGCCAATCACGCACCAGCACCTTCTGCACCTTGTCGTCGACATTCAAGTCGAGGATCGAGGAGAAAAACCACTCATTCTTCGACGCCAGCAAAATGGTGTTGTGCAGGACCTGGATGCTCTCCGGCGGCTGGCCGGCACCATAGACGACAGCAGGCACGAAGCCGGCATGACGCAGGCGGCGGCTCGCACCTTTCCCCTCGTCCTTGCGGCTTTGCGCCTTGATTTCATGTGACTTTGCCATTTCGTTGCTACCTTGGTTGGTTGTGCCGCCTCGCGACGGCTGGGTGGCTCCCCCGCGACCAGGGAAGACCATTACTTCACGCGGCATCCGTGCCGCGAAAAACTGAAGATCAACACCGCCATCCATGGGCGGACATTTCAATTTCTTTCATGCGGCATCCATGCCCGTGAAAAGCTGAAGATCAAGACCGCCCGTCCTGGGCGCACTTTCGAATTTTCAATCCACGTACAGCGAGCTGACCGACTCGCCAAACGCGATACGGCGAATAGTTTCCGCCAACAACTCGGCGACCGAGAGCTGACGAATCTTGGCGCAGGCCCGCACTTCCGGACGCAACGGCAAGGTGTCAGTGACCACCACCTGATCAAGCTGCGACCCTTCAATGTTGCTGATGGCCATGCCGGACAGCACTGGATGCACGCAGTAAGCCGTAACGCGCTTCGCTCCGCGCTCTTTCAATGCTGCCGCCGCGGCACACAAGGTGCCGGCAGTGTCGACGATGTCATCGACCAGCACGCAGGATTTGCCGTTCACGTCGCCGATGATGTTCATCACCGTGGACACATTCGGTTTTGGCCGGCGCTTGTCGATGATCGCCAGGTCTGCATCATCCAGGCGCTTGGCGATGGCGCGCGCGCGCACTACACCACCCACGTCCGGGCTGACCACGATCAGGTCTTCCATGCTGTGGTGCCGCCAGATGTCGGCCAGCAGCACTGGCGAGGCGTACACGTTATCCACCGGCATGTCGAAGAAACCCTGGATCTGATCGGCATGCAAATCCACGGTCAGCACGCGATCAACCCCCGCCGCGCCAATCATGCGGGCGGCCAGTTTGGCGGTGATCGGCACGCGCGCCGAGCGTGGTCGGCGATCCTGGCGCGCATAGCCGAAATACGGGATGACCGCAGTGACACTGGCTGCCGAGGCGCGCTTGAGGGCATCGGTGAGCGCCAGCAGCTCAAACAGATTCACCGCACTCGGCGAGCCCGTTGGCTGGATGACGAAAACTTCCTGGCGACGGACGTTCTCCTCGATTTCGATCTGTACCTCACCATCGCTGAACGTGCCCACCAGCGCCTTGCCCAGCGGTACCCCCAGCCGATGCGCCACGTCTTCAGCCAGCACGTGGTGCGCATTGCCCGTAAACAACATCATTGAAGTGGACGTGTCCACGGTTGCTACCTCGAAACCAAAGCCATCATGAGTGGCTGGGGCGGCAGGATTCGAACCTGCGTATGCGGGAATCAAAATCCCGTGCCTTAACCAGCTTGGCGACGCCCCAGTGAAATGTTTGTCCGGTTGTCCCTGCTTTGCATTGGCCGCTGCATCCATCGGCGACCTGCCACTCTCACACCAGGCGCCGATGCCGGGCCAACGCCTGCTGCAGCGGTGAAACCGTCACGCCAGAGACGACATGTGCGGTAAACGCCAACGGGCAGTGCCGGGCGATGGCCCGTGCCTGGTCGTACGATCTCGTCTCCAAAAAAACACAACCACCGCTGCCGGAGAGGCGCGCGTGGCCAGACCGTTCCAGCCAGTCCAGCGCCGCAGCCACGGCCGGATGCCGCGCACGCACCACTGGCGTGAAGGCATTGTCCACCGTTTCGCCGGAAACAAAGGATGAAATTGTCGTTGGTGGCGCATTTCGTGTCAATTCGGGCGCCTGGAAAAGCTCCGCGGTGGATACGCGGGCATGGGGGTCAAGCACCACGTAGTGGCGGCGCGGCAGCTGCAATGGCGTCAATTGCTCGCCCACTCCCTCCGCCCAAGCCGAGCGCCCGCGCACGAACACTGGCACGTCGGCACCAAGCTGACGCCCGAGCTCGGCCAGTACATCCTCGCTCAAACGAAGGTTCCACAGCGTATTCAATGCCACCAGCACGGTGGCCGCATCCGAGCTGCCACCACCCAGGCCACCGCCCAGCGGAACGCGCTTGTGTACCGCAATGTCGACCCCGGCGTTGACTCCGGCGTGGGTACGCAACAGCTGCGCCGCGCGCACGGTCAGATCGTGCTCTGCGGGCACACCGGGTACATCGCAATGGCGCTGGATTTCACCATCCGCGCGCACCCGCAGGCGCACCTCATCACCCCAGTCGAGCAGGCGAAACACCGTCTGCAATTGGTGATAACCATCCGCGCGCCGCCCCGTGATATGCAACAACAGGTTGAGCTTGGCTGGCGCCGGCCACACTGTCCATTCGCCCCGGGCCAACGGTGACAGCTGGCGGCGCATGAACACGCGCAATTCCGCAGGAAACCCATTGTCCTCGTCGCGC
The DNA here is from genome assembly GCA_036566165.1 of Rhodanobacter sp. Classification (GTDB taxonomy): domain Bacteria; phylum Pseudomonadota; class Gammaproteobacteria; order Xanthomonadales; family Rhodanobacteraceae; genus Rhodanobacter. The sequence continues at coordinate 8,484 of DATCWU010000355.1, read as the reverse complement.
TGGCGCGCGAACGCGAAGCTTGCATCCTTCCGGTCGACCGCGACAAACCCGTGCCGCGCATAGAACGGAGCGTTCCACGCCACGTCGGCCAGCGTGCCGAGATCCACCTGCCGATAGCCCGCCGCACGCGCCCATTCGCACGCGTGTTCCAGCAATGCGGCGCCGATGCCGAGGCGGCCATGGCTCGGCAATACATCGATTTCCGCGATGCCGATGCCACCGGCGGCCATATCGGTATCCAGCCAGACGAAACCGACCAACTCGTCGGTCGCATCGCGAGCCACCCAAACCAATCCGCGGGTTATCGCCTGCTGCAGCAACGCTGGCGGTATTGCCATGGCGACATAGCTCGCCCACGCCCGGTGCCCACGAAACAATTGCACAGCCGCGCGCTCGATCGCGCACAACGCGTCTACCTGATCGGACTGGGCATGTTCCACGCAAAAACGCATCAGAGTTCCCCGACGACTCGCACTCGCTGATATGGCGCGGGCTGCAGCCTACCGCTCCCCACCAGCACAACCAACCTGCTGCAACCGTTGCGCCGAGATGCGCAGCAACGAGCGCCGCACCCGGCCTATGGAAACTGCCAGCTGTCGATCGACAATTTCACCTTGTACGCTGCCCGCTCGGCAAACACCTTCTGCGGCAGCGGCGGCTGGCGGGTCATGTCCCACTGCCGATAGTCGACCACCCAGCCGTCCTGGCGCAGCAGCGATGGCAGGCGGTTGGTGCCGAAACTCAGTTCCGCCGCGCCGCTGTCCGCGCGCAAGCCAAGCACCCATGCACGCAAGTCACGCAACGGTACATCCCAGCCCAGCGCCTTGCGCATCAGCGCCTCCGCATCCGCGCCGCGCAACGGGCCACCGTCCAGTCCTTCCAGCAAGGCGCCATCCGGACCACCGCTGAGGCGGAAACTCTTGCTCGCCAACGGACCACGCAGTACGAACTCGTATCGCTCGCCATCCTGCGTCCAGCGGAAACTGCCGCTGCCGCCGTCGTGCCCGGAGGTCACCCCGAGCCGTCCACTCAACGTCCAGTGCACGGCGTGCGCCAACACCTGTTCGCGCGCAAGCTGCTCGTTGAGCAAGCCGGCATCGCCCTTGATGCGCGCAGCGGGCACACACGCCGCCAACAGCAACGGCAGCACAACGCACAGTAACCGGACCACGACCTTCATGGATGCAAACGCTTCAAGGTTTCCTGCAGCGTGGCATTGTGCGGATCGATCTTGCGCACTTCGTCAAATACCTCTTGCGCGTCATGCGCGTTGCCCTGCTTGAGCAAAACCTCGCCCAGATGCACGCCAACGTCAGGGTCCTTGCGCGACGCCCACGCCGCACGCAACGTCTGTACCGCCTGGTCAAGGTGACCCAGCCGATACTGCAGCCACCCCCAGGAGTCGGCGATGGCTGGATCCTTCGGCATGGCTGTACGCGCCACCTGAATCAGGCGCTCGGCCTCGGGCAGGTCACGATTGGCATCGGCCAGCGTGAAACCGAGCGCATTGCTGGCATTGACATCGCCGGGCTTGATTTCCAGCAGACGCCGAAAGTCTCGCACCGCCATGTCGATGTTCCCCGCCTGCGCGTACGCCAGGCCGCGCCCATACAGTAGTGCCGGATCATCCGGGGCCACCTGCAACGCGCGCCCGAACGCGGCCTCGGCCTGTGGATACTGCTGCTCGCGCAGATACAACTCGGCGTCCAGCTGATAGGCCTGACGCAGCTGCGCAGGTTGTTCGAGATAGCTCAACTCCAACTGCTCCAACAATTGGTGCGCATCAGCGGTTCGACCCTGCGTGTGCAGGATCAGCGCGCTGCGCAGATCCGCATCAAACGCGTGCGGATCGTCGTCGCCCACCTGGGCGTACCACGCCAGCGCTTCGGCGTTGCGATGCTGCATCTCGGCCAACTGCCCGAGCAGGTACGTGCTCCGTTCGCGCACTTCCGGTGCGGCATTCTGCAAGTGTTGATAGAGCGCCGCCAGCGTCTTGTCATCCTTGTTCTGCGCGGCCAGCGCGGCCCGCAGCGCATAGATCTCGGCGTTTTGTGGGCCGCGTTCCAGCGTTCTGGCCGCGGCTGGATAATCACCGGCCTGGCCCAGCAAGGACGCATACGCCAAACGCAAGCGGGCATCGGTGGGCGCCTTGCTGATCGCCTGGTGCAGCAACGCCCGAGCACCGGCAGAATCGCCCTGGCTGAGCTTCATGTGGGCCGCCCACGCGTAGCTCTCGGGGCTCCGGAAGCGGGTCATGGCAGCCTCGGCAATCCGCATGGCATACGCGTTCCGGCCCAACTTGGCGCCCAACTCACTCATCGCCAACCACGCCTGGACATCGGCTGGCAGGCGCTGCGGCGTCGCCAACGCCTCCAACATGCGCGCCGCCTGCGCCCGGTCGCGCGCACCAACCAGCACGCGCCCAAACTGGCGCCACGCGTTCTTGTCCCCGCTGGCCAGCAAACGCTCAAGCTCGGTTTGCGCCAGCGCACCGTCGCCGCGATCCAGCGCCAGTTCCGCACGGGCCCGCGCCAACGCTGCGGGCTTCGCACCCAATTGCTGCCACTTGTCCAGCGCGCGGGCCGCCGCAGTGTCATCGTGGATCGCAAGTGCCAGCTCGGCGGCACGTGCGGCCACCTTGGGGTCGGAACTCAAGGTCATGGCCTGGGCATAGAATCCGGCTGCCGTCGGCAGATCCGCACGCGTCAGCGCCATTTCACCCGCCAGCACCTGCGCCAGCACGTCGTGCTCCGCATCGGGGGTAGCTACCACGATGCGCGCCAGCGGCTGTGGCGTGGCGACAATTGCCTTTGGCGCGGTTTGCACCGGGGCGGTGGCGCAGCCAGCCAAAGCCAGCGCGCACGCCGCCAGTGCCGTAAAATGCCACCACGGCTTGAACTTGGCCGAACTGCTCAGCACACTAGACTTCATCTGTTTGCCCGATTCGCTTGCCCGAATCACCACGCGGCGACGTTGCGCCAAGCTTAGCCCACGTTGCCACCCTGCCACCGTCGAGATACCTCCCCTACCATGCCGTTGATCGCCCTCGGGCTCAATCACCTCACTGCGCCGGTCAGCCTGCGCGAACAGGTGGCGTTTGACGCGGACGCCGCCGCCGTGGCGCTGGGCGAGCTCAGCCACGAGCCGGGTGTCGAGGAAGCGCTGATTCTGTCCACCTGCAACCGCACCGAAATATATGTAGGCGTGCACAGTGGTGCGGAAGGGGCACCGCAATTCTGGCTGGAACGGCATCAGCATTTGACCGCTGGCAAACTGGATGAGTTCCTCTACCGCTATGACGAACAGGACGCGGTGCGCCACGTGTTTCGCGTCGCCACCGGGCTGGACTCGATGGTGCTCGGTGAGCCGCAGATCCTGGGCCAGGTCAAGGACGCCTACCGCCAGGCACGTGCGGCGCAAACCATGCGCGCGCCGCTGGATCGGCTGCTGCAGCACACGTTCGCCGTAGCCAAACGCGTGCGCACGGATACCCGGATCGGCGCCAACACGGTTTCCGTGGCGTTCACCGCCGTGCGTCTGGCCGAGCGCGTCTTCACCGATCTGAAACAGGCGTGCGTGCTGCTGATCGGTGCCGGCGACACGATCGAACTGGTCGCCCGACACCTCACCGAAAAACACGTGGCGCGCCTGATCGTGGCCAACCGCACGCCCGAAAACGCGCAGGAACTGGCTGGTCGTTACAGCGGTTATGCGATTGCGCTGGGGGACTTGGCGCAGCACCTTGCCGAAGCGGATATCGTGATCTCCTCCACCGCCGCGCGCCAACCCATCGTGACCCGGGCGATGGTCGAGCAGGCGATGATCATGCGCCGGCGCAAGCCGATGTTCATGGTCGACATTGCCGTGCCGCGCGACATCGAGGCCAGCGTGGGCGAGCTGCCGGACGTTTACCTGTACGGTATCGACGACCTGCGCCAGGTGATCGACGACAATCGCCGCTCGCGCGCTGCTGCCGCGCACGAGGCGGAGGCCATCATCGACCTCCAGGTGGAACGCTACATGGCTTGGCGCCGTTCACTCACGCTGAAAAACCCTGCGCTGGACATGCGCCACCACGCCGAAGCCTATCGCGATGAACTACTGGACAAGGCGCGGGCCATGCTCACCCACGGCAAGCCTGCCGAGGACGCGCTGGAGTTTCTCGCGCACACCTTGACCAACAAACTGTTGCACCACCCGACCGTGCGCTTGCGTGACGCGGCGCTGAGCGGCGATACCGAGCTGCTGCATGCGGCCGAGCGCCTGTACCACATCGACGACGACACCCACTCGCGGACGTAGGAACGCCACTGGCCGCGACCGGCTGGTGACGGCAGCGTCCCTGGCACCGGCTTTGCGCACCGAGTCTGCCCCGGCGTGGCGTCGGGGACGCACCTGCCGCCACACCCAAGTGAACATCACCCAGCAATGACTCCATCGATCCGCCGCAAGCTTGAAGCACTGGCCGAACGCCACGAGGAAATCGGCCTGCTGCTCGCGCAGCCGGACGCGCACGCCGACAACGCGCGCTTCCGCGCCCTGTCACAGGAATATGCGCAACTGGATGCGGTAACTGTCTCGCTGCACGAGCATGATCGGGCCGAACGCGAGCTGGCCGAAGCGCACGCCATGCTCGACGATCCCGAATTGCGCGAGATGGCTGCCGACGACGTGCAGCGCCTGCAGCAACAGCTGCTCGATCTGGACACCGCGCTGCACATCCTGTTGCTGCCCAAAGATCCGCGCGACGATGCCAGCCTGTATCTGGAAATCCGTGCCGGCACCGGCGGCGACGAAGCCGCCATCTTTGCCGGCGACCTGTTGCGCATGTACACGCGCTATGCGGAAACGCGGCGCTGGCAGGTGGAAATCCTCAGCGAGCACGCGGGCGAACACGGCGGCTTCAAGGAAGTGGTGGCACGTGTCGAAGGTACCGGCGCGTACTCGCAATTCAAGTTTGAATCCGGCACCCACCGCGTCCAGCGCGTGCCGGAAACCGAATCACAGGGCCGCATCCACACCTCCGCGGCCACCGTCGCGATCATGCCGGTGCCCGACGAGATTGATGAGATTGAGATCAACCCGGCCGATCTGAAAGTCGACACGTTCCGTTCCTCGGGGGCTGGCGGCCAGCATGTCAACAAGACTGAATCCGCCATTCGCATCACGCACCTGCCCACCGGCACGGTGGTGGAATGCCAGGACGAGCGCAGTCAGCACAAAAACCGGGCGCGGGCGATGAGCCTGCTGAAAGCACGTCTGTTGGACGCCGAGCGCAGCAAGCAAAGTGCGGAACGCTCCGAGGCGCGCCGGCTGCAGGTCGGTTCCGGCGATCGCAGCCAGCGCATCCGCACCTACAACTTTCCGCAGGGACGCATCACCGACCACCGCATCAACCTTACGCTGTACCGCCTGCCGGAAATCATGCAAGGCGACCTGGCCGAGTTGATCGACGCGCTGAATCGGGAATATCAGGCTGACCAACTGCAGGCCCTGGGCACCGCGTGAATCCGGCCCGCGTCAGGCGCAGCGAAACCCTTGCAGCACTCGCTCGGCCTGCTCTTCACGCGTGACCCGCTCGACCTGCGCCGCTGGCGGCCCCTGTTGCAACCAACCCTGCAATGCATCAAGCGCAGCGTCCGCCCCGCTGGCAAGCACCTCGACACTGCCATCCGGCTGGTTCCGGGCGTAACCGACCAAACCCAACGCCAGCGCGCGCTCACGCGTGCTGGCGCGATAAAATACCCCTTGCACCCGGCCCGTGACAGTGAACTTTGCCGTCGCCATCACTCGACGCCAATGGCTTTCGCCAGGCTGGCCGTCGTGACCGGGCCGACGATGTGCGCGGCGACCTTGCCCTGCGGATCAATCAGCCACGTGGTCGGCAAGCCACGTGGTTCCTCGAAGTCGGCCAGCGGCTTGTCCAGCGTGACCTGCGCGATCGGATACACCACGGGACGTTTGTGCAAAAACGCCACGATGTCCGCAGCAGCATTGTCCTGATACGCCAGGCCAATGGCGCGCACGTTCTTGTGCGTAGCCACGAAATGCGAGATATCCGGCATTTCCTTGATGCACGGCACACACCATGTGGCCCAGAAATTGACGATTACCCAGTGTCCCCGCTGCGCTGCGAGATCGAAGGTCTGGCCATCCAGCGTGGTGACCTTCAGCTGCGGGTACACCGGCATCGTCGACGCCACCGAAGCGGGCTGCATTAGCGCAAACGTCAGCAGCACAAACATGCACGACAACCGTAGAAAACTCACGCGGAAATCTCCGTGGCATCTGTCGCGATGCCTGCCTTGGGTGGATACACCTGTTCCAGTCGGGTTCCCAGCCGCATCGCCAGAACCCCGGCCAGATCCTCCAGCAGCGCCAGCAATTCAGGCGGCAAGTCGATGCCCAGGGTCGCAGCCTCGTCTTGCGGATGCAGCGGTAACCGGTACTCAGTATGCCGGTATACGCGCAACAAATCGGTGCTGTCCAGACTTCGCGTGAGCACCCAGCCACCAGACTCGGCGCGCTGGATCAGGTCGGCGCGCTGCAAATCGACAAAGTAGTCGGCAATCGCCGCGCTGTGCAAATACGGCACGACCGCGCGTATAACCGCGGGGTCCACGCTCTGCCCGCCGCGCTGGGCATCGACAAAGTGCCGCAACACCACCAGCAGACCCAGGAATTCCGCGCCGGCCGGCAGCGCCCGCATGGGGGCGTGATACTCGAACGCCGACACGGACGCCGCAATCGACGCAGCCAGAATCACGATTACCCACGACAGGTAAATCCACAGCAGGAAGATCGGAATCGACGCAAGCACGCCATAGATTTGCTGGTAGGTCTGCGCATGCTGCACAAACAGGGTGAACCCCCAGCGCGCAATCTCGAACAACACCGCCCCGAGCAACGCACCAATGGCCGCGTCGCGCCGCGGCACCGGACAACTCGGGATGCCCGTGTACATCAACCACAGCGTGAAAAACGTCACCAGAAACGGCAGCGTGCTCAGCAACCCGCGCGCGACGCCACCAAACTGGCCCACGGCCCCGTGCAGCAGGGGCAAGGCCGTGACATAGGAAGTCAGCGCAATACCACCGACCAGCAAAATCGGCCCCAGCGTCAACGCTGCCCAATACAACAGCAAGCGCGAACCCCAGCTGCGTGGCGCATGCGCACGCCAGATCCGGTTGAGCCGGTCTTCGATGCTGATCATCATCGCCAGCGCACTGAACAACATCACCAGGATGCTGATGCCGGTGAGCTTGCTGGCGTTGGCGGCAAACCCAAGCATGGTTTCCTGCACCGCCTTGCCCGCCGCCGGGACGAAATTGCTGAACACGAAATTGACCAGCGTGTCGCGCGCCGGCTGAAACACCGGGAACGCGGAGAACATGACGAACACTGCGACGGTCAGCGGTACCAGCGACACCAGCGTGGTGTACGACAACGCACCAGCCGTCTCGAAGCACTTGTCCGCAATGAAGCGCTGCCAGATGAAGCGGCTGAAACTCAGCGTGCGGTCACGATTGAAACGGCGGGTCATCAGTGCCCCCGAAGTGGATACGGTATGCCAGCCAACATCACGGACTGCGGTCAGTACACTAACGTATCGCCCGGGGATGTCCCAAGCACGTGAACGCCTCCCACTCGAACCACGCCCCATGAACCACGACATTCTCGTCCTGTACTACAGCCGTAGCGGCCACACCGCGCAACTGGCGCGCTTGATCGCCCGTGGTATCGAGGAAGTGCCCGGCATGTGTGCGCGCCTGCGCCAGGTGCCACCGGTGGCGCCGGTGACCGAAGTGGCGCAACCGCCGGAACCGGAGGACGGCGCGCTTTATGCGCAGAAGCAGGACCTGCTCGACTGCGTGGGCTTGGCCATGGGCAGCCCGACCCGCTTTGGCAATATGGCTGCACCGCTGAAATATTTCCTCGATTCGACCGGCGCCGAATGGGCCAGCGGCACGCTGGCCGGCAAGCCGGCAGCCTTGTTCACGTGTACCAGCACCATGCACGGCGGCCAGGAATCGACCTTGCTGAGCATGGCCCTGCCGCTGCTGCATCACGGCATGCTGATCGTCGGCCTGCCCTATACCGAACCTGCGCTCACCGCTACGCAGACCGGCGGCACCCCGTACGGCGCCAGCCATGTCACCGGCGCCAAGGGCGACAACCCGCTCAGCGAACACGAGCGCGAACTGGCCCGTGCGTTGGGCCGCCGCCTCGCCGACACGGCGCGCAAGCTGGCGGCGAGCGCATGACCGCACGCCTCCCATTGCCGACGGAACAACGGCTGGGCCTGCTCAGCTGGGCCGCGTTGGTTGTGCTGCAACCCATCTGGCACGCCTGGCTGTTCCCGCCACAACTCATGCCGACCTGGCTGGTCCTGGCGCTCACCGTCATCCCCTTGCTGCTGCCGCTGCTGGCCATCCGCAACGCGCAACGCGCCCTGCTCTGGGTCGGCATCCTCAGCCTGTTCTA
>DATCWU010000439.1:0-1784 GCA_036566165.1 Rhodanobacter sp. | reverse complement strand
CCAACGCCACCAGACAGGTGCACGCCAGCACCAATCTGCGCGCACGAGCCAACCGTCGCCCACGTGTCGACCATGCTGCCGGCACCCACGAACGCGCCAATGTTGACGTAGCTCGGCATCAGCACCGCGTCCCTGGCAATGTGCACACCACGCCGTACCAGCGCACCAGGCACGACGCGCGCGCCCAGCTCCTGCAACTCCGTGTCATGGCCATGCATGAAGCGCAGCGGCACCTTGTCAAACGCCAGTGCCGCGCCGCCATCGACCACACGGCTGTCGTTGATGCGGAAATACAGCAACACCGCCTTCTTCAGCCAGGCATGCACCGCCCAGCCGCCGTGCCCGTCAGGTTCGGCCACGCGGCGCGCACCGGATTCGAGCAGATCGAGGACCTGCTCAAGCGCTGGTCGCAACTGATCCTCGATTTCACTGGCGGTGAGCACATCGCGCCGCTCAAATGCAGCGTTGATCAGGGTTTCAAGATCGGACATGAGTACCTTTGCATTCGTCAGAAAACACACCACCCCGGAGCCACATCACAGCTGCCAAGGCCACCTTTCGCACCCATCACTTTTGCACACCGGTTGCGAGGTTGCCGCAACGCCTCACAATCGTGGCAGCAATGCCAAACTGTCGCCATGCCTTCGCGCACCGACGGCGAAACCTGCAGCCAACTCGTCCGTCGGCAAACCCTGGGCAGCGACAGCTACTGGTCAAAACCGGGAAGAACAGTCTGATGCCACCTACCGTCAACCCGCTGAAGTCCTGCCTCGCCGCCGTCGGGCAGGCATACCGCGCCGGCAATGCTGCCGAACCTGCCTGCCAACCTGCCTGCAAGGGATTGATCGAAGCCATTGCCGGTGGACTACCGCCTCGCGCACGCATGCCGTACCGAGGTCACCGGCGCGGTACCGGCGCCGTTTGTCGCGCGGGTCAGGCGGCAGCAGGCGGATTTCGCGTGACCGGAGGAAAACAACGCCGCGGCCGCGGTGTGGACCTTACTGGGCGCGTCGCCGGTACACCGGCTCGATCCACGCTACGCACGCCGGCCCGACCTGCTGCTTGACGCGGGCCACGCCGTGAGCTGCGCGCGGCGACCAGGACATCGCGGCATCTGCCAGTGCGGCTCACCGTCGTGGCGAACCGACGCACCACTACGGGCACCGACGCAATAGGCTACCATCGAAGCCACGCGTCAGAGGCTGGGGTGGCCACGGAGGTCAGCTGCAATGTCACCGGTCCAAGCAGCGTTCGTCCAAGCCATGGCTAAAGAATCTCAATCCGCGGCAGTTGCGGCAGCCGCTGTCGCCGTGTGGCAGGACGTGAGTGGCGTGCTGTCGCCGATCATTGGCAACTCGGGCTTTGCTGCACTGTTAAAGCGCAGCGGGTATCTCACCATCAGCGCTTGTCCCGGTCTGGCGCCGGCGACTGACCAGACGCCGGGCGCCGCTCAATTCAGTGCATTGCACGACCTGCTCACGCAGCTTTCCAGCGACGACGCAGCGCGCGTCAACGGCGCACTGCTGCAAACCTTCCAGAATGTGCTGGACACCCTGATCGGTGTGCCGCTTACCGCACGACTGCTGCAACCCATCTGGGACATCCATTTCGTGCAGGACACCACATCATGATCAACGGCAAACCCATCATCCGTCGCTTGCACACCGGGGTGCCTGGCCTGGACGAGGTGCTCGGCGGCGGCCTGCCGGAGTTTTCCTTCAACCTGCTCGCGGGACCGCCCGGTGCGGGCAAGACCACACTTGCACACCAGATGATGTTCGCGC
>DATCWU010000322.1:0-1533 GCA_036566165.1 Rhodanobacter sp. | reverse complement strand
AAGCCGGCGGTGCTGGGCGAAATGTTCAGCTCTTCATGCGCCACCGCCAACGAGGCGGGCAGGCAGGCACTGCTGGAACTGGTGGAGAATGCCGTGATCAGCAGCGCGCGGATCTGCCGGAAAAACGTCAGTGGCGAACGCTTGGCCAGAAACCGGATCCATAGCGACATGGTGCCGAACAAATGCAGCGCCAGCGCCACCGTGCAGCCGACGACAAATACGGAAAGGGCGAGCAGCACATCCACCCCGACCTTCACAATGACGCTGTAGATCATGGCCGGCACGGCATACGGCGCCAGTTCCAGTGCGAAACCGACGATACGCGTCATCAGCTCGGTCACGGTGTCCAACGCACCCTGCACGCGCTTGCGTTGTTTCTGCGGTAGTTGGGTTGCGGCCGCGCCAACCAGGATCGCGAACATGATCAATGGCAGCACATCGCCCAACGCGTCGCGACTGGGGCCGGCCACGGCGCCGATCAGGTTGCGCGGCATGAACATTTCCACCAGCGTGGAGAAACTCATGCCTGGCTGGGCAGCCTTCTTGTCGATGGTCTGCTGCGCACTGCCGCCATACTCCTGCATCAACTGGGTGCGCGCAGCCTCGTCCAGATGATGGCCCGGCTGGACCGTGTTCATCATCGCCAGGCCAATCATCACCGCGATCAACATGTTGAGCGCGAACAGGAAAAACGTGCGCCCGGCGAGTGGCCCGAGTTTGTCCAGTTGGCCCAGCTGCGCCACGCCGGAGGCCAGCGAGGTGAATACCAGCGGGATCACCACGAAAAACAGCATGCGCAGAAAAATCTGCCCGAGTGGGTCGAACACCGCGGTTGAAACGCGCTGCATCACGTCCAGCGTGGCCGGGTGCAACCAGCCTGCGCCCAGCGTGATGACGGCGGCGACCACGCCGATCACCAGGCCCCAGAGAATGCGTTTCGCCAGTCGGTTGGACGTACTCATGGGCTGAATGTACGGAAGATGATCCGTTTCGTCACGTACGGTTTTGCGTTTGTTGCCGAATCGACCCGGATTGTGTGGGCGGTGGTTCGTCGGACAAGTTGCTCGCGCGGCGGAGGCGAAGGTCGTAATCGGCTAAAATGGCGCTTTGCCCGGAGATGTCATGAGTTCCGCACTATCCGCAGGTGCCCGCTTTCGCGCAGCCGTTGTTGCCGAGCAACCGTTGCAGGTTGTCGGCGCCATTACCGCTTACGCGGCGCGCATGGCCCAGCGCACGGGGTTCAAGGCGCTTTATCTCTCCGGTGGTGGGGTGGCGGCCAATTCGCTGGGCATGCCCGATCTGGGTATCAGCACGATGGAAGACGTGCTCACCGATATCCGCCGCATCACCGATGTGTGTGACTTGCCGTTGCTGGTGGATGTGGATACCGGTTGGGGCGGGGCGTTCAACATTGCCCGCACCGTGCGCTCGCTGATCAAGGCCGGGGCCGGAGCACTGCACATCGAGGACCAGGTGGCGGCGAAGCGCTGCGGCCATCGACCCGGCAAGGCCATTGTGTCCAGGGCAGAGATG
>DATCWU010000284.1:0-3515 GCA_036566165.1 Rhodanobacter sp. | reverse complement strand
CCCCGGTGCGGCGCTGCGTACTCGCCTGTGCGGGCCAGATGATGGGCGACGAGGTCTTGAGCGACAACTTCGCCTGGCCCATTCATTTGTCGCAAGTGCGCCAGGCGCTTGCCCTGGATGATATTGCCGTCCTCAACGACTTCGAGGCTTTGGGCTACGCACTCGACGACCGCCTTGCCTGCAAGACGCGCCTCTTGTGTGGACCGGACATCACCGCCGATGGCCCGGCTCTGGTGATTGGACCAGGAACCGGCCTTGGCGCAGCGGTGCGCCTGCCTGGCACCGCAGGTAGCTGCGTGCTGACGACCGAAGCCGGCCAGATGGATTTCGCGCCGAATTCGCTTCGCGAGCGCGAGATTCTTGCCTATCTGGCGCCGAATGGCGGTTACGTGGCGTATGAACGCATCGTATCGGGCCCCGGCCTGCTGACCTTGTACGCGACCTTGTGTGTATTGCAGAAGGAACCGCCAAGGCTCGCAACGCCTGAAGCCGTCACCGCTGCGGCCGCGGCATGCAGTGATGCGCAGGCCGTGGAAGCCGTGGACATCTTTTGCGCATCGCTGGGAAGTCTGGCCGGCAGCCTGGCCATGGCATTCATGACCACTGGCGGCGTGTATCTGGCCGGCGGCTTCCTGCATTCCATGTTCACGTTGCTTGCGCGCAGCGCTTTCGAAGAGAGATTCCTGCACGGACGCAGCGTGCGCGCGCTCCTGTCACGGGTTCCGGTGTGGGTGACCGAGCACGGTCGCCAAGGCGTCCTGGGGGCGGCGGAGTGGTACCTCAAGCGCGGCGTGCCTGGTGCCGCGACACCAGGTCAGGCCGTGGCTGGTGGATTGATCCCATGAACCATATGGCGACATCGACATCGCAAGATTGCCGACGTCCGCGCGCGGGGCTGCCCGGGTGCGCAGGCGCACGTGTGGAAAGTACACAAGGGCGAATTACCGGCGTGGATCGTGCGCGCGGCGAAGTGAAACAGCGCGGCCTGAACGCCGGGAAGAGTTTCGCCGTGTTTGCCGCCGCGTGGTTGGCGACACTGGGCGTCGCCACGGCGGCGCCCGCCGCATCCACTTGGTCGCTGTTGCCACAACCCGCCCAGGCGCACCTTGCCGAGTCGGGTGTGGTCAGGATTGCGGATGGCGCGGTGGTCGCGGTGCGTGGTGCGGATCGCCGGCAAGTACAGCCCATCGCGGACCGGTTCGTGCAGTTGGTGGCTGACACGCGCGGATTGCAATTGCACGCAGCGGACGCGACTGACGCGCACCCCGCCATCACGTTCGCAGTGGATCCGCATGCGAGTGTCGTGGGGGACGCCGGCTATCGCATCGTGCTGGGCAACCAGGGTATCCAGGTTACTGCGCGCACGCCACGCGGAGCGTTCTACGGCGGCGTCACGCTGTGGCAGTTGCTGACGCCGCCGGGCTGGACCCGTGGCGCCCCGGCCGAGGTTGCCGCGGGCGTCATCGACGATCACCCGCGCCTGGCATGGCGCGCGCTGCTGCTCGATTCAGGCAGGCATTTCCAGAGCGTGGCCGAGATCAAGCAATTGATCGACTGGATGTCGCTCGACAAGCTCAACGTGTTGCTCTGGCACCTGACCGAAGACCAGGGCTGGCGCCTCGAAATTCCCAAGTATCCCGCGCTCACGAAAACCGGCGCGTGCCGCAAAGCGGAGGGTCTCGACCTTGAATTGACCGGCGCTGCGGACAAACCCTACTGCGGCTTCTATACCGCAGCCGAGGTACGCGACATCGTGAATTATGCCGCCGCGCGCTTCGTCACCGTCGTGCCCGGGATCGACCTGCCCGGACACTCGCAGGCGGCGGTGGCCACGTATCCGTGGCTTGGCGTCACCGGCGAGCGCCCGTCGGTGTGGACCGACTGGGGGATCAGCCCATGGCTGCTGAAACCCGACGAAAAGACCTTGCGTTTCGTCGACGACGTGCTGGACGAGGTAATGCGGCTGTTCCCCTCGCGCTACATTTCGATCGGCGGCGACGAAGCGGACAAGCAGCAGTGGAACGCTTCGCCTGAAGTGCGTGCGCAGATGCGGCGGCTCGGCCTCGCGAACATGGATCAGCTGCAAGGCTGGTTCACCAACCAGGTTGCCGACCATCTCGTCAAGCATGGGCGCACGCCGGTCGGTTGGGATGACGCATTAGTCGTGGGCTCGGCACTGCCGGCAGCGGAGCTGGTGATGTCCTGGCACGGCACGGATGACGAGCGCGTGGCGCTCGAAGCGATCCGGCAAGGCCACGACGTGGTCATGACGCCGCAGGAGTCGCTGTACTTCGACCACTATCAATCTGATCTGCCCGACGAATGGCCAGGACCGTCCCCGCTGGTGAGTTTGCGCCAGGCCTATGCCACGGCCGTCATCCCACCCGGTGCAACCGCGGCCGAAGCCAAGCGCGTCATCGGCGTGCAGGCCGGCCTGTGGGCCGAGTTGCTGCCGACGTTCGCGCGCGTCCAGCACGCGGCGTTTCCGCGCATCGCCGCGTTGTCGGAACTTGGGTGGTCACCGGCGGACACGCGCGACTGGAACGGTTTCCTGCAGCGCATGCCCGCCGAGCTTGCGCGCTACCGGGCACTCGGCATCGGGTATGCCGATACGGCGTTTGCACCAGCCTTCGACGTGACCGCGGGTACTGGCGGCACGCTGCGCGTCGCGCTTGCCAACCAGGTGAATTTCGGCGCGATCCGCTATACGACGGACGGCTCCGCGCCGACTTCGACTTCCGCGCAGTACGTCAGTCCGCTGGCGTTTCCCGCACAAGACCGGGTAACGCTGCGTGCGGCGACATTCGCGCCCGATGGCTTCGCCCTCGCTGCACCGCGCATGCGGGTGCTGGCTGCCGCAACATTGCTCAGCCGCGACGGCAGCGAGCTTGCATCATGCTCGAACCAGTCGGGGATGCGCCTGGGCGGCGAGCAGCCAGCGCAGGGCCCGCGACCGGTTTACCGAGTGGATGTCGGCAACATGTGCTGGCTGTGGCCGCAGGCGCCAGCGGCCGGCAGCAAGCGGATCGTCCTGACCGTCGGGCGCGTGGCATGGCGCTTCGGGGACGAGGCCAGGGATGCCGTCATCCGTCCCAAGGCTAGCGCAGCCGGCGAGTTCGAGATCCATGCCGATTCCTGCACGGGGCCGTTGCTCGCCACCTTGCCGTTGGCGCCCGCGGTGCAGACGAAGGGGCAAACCGACCTCAGCGCAAATATTTCGCTGCCCGATGGCAATGGCGTCCGCAGTCTGTGCGTGTTCGCCACTGGCAACCCACGCGACGGGCAATGGGCGCTGGCGCGAATGACGCTTTTGAAATAGGCAGCCGCGGAATTCGCATTCCGCAGAGGAGCACGGAAAGAAATCGGTCGTGACACGCAGAGCCACGGCCGGATGGATTGAGCAGCGGCAGTGCACCAACCGCCAGTTGGCTGGCGGCGTCTGGATACAGAGATTTGGCAGAAATCACCCAAGAGGTAAAACCCATGTCCACCGTACATCGCAAGCATCCTTTGTC
>DATCWU010000263.1:0-2649 GCA_036566165.1 Rhodanobacter sp. | reverse complement strand
GCGACACCGGACGGCACGCCCGTGATTGGTGCCACACGCATGCGCAATCTTTACCTCAACACCGGTCATGGCACGCTGGGCTGGACCATGGCCTGCGGTTCGGGCCGTTACCTCGCCGACTTGCTGGCCGGCAAGCAGCCGGAAATCAGCACGGAGGGCCTGGACATTTCACGTTACGACAAGCCGTGGCCGTCCATCGCCACGCGGGCCGGCGTCTGATGCGCCCGGCTCGCGCGCTCATCCATCTGGATGCCTTGCGCCACAACTATCGGCTGGCTCGCGAGCTGGGCGGTGGCAAGGCACTGGCGGTGATCAAGGCCGATGCCTACGGGCATGGGGCCGTGCGTTGCGCGCAGGCGCTGGAGGCCACGGCCGACGGCTTTGCCGTGGCCTGTATCGAAGAGGCGCTGGAACTGCGCGCAGCCGGCATCCGCGCACCTATCCTGCTGCTGGAAGGCTTCTTCGACGCCGACGAGCTGGCGTTGATCGATGCCCATGACCTGTGGTGCGTGGTGGAAGCGCAGTGGCAGATCGACGCCATCGCGCGCAGCCGGCCGCGGCACCCGTACACCGTCTGGTTGATGCTGGACTCGGGCATGCATCGGCTTGGCCTGGCCCCTGCCGATTGGCGTGCCAGCGAACAGCGCTTGCGCGCTTTGCCACAAGTGGGCAACGTCGTGGCGATGACGCATTTTGCCCGTGCCGACGAGCTCGACAGCGGGCGCACCACGGAGCAGGTGGCAGCATTCAAGCAGGCGAGCGGCACGTTTGCGCTGCCTGCCAGTGTCAGCAATTCGGCGGCCCTGCTTGGCTGGCCCGGCGTGCACAGTGACTGGGCGCGGCCAGGCTTGATGTTGTATGGCGCCAGTCCATTCGGCACCGCGCATCCGGTGGCCGCCCGGTTGCAGCCAGTGATGACGGTAGAGTCGCGAATCATCAGCGTACGCGAGATTGCCGTGGGTGAACCGGTTGGCTACGGCGCACATTTCGTCGCCCGTCGACCCACCCGCGTTGGCGTAGTAGCGATGGGTTACGCCGATGGTTATCCACAGTTCGCACCCAATGGCACGCCGGTAACCATCGACGACCAACCCGGTGAATTGATTGGCCGTGTGTCCATGGACATGCTTACTGTCGACCTTACCGAGCACCCGGCCGCAGGCATGGGCAGCCGGGTCGAGCTGTGGGGCGCGCAGGTGCCGATCAACGCTGTGGCAACCCGCGCCAAGCGCAGCGCCTATGACGTGCTGTGTGGCTTGAAGCGCGCACCGCGCACTTACGTCGATAGTTGATTGCATTGGCGGCTGCACAAGCTGGTGTTGGTCCGCAGCGCGTTGGTTCCGCGGCCGGCTTCCCTGACAGAAGTCCCTTTGCGGATTGCGCCAGCCTGGCGTTTTTGTGAGGGTTGGACGTTTCATGCTGGCATCTCAGCGAGCCGGAGGCTGCCGCGCACGGCCAGGGCCCGGTCGCACGCGTTGCGACATGGTGTCGTCACCGTGAGTTGATCAAACCACTGGAAGGGTAACCATGGCTGCACTGACTGACCGTTTCAGCCGCGCCGTCGACTACGCGCGGATTGCTCATGCCACGCAGGTACGCAAGGGTTCCAATATTCCGTACATCTACCATTTGCTTGGCGTGGCCAGTCTGGTCATCGAGTTTGGCGGCGACGAGGACCAGACCATTGCTGGCTTGCTGCACGACACACTGGAGGATTGCGGCGCTGCGCATGAAGCAATCATCCGTGCCCAGTTTGGTGACGCCGTTGCCGACATCGTCAAGGATTGCACGGACGGTACGGCCGAAGGCAAGGCCAGTCACACCGAGCCTGCAGCCAAACGTCGGGACTGGACCGCGCGCAAGTTGAGCTACCTCACTCATCTGCAGGCAGCATCCGCACAAACTGCGCTGGTTTCCGCCTGCGACAAGTTGCACAACGCGCGGGCGATTGTGCAGGACATGGAAGATCCCGGCGTCGGCACGCGGGTGTTCGAGCGGTTCACTGGTGGCCGGGACGGTACGCTTGCCTACTATCAGGCGCTGGCGGAGACCTTTCTGGCCCGTGGTGTGCCAGTCGCCAGAGTGCTTGATGCGACCGTGGCGCGGATGCACGAGTTGGCTGGAGCAGAGAAACGCACGACACTCGGCGCGTTCGTTAGCCGATGAGAGGGTGGACCGGCGTCGGTGCGATGACTGGATCCGGCCTATGGGAGAAACCGGTCACGGGCCGAGTTGCAAGGCGGATCAGGTGGCTCGGCGAGTCCACCACGGAGTTCCGATGAATACAGCGACACTGCTTTGGGGCGTGCTGTTCGGCTCGATCGGGCTGGGCTTTTTTGTGTATGGCCGGAAGCAGCGGGCGATCGTGCCGCTGGCATGCGGGCTCGCGTTGATGGTGTTTCCGTATTTTGTGTCGGGTGCCGCGTGGCTGGTGCTCATCGGTGTTGCGCTGATGGCAGTGCCGTACTTCGTGCGGCTGTAAATCTTGCCGGCAACATGCAAGAGGTCGCGCATGGCGCGGCCTCTGTGTTTTGCACATGCAGTGCGGAGTATGGCTATGCCGGTACTTCTTCCTTGTACGCATCGATGGGGATGCACGAACACATGACGTGCTTGTCGCCGTATATGTTGTCGACGCGTGCCACCGGT
>DATCWU010000260.1:0-1520 GCA_036566165.1 Rhodanobacter sp. | reverse complement strand
CAACACCGTTGACTTAAGTTTTTGATCGCGCTGTCAATCCTGTTTCCATGATCTTTACTTCGGTGTGGAGCGTGTATCGTTGCGCGGTCGGCGGGAACTGGCCGGCGTTTCTGGCGTATTTGCTGGTGGCGTGTTTGCGGGTGCGGGCCTTGGCGCGTGGTCGCCGGGTTGGTAGGAGGTTGGCCAGTACCGCGGTGCCGATCGCGCCGATCAGGATGTTGTTGGTGTCCGGGGTGATGGCGTTGGCGGTGATGACCTGGTCCCGGGCGGTCTGGATGGCGATGGTGAAGCTGGCTCGTTGTGGATGGGTGGCGGGGCGGGAGTCGATGGCGTCGACGGTGATGCGGATGATCGCCTGGTAGACGCACAGCAGCGCGTAGACCTCTTGGTCGATGTCTTCGGGGTGTGCGGAGCGCAGGACCCGTCCGTCCAGGATGGTGCATTTGATCGAGGCGTAAGCGGTCTCGATCTGCCAGCGTTGGTGGTAGAGGGTGACTAGTTCCGCGGCCGGGTAGGCCACGTGGTCGAGCAGGCTGGAGATCAACCGCCATTGTTGGCGGTGGGTGGTGCCGTCGGCCCAGGTCACGGTGATCCAGGCCTCCACGATCCGTACGGGTAGCTTGCCGTATCCGAGCACCGACAGGTAGGAGCCGTCGGCGAGTTCGGCCATGATCAGCGGGGTGCGCGCCGCGGTGGACCGAAACAGGTAGTGTGCGCCGGTGGCGCGCACCTCGCGCATCAGCGTCCAGTCGTCGTAGCCGGCATCGGCCAACAGCAGCATCCCGGCGCGTAGCCGGCCCAGCAAGGCTCGGGCGTGGTCGTGTTCGGTGTGCGATTCCGGCCCGAACACCGCACCGATCAATGCCCGGGTACCGCATTCGATCAACGCGGTCAGCCGCAGCAGGGGGTAGCCATAGGCGATCTGGGCGGCCCGGATCTTCGGATATCGGGCGGCGATCGCCGCCGTGTCACGCACGTGCACGCAGGCACCGTCAAGCGCGACGGTGCGTAACCCGCGCCAGAACGCCCCGGGCGTGCCGGGCCGACCCACCGGCCCGCACACCGCCTCGAACAACGCCCGCAGCGGCTTGGCGCCCACCCGCCGCCGCGCCCGGCTCAACGCACCGGCCGAGGGAACCACAGCCAACCCGCCCAGTCCAGCGATCATCTTCGCCCACACCTGCCGATACGCGCAGCGCTCAAATAGCGCCAGCGCCAACACGAAAAAGATCACCACCCGGGTCGGTAGTAACCTGACCCGCCGTTGCACCGTGCCGGTCTCCGCCGCGACCGCATCCACCAGCGCAACATCGATGACCTGCGTCAACTCACCCAGATGGCCGGCAGCGAACACGCCCGGCGCTACCGTGATCTTGCAGGTGCTGGCAGACTGATCCCGCAACGGAACTCCTCCTGATCATGTTCTTCGTCGAACCTTGATATAGAGGAGTTCCGTTGCCATTACAAGCCCACCGAGCACCTTGACAAAGATCCAAATCCCTTAAGTCAACGGTGTTGTG
>DATCWU010000254.1:0-2183 GCA_036566165.1 Rhodanobacter sp. | reverse complement strand
TCGGCGGGCCTGCCGCGCGTGTACGACCTGGCGCTGGAAGTCATCGCGCATGGTGACGGGCGGGTGGACACCGCTGGCCTTGGTCGCTTTGTGCGCGCCTACCAGACCATCGCCCCGCTCAAGCTCGGTGAGCTGTGGGCCGTGCCGATCATGTTGCGCCTGGCGCTGATCGAGAATCTGCGCCGCGTGGCCGCGCGGGTGATGCTTGACTGGAGCGATCGCAACGAGGCGGCACGCTGGGCCGAGGCGATGACCACGACCGCCGGCACCGACCCCAAGAGCGTGGTGTTGGTGGTGGCCGACATGGCGCGGTCGAACCCGTCCATGACCGGCGCGTTCGTGGCCGAGATGGCGCGCCGCCTGCAAGGCCAGAGTCCGGCGCTGGCGTTGCCGCTGAGCTGGATCGAGCAGCGGCTGGCCGAGACCGGGCAAAGCGTCGAGCACCTGGTGCAACTGGAGGCGCAGGAGCAGGCCGCCAACCAGGTTTCCATCGGCAACAGTATTGGCAGCCTGCGCATGCTGTCGTCCATCGACTGGCGTGATTTCGTCGAACACACCAGTGCGGTTGAACAGGCGTTGCGCACAGACCCAGCCGATGTTTACCCGGCCATGGATTTCGCCACCCGCGACCGCTATCGCCACGTCGTGGAAGCGCTGGCGCGGCGCCACCGTTTGCCCGAATTGCAGATTGCGCTGGGCGCCATCGCCTGCTGTCGCGACGCCCCCACTACCGACGCGATTGCCCGCCACGTGGGCTATTACCTGATCGATCGGGGGTGCGGCCTGCTGGAGCAGCGCCTCGGTGTGCGCCCGCCGCTGGGTGTGCGCTGGCGGCGCCGGGCGGAACGCACGCCGTTGCCGATTTATCTCGGGTTGCTGGCCGTGCTCACGTTCGCGTTCGCCACACCGCTGCTGCAGGCGGTCGCCCGCGATGGGATGCTGGGGTGGGCGTGGTACCTGCTTGCCGTGCCCGTCGCGTTGCTTGCCAGTCAACTCGGCCTGAGCCTGCTCAACTGGTTCGCGACGCTCAGTGTGGCGCCGGAATTGCTGCCGCGCATGGATTACTCCGGGGGCATCCCGACCAGCGCGCGCACGTTGGTGGTCGTGCCCGGCATGCTGGCCAGGGCCCAGGACATCGAGGATCTGGTGGAAGCGCTGGAGGTGCGCTTTCTCGGCAATCGCGATGGCAATCTGCACTTTGCGCTGCTGACGGATTTCGTCGACGCCGCCAGCGCCACGCTGCCCGGTGACGAGGGCCTGCTGCGGCTGGCGCAGCGCCGTATCGAGGGCCTGAACCAGCGCTACGCGACCGCCGACGCGGACCGCTTCTTTCTGTTTCAGCGGCCGCGCCAGTGGAACGTCACCGAGCGTTGCTGGATGGGCCACGAGCGCAAGCGCGGCAAGCTGGCCGATCTCAACGCGCTGCTGCGCGGCAAGGGCCGCGACCGCTTTGTGCTGATTGCCGGCGATCTCGACACGCTCGGCCCGGTGCGTTACGTCATCACCCTGGACACCGACACGCAGCTGCCACGCGACTCCGCGCAGGAACTCGTCGGTGCGATCGACCATCCGTTGAATCGCGCGGTGTATGACCCGCTGCAGCGGCGGGTGGTCAGCGGCTACGCGATCCTGCAACCCCGGGTGGGCATCAGCCTGCCGAGCACGGCGCGCTCGCGCTATGCCCGCTTGTACGGCAGCGACGCCGGCATCGATCCATACACGCGCACGGTTTCGGACGTCTATCAGGATGTGTTTGGCGAGGGCTCGTTCATCGGCAAGGGAATCTACGCCGTCGATGCGTTCGAACTGGCCCTGGCCGGCCGTTTCCCGCCAAACCGCATTCTCAGCCATGACCTGGTGGAAGGTTGCCACGCGCGGGCCGGGCTGCTCAGCGATGTGCAGGTTTATGAGGAACATCCGGCGCGTTACAGCGCCGACAGCAAACGCCGTCACCGCTGGATACGCGGCGATTGGCAACTGTTGCCCTGGCTGCTGCCGTGGGCGCCCACCGCGTACGACGGCTGGCGGCGCAATGCGCTGACGGCGCTGTCACGCTGGAAAATTCTCGACAACCTGCGCCGCAGCCTGGTGTCGCCGGCGTTGCTGGTGTTGCTGGTTTTTGGTTGGTTGAGCGTCGTGTCCGTCTGGTCGTGGACGCTGGCGGTACTGGCCATGGTGCTGCT
>DATCWU010000246.1:0-23076 GCA_036566165.1 Rhodanobacter sp. | reverse complement strand
GTTCGGCGGCGATGACTGGCCACTCCGCCCGCGGGTTGGTCAAGATCGCCTTGACGCGCTCAGTGGTCTTTGCAAAGTCCATGGTCTGCTCCTGAAACAAGTTGGGCCGACGCCAGGTGGCCGGCAAGGTGTGTCAGTTCTGGGGACAGATTCGCATAGATCAGAATTCGCGTATGGGCGAGGCATGCATTGCGTCGCCGGGTCCGCTTCCTCCGGCAGCAGATCGCCGCAGCCTGCTACCATTTACAACTTGTGTCCAGCGAGGAGTTTGGCCATGTCGCGCCCTGTCGTCACGACCGCACCACTGATACCGGCGAATGCCGAAAACCGTTACCAAGTGACGCGTGCCGACCTGCCTTTGTCATGCCCGATGCCCGGCATGCTGGTGTGGAATTCACATCCAAAGGTGTATCTGTCTATTGTCGAGGACGGTGGCGAGTCAACCTGCGCCTACTGTGGTGCGCATTACACGCTGAGCGATTGATCCGCCATCGGTGACCGGGCTGCAGACGGCACTATTTTTGCTTGTCTCGAGGAATGAAAGTCTCTGATCTTCCGTCCATGTCTGGCCCGCACTCGCCCACCAAGCGGTTGACCGTGGTCCAGCTGATTCCCGCGCTGCACTCCGGCGGGGCCGAGCGTTCGACGCTGGAAGTTGCGCGCGCGCTGGTGCAGGCCGGACATCGCTCCGTGGTGATTTCTGCCGGCGGTCGTCTTACGCCACAGTTGGTGGCTGCCGGCAGCGAACATCTCACGCTGCCGATCGGGCGCAAGTCGCTGGGTGCGCTGGCATCGGTTGGTGCATTGCGTCGTACGCTGCGCACGATCAATCCCGACATTGTGCATGCGCGCTCGCGCGTGCCGGCCTGGCTCGGCTGGTGGGCGCTCAAGGGCATGCGTCCGCGTCCGCACTTTGTCACCACCGTGCATGGGCTCAACTCCCCAGGCTGGTACAGCAGCATCATGCTGCGTGGCGAGCGGGTCATCGTGGTCTCGCAGACTGTTCGCGACTATGTACTCAGCCATTACCGCTGGCTCGATCCATCGCGCGTGCGCGTGATACCGCGTGGTATCGATCCGGCGGCGTTTCCGTATGGCTATCGTCCGGATGAGGCATGGAGAAAGGCGTTCCTCGCCGGCTATCCCGAGCTTGCCGGTGCGCCGCTGCTCACGCTCGCGGCGCGTGGTACGCGGCTGAAGGGGCATCACGATGCCATTGGCCTGGTGGCTGATTTGAAGAAGCGCGGCATTGAAGCGCGACTGCTGCTATTGGGAGTGGTGGAACCCGGACGCGAAGCCTACGTGGCGGAGCTGCGTGAACTGATTCGCCGGCGCGGGGTGACTTCGCAAGTCGCGCTGTCACCGCCGCGTGATGACATCCGCGATGTGTACGCCGTGTCCGCGCTGGTGCTGCAGTTGTCGAACAAACCCGAGTCGTTCGGACGCACGGTGGTAGAGGCGTTGTCGCTGTGCCGGCCAGTGCTCGGTTACGCGCATGGTGGTGTCGGCGAGTTGATGGCCGAGTTGTACCCCGCCGGGCGCGTGCCCCTTGGCGATCACGAGCGGCTGGTCGAGCGCGCTGCCGAGCTGTTGCGGGTGGCGCCACCGATTGCGCCGTTGCACAGCTATCGCCTGGTCGACATGCAGGGTGCCACGCTGGCCCTGTACGCGGAGCTCGCCGCACTCTGAGCTGGAACGCTGCGCGGCGTCAGCTCACGCACGCCTGCCGGGCCCGCTTACAATGCGGGCCTGCCTCTGCTTCGGCCTGTTCATGACCTTTGTCGGCGCTCCGCTCAAGTCGCTACTGCGCTCGCCGTTGCTGCCGTTTGCGCTGGTGATTGTCCTGTTGCCGTTTGGGCGCAGTGCAGAGCTGGGTACCTTGCTGTGTCTGCTCGGGGTCGTGCTGTTGCTGGTGCGCGAGCCGCAGGTGGTGCTGCAGCATCCGGGCGCGCGGTTGCTGTTGTGGTTGCTGGCCGGGTATGTCACCGCTGCGCTGGTGTCTGCGCCGGATTCAATCGTGCCAGTCCGGAGCTGGGAGACGGTCGCCGGGCTGCTGCGTTATGTGCCGCTGGGTCTGTATGCATGTTTCGCGCTGCGGCGCGAGCACAAGCTGCGGGCGCTGTACGTCACCGTTGCCGTGGTGCTGGCGTGGTGGACGCTGGACGCGTGGGTACAGGCGCTCACGGGGTGGAGCCTGGGTGGCCAGGCGCAGGCGGAGCGGGTCTCTGGCATTTTCGGTGCGGACAACCTCAAGCTCGGGCCGACGCTGGCGGTGCTCTCGCCATTTGCATTGTGGGCGGCGTGGCGGCGCTTTGGCCAACCCGGATGGTTGCTGGCGATGGCGCTGATGCTCGGCCCGATCCTGTTGGCGGGTTCGCGCGCGGCGTGGCTGATGTACGCTCTGGTCGCGCTGGGTTTTGCCTGGCACGTGGTGGGTTCGACGCGGCGATTCGCCCTGTTTTGTGCCGGCGGTGCGATCTTGCTGGCGCTGGGCGCTGGCGTTGCCTGGCATACCTCGGAACGTTTCCAGTTGCGCATGGAGCGCACCTTGCTCGCGTTGCCTGGCAGCGGTCAGTCGCTGGACACCGCACTCAGTGGCCGCCTGGCTATCTGGCATGCCGCAGAGGGAATGTTCATGGCCCATCCATTCAATGGGGTGGGCGTGCGTGGATTTCGTTACGCTTATCCGCGCTATGTGCCGGCCGGTGATCACTTTCTCGTGGCCGAGCCCTGTGGCGTGGGTGAAGGCGCATGCCATGCACACCAACTGGTGCTGGAGCTTCTCAGCGAAACCGGCGGGTTCGGACTGTTGCTGTGGCTTGCGGCGCTGGCCGCGGCGTGGAGGGCGTGGTGGTCAGTCGGTGTGGCGGCGCGCGCACGTGCGTTCCCCGTGACGCTGGCGTTGGGCGTGATGTTGTTTCCGCTGAACACGCATCTGGCGTTTTATTCGGCGTGGTGGGGGTTGCTGTTTGCGTGGCTGCTCGGCCTGTGGTGCGCCGCATTGTTTGTCGAACCGACAGCACGGTCGACACTGGAGCCCACACATGCCGCGTGAGCCGTTGTCGGTCGTGGTAACGACGTACAACAACGCCGACACGCTGGACGCGTGCCTGCATGGCGTGAGTTGGGCGGAAGAAATCGTCGTGCTCGATTCGGGCTCGACCGATGCGACGCTGGCGATTGCCGCGCACTACGGCGCGCGCATCGTAGTGCAACCGTTTGCCGGCTACAGCGCGCAGAAGCAGGCGGCGATCGAGCTTGCCACGCATCGCTGGGTGTTGTTGCTGGATTCGGACGAATCAGTGCCCGCGGCCGCCGCGCCGGTGCTGCAGCAGGCGCTGGTTGCGCCACTCCACGCCGGCTACCAGCTGTGGCGACGCGAGTGGTTGTTCTGGCGCTGGCAAGCCGCGCACAGTCGACTCAATCATTACGTGCGCTTGTTTGATCGCAGTCGCGCGCGCATGAGTGGCCACCAGGTGCATGAGTCTGTGCTGGTGACCGGCACGCTGGGCGTGCTGGATGTGGTGCTCGATCATCATGGCGAGCGCGATATCGCGGGCCGGGTGGCGAAGGCGAATCGTTATTCAAGTCTGCAATTGGCCGATCTGACGGCGCGCGACACCAGGCTGCTCGGTTGGCGCATGGTGCTGTATCCGACGGTGGCGTTTTTGCGCTATTACCTGTGGCGTGGCCACTATCGCGCCGGTTGGGCCGGTTTCATTGCCGCGCGTGTACATGCGTTCTACGCGTTCCTGAAATACGCGAAGCTGCACGAGTCGCGGCGCGGCAAGCGCTGATCCAGGCCGGCGTCAGCGGGTGGTCAGCAGGCGCACGACTCCCGCGACCATGATCGCGCTGCTGAAGCGCACTGGCACGAATTGCCGTGCGGCCGGCCGCGGCGCGGGAGCGCGATTACACCCACTCACAGCTTCTGCGAACTGCCGCTTTCAGTAAACCGGCGGTGCGCCGGGTGGCCGGGTCTTGAAGCGTTTGTGCACCCACAAGTACTGCTCGGGTGCAGCGCACACCATGTCCTCGATGCAGGCGTTGATGCGTGTGGTGTCGGCCAGGATATCGGTGCCGGGAAAGTTTTCCAGCGGCGTGCCAAGCTGCAGCACATAGCCCCGGCCGTGTGGCAGGCGGTGATGGAAAAACGGGATGACCAGCGCGCCGGACATGCGCGCCAGGTGGTGCGTCGCAGTGATGGTGGCTGCCGGCACGCCGAAGAACGGGGCGAACACGGTGTCTTTGCTGCGCATGTCCTGGTCTGGGGCGTACCACAGCGTGCCGCCGGCGCGCAGGTATTTCACCGTGCCGCGGATGTCGTCCTTGTCGAACATCGCGTCGGCGTAATGCAGGCGCGCGCGCAGTACCACCCACTCAACCACCGGCGAGTCCATGCGGCGATACATGCCGGCAATACCGATGCGGGCGGAAATCAGCCGCGCGCACAGTTCCAGGTGCGAGAAATGCCCGCCGACCAGGAGCACACCGCGGCCTTGCGCGCGCGCCGCCTGCAAGTGCTGCAGCCCGCCAATGTGGTTGGGGATGTGTGCGATATGTCGGTCGCTGGCCATCCAGCCGAGCGCAAACTCCACCAGCATCCGGCCCAGATCGCGCAGGTTGGCGTCGACCAGCGCGGCGCGTTCATCCTCGGTGCGGGTGGCAAAGCACAGCGCGATGTTGGTCCGCGCAATGCGTCGTCGTCGCGAGGGGATGTGCACCAGCAACGCGCCCAGCCGCCCACCCAGCCATTGCAGCCAGGCGTAGGGCAACTGCCCCACGAGCCAGATCAGGCCCACCCCCAGCCACGCCAGCCAGTGGCGTGGTGCGAGCAGCATACGGTTGAACGGGGGACGGGACGTGCCGGACATGGCATGCATTGTACGGGCATCGCTGGCGCGGCCCGCGGTATGCGCTCTGGTTATACTTTGGCGTTGGCCGCAAGGATCAGGCGTGCGCTATCTCTACACCTTGGCGATGTATCTGGCGACGCCGTTGATGCTGCTGCGCCTGCTGGCCCGTGGGGTGCGCTCGCGGCCGTACCGGCGACGCTGGCCGGAGCGTTTCGGGTTTTTCACGCCACCCGGTTTCCATGGCAGCCTGTGGGTGCACGCGGTGTCCGTGGGCGAGGTGAATGCTGCCGCACCGTTGATCCGGGCGCTGCGCGCTGACTACGCGAACGCGCCGCTGGTCATCAGCACGGTGACACCCACCGGGTCGGCGCGGGTGGATCAGTTGTTCGGGCGCAGCGTGTTTCATGTGTACCTGCCGTATGACCTGCCGTTTGCCGTGGATCGCTTCCTGCGTCAGGTGCGCCCGCGCCTGGCACTGATCGTGGAAACGGAGATCTGGCCGAATCTGTATTTCGCCTGTCACCAGCGCGGGATACCGTTGATGATCGTCAACGCGCGGTTGTCGCGCCGCTCGCTGCGCGGGTATCGGCCGTTGCGCGCGCTGGCGCGTTCGGCGCTGCGTTGTGTACACCTGATTGCTGCCCAGTCACGCAGTGATGCTGCGCGTTATCGTCTGCTGGGCGCCGACCCGCAGCAGATCGTGGTTACCGGCAACATGAAATTCGACATGCCCATACCGGTCAATGCCGTGGCCGATGGCGCGTCGATGCGTGCATCCTGGGGTGCGCAACGCCCGGTGTGGATTGCCGCCAGCACCCACGAGGGCGAGGAGCTGGCCGTGCTGGACGCCCATCGGCGCGTCATGCAGGAGTTGCCCGACGCCTTGCTGCTGCTGGCGCCACGGCATCCCGAGCGCTTTCGCCTGGTCGAACATGTGGTGCACGGGCGCGGCTTCAGCGTGGCGACGCGCAGTGCGCAGGGGTCACCGACCGCCGCGCATGAGGTGTTCGTCATCGATGCCATGGGTCAGTTGATGCCGTACTTCGCCGCTGCGGGGGTAGCGTTCATCGGCGGCAGCCTGGTGCCGATTGGTGGCCACAATGTGTTGGAACCGGCAGCGCTGTCCACGCCGGTGCTGGTTGGACCGCACACGTTCAACTTCGAGGAGATCACCCTCAGCCTGATCCAGCATCACGGCGCCGGGCGCGTGGCTGACAGCACACAGCTGGCACATTGCGTGTTGCAACTGTTGCGCGATCCGCTGCAGCGTCAGCGCATGGGCCGCGCAGCGCAGGAGGTGTTTGAGCGTGAGCGCGGCGCGGTGCGGCGGGTCATGCAGATGGTCGACGCCGTACTGCAGGAGTGAACGCATGGATCGGACGGGCCAGTGAGGCCGACCTGTCCGGGCGTGGTCAGCGCGCCGTCATTGCAACAGCGCGTTGATCGTTTGCAGGTCGCTCAGGTCGGCGGTGCCGGCGGCTTGCTTGAGCAGCAGTTTGTTGAGAATGAATTGATGGCGCGCTTGCGAGTAGCTGCTTTCCGAGGAGGTCAGCGTCTGGATCGCCAGCAGCACGTCGGTCATCGTCTGCGTACCGACGTCGAAGCCCGCGCGCATCGCATCCAGAGCTTTCTGCCCGGACTCCACCGAAGCCTTTGCCGATTCCACCTGGGCGATACCGGCAATCACGGTGCGGTAGAAATTCAGTGTATCGCGTACCACCTGGCGACGCTCGGATTCCATCGAGTCGGTGGCCGCGTCGCGCTGGTAGATGGACTGGCGGACGAGAGACTGGGTCATGCCTCCGGAAAAAATGGGTACGTTCAAGCTCAAGCCGATAGTCGTGGACGCCGGGCGGTTGCCCTGGATGGCTGCGTCTTGATACCAACTCGTGTTCTTGTTGTAAGTGACTTGCGCGCTGATCGTCGGCAGGTGGCCGGAGCGTGCGGCGGTGATGTTGTGCTCGGCGGTCTGCACGTTCTGCCGCTGCGCCAGCAGGTTGGGATTGGTGGCCAGTGCCTGTTTGACCCACGCCTCCTGGTCGTTCGGACTGGGTGGCTGCATTGGCAGGTCATCGCGCAGCTTTTTCAGGTTGCCCACGGGCTTGTCGGTGATCTGCGTGAGTGCCTCGCGGGCATCGTTGAGCGTGTTTTGTGCCGTGATCGTTTGCGCCTTCGCGGCCTCATAGAAGGCCTTGGCCTGGTACACGTCCGTGATCGCCGACAGGCCGACCTTGAAACGTTGGTCTGATTGTTCGAACTGCCGGCGGAACGCGTCTTCATTGGCCTTGGCAAACGTCAGCGCATCTTCACTGGTCAATACGCCGAAGTAGGCCGTGACCACGCGCACAAACAATGCCTGCTGCGCCGCCTGGTAGACCTCGTCCTGCGCATTCGCAGCCGAGTGGGCCGCTTTCAGATTCGCATACTTGCTGAAATCGAAGACGGTCTGGCTCAGCGTGCCGTTGATGCTCCGGGTACGCGTATGGCCGAACGTGCTGGTGTCGATGATTTGTCCGGGATTGTTCGGATCGGAAAAGCTGGTCCCGCCGCCGCCATTGGTCTGGCTCAGCGTCAGGCCGGCGGAAATCTGCGGCAGCAGCAGTGCCCGGGCCTGGCTGACACCTTCGCCGGTGGCCAGGCGGGTGGCGTCAGCCTGGGACAACACGGGGTCGTTGGCCCGGGCATCACGGTAGGCCTCAAGCAGGTCCGTGCCGTGACTGGGCAATGCGACGGCAGTCAACGCCAGGGCCAGGGTGAGCAGCTTCAAACGCATGGGTTGCCTCGGGAAACGGGGGACAAATGTTTCAAAACACGAATGCGGGTGCCGGCTCAGCGTGCAGGAGATAAGGCAGGTCGGTTTCAAACAGCGTGGTTTCGCGTTGCGTGCCCGTATCGGTTTGCGTTAGCAAGGTGGCTTGTTGCGCTGGCGAATCGCCGCGCACCACCAGCAGGCGTGTGCCAGGCGCAAGCCACGCCAGCCAGCGCGTGGGCAATTCTGCCACCGCGCCGGTAACCACCACCGCATCAAATTTCTCTGCCGGCTGCCAGGCGCGTACGGCTTCGGCGGTAATCAACGTGGTGTTGGTGATGCCTGCATGGTGCAGGCGCGAGGTGGCGGCTGCGGTGAAATCGGCATGGATATCGAGACTGGTGACGTGCGCGGACAGTCCGGCGAGACATGCGCAGAGGAAACCCGAGCCGGTGCCGATTTCCAGCACGCGGTCAGTCGGCTGCAATTCCAGCGCCTGCAGCACGCGCCCTTCGACCACCGGCTTCATCATCACTTCACCGTGGCCCAGCGGCAGGCACAGATCGGCAAATGCCAGTTGGCGATGCGCAGGGGCGACGAAGTCCTCGCGGTGCACGCGACTGATGATGTCCAGCACCCGACCGTCGAGCACATCCCATGTACGGACCTGGTTTTCCACCATGTTCAATCGTGCTTGTTCGAAGTTCATCGCCATGGTGTTCGTGCTCGATCAAAAGTTGAAAAGTGTAGAAGCTGCACACCATTCCGACAATGCCAAGCCTGCCGCCTGCCAGCTTGCGGGCGAAGTGCCGGAAGTCACCGCCAGGCGCTGGCGAGTGTCATGTCGAGGACTGCGGCAGTTATGCGCAATGAAATACCCTGCCGACTGGCAGATAAATGTACCGACACGTATAATAAAGGTGAACTCCCTCCTTGTGAAGGTGCAGCACATGGTCAGCACTATGCCGGTCAAGTCGCCCGGACCGGGGCGCCCGAAAGACATGGACAAGCGCGCCGCAATTCTGCTTGCGGCGAAGGTGCTGTTTGTCCGCAATGCGTTCGCGGGCACCAGCATGGACGCGATCGCGGCTGAAGCAGGCGTATCCAAGCTCACCGTGTACAGCCATTTTGGCGACAAGGACAACCTGTTTCGCGAGGTGATCCGCTCGCGCATCGAGGATTTGTTGCCGGAAGACATTTACGCTTACGATCCATTGGTCGACATTGGCGAAACCTTGCGCATGATTGCGCACGCGCACATGCAGATTGACTGCGCGGCGGAAAACGTGGGCACGTTTCGCGCCATTCTCAGCGACTGTCGCCAAGGCAATCCGCGTTACGGCAAGTTGTTGTGGGAAGAAGGCCCGGCGCGAACCCATCAGCTGATGGAGCACTTGTTGCAGCAGGCCGTGGAGCACCGCGCCCTGGATATACCGTCCATTCCAACTGCGAGTGTGCAGTTCTTTTCACTGATCAAGGGCGATCTGTTGTTGCGCCGCCTGTTTGGCTGTGACGAGTGTCCCGAGGCCGCGGCGAGCGAGATTGAAAGCATGGCGATGGCGGGTGTCGCCACGTTCCTGCGCGCCTACCGTCCACGTTGAAATCGGCGGGCACCGACACGCGACTTGCGTAGCCCGGCGCAGTCGCCGACACTTCCGGTCGTGCCCTCGCTGCCATGCGGCCGGCCGGCGAATACCCCGGCACGCCAAGGTTCGTCTGATGAAACTGCAGGTCCCCTTTATCCAGTTGCCGTTGCAGTTTGACGCGGAGTGCCTGGCCCGCGAAGTCGCCGCGTTGGGGCCCACGCCGTGGCGCGAGCACCCGCAGAAATTCCCCGGCAACTTTGCCTTGCCGCTGATCGCAGTGGGTGGCGATGCCAGCAGCGATGCCGTTTCTGGCCCCATGCAACCGACGCCGCAGCTATTGCAATGTCCGTATTTGCAACAAGTATTGTCGCGGCTCGGCGCGGTGTGGGGTCGGACGCGATTGATGCGGCTGGATGCGGGGGCCGAAGTTACCCCGCATGCGGACATCAATTACTACTGGCGTGAGCGCGTGCGTGTGCATGTGCCGATCGTGACGGCTCCGGGCGTGCGCTTCGCGTGTGGTGACGCCGAGGTCAACATGGCTGCCGGCGAATGCTGGATCTTCGATACATGGCGGGAGCATCGGGTGCTCAATGCCTCCGCTCACGAGCGTATTCATCTGGTTGCCGATACCGTCGGCAGCGACAGCCTGGGGCAGTTGGTCAGTGCCGGTCGTGCGCCGGGGCATGGTGCGTTTGTTGGCTGGCGCGCAGAGCACATCGAGCCGCAGTCTGCCGCCACATCCCCATTGCGGCTTGAGGCTGTCAACGTCCCGCAGGTCATGACCCCGTGGGAGCTGCGCGAACACCTGTTGTTCCTCTTGGGCGAGACCTGCCCGCATCCACAATTGACAGAGGCCAAGCAGCACACGGCGCGTTTGTGCGCGGTGTGGCGGGCGCTGTGGGCCGAATACGGCACCGACCGCGTCGGCTGGCCGGCGTATCGCAGCGCGCTGGATGCTTATGAGCAGCAGATGGAGCGCTTCGCGGTTGCGTTGGATTTGCCTAATGGCGCGTTGTTCATGAACACCTTGCGTGGCATGGTCTTGCGCGTCGCATTGAACGATCACGATCACGATGGCCCTGCACCAGCCGTCGCGCCACGGCACCCGATGCGTGTTGGTGCGACCGTGCACGCTTCCGATGATGCCGATGGCGATCCGTTGTTCGATCGCCCGGTGTTCATCATTTCACCGCCGCGTTCCGGCTCCACGTTGTTGTTCGAAACCCTGGCCCGCGCGCCGCGGCTGTTCACGATCGGGCACGAGAGCCATGCTTTGATAGAAGGGTTGCCGGAGTTGCACCCGGCAGCATGCGGTTTTGCTTCCAATCGGCTGGATGCCGCGGCTTGTCATCCGGCGCTGATGACCGAATTGCGCCGGCGCTTCCAGGGCGAGTTGCGCGATCGTCAGCGGCAGCCGCCAGCGCACTGGCCGGTGCGCATGCTGGAGAAGACGCCGAAGAATGCCTTGCGCGTGCCGTTCCTTGCGCGCGTTTTTCCGCAGGCCCAGTTCGTCTACCTGCACCGCGATCCACAGCAGACACTGGCCAGCATGCTTGAAGCCTGGCGCAGTGGCCGCTTCCGCACCTACCCGCAGTTGCCAGACTGGGAAGGACCGCCATGGTCGCTCTTGCTGACCCCGGGGTGGCGCCGGTTGAGCGGCCGCCCGCTGGAAGAAATTGTCGCCGCACAGTGGGAGATCACCACGCGCCTCCTGCTTGACGATCTTCAGGCATTGCCAGCAGACCGCGTGCACGTGGCGCACTACGCGACGCTTGTCGCGCAGCCGGCAGATGAAGTGGCTCGGCTGTGTGCCGCGCTGGACCTCGAGTGGGACCAGCCACTCGACGCGGCGTTGCCCTTGTCGCGATTCACGCTGTCGCCCCCGGCAACCGACAAATGGCAGAAGCACGCTGCCGCATTCGCCCCATTGCTGCCGGGTCTGCACTCCACCATGGAGCGGGCTGCACGGTTCGCCACGCGCTGACCTGCGGTGGTGCGAGGCGTGGCATTCGTCGGCGCGTGGAGCCTGCACCCCAGGCGGCGGGCGTGCGCCGGATCCTTTCACTTGGTCTTTCCTTGGTGCTGTGTAGGTTCAATGTGCTTTCGCGCGGGCGGGTTGTCCGCTCGCCTCATCACATCGCACAGGAGCCCGTCCATGTCCAGGACCAAACCGTTTGTCAGCGATATCGACAACATTCGCAAGCGCGCGCGCGAGAACATCGACGGTGGCGCGATGACCGCAGGCTACAGCGCCGATCGTGCGACTGTGGTCAATCTGCTCAACCAGGCGTTGGCAACCGAGCTGGTCTGCGTGTTGCGCTACAAGTACCACTACTACATGGCGTCCGGCATCCACTCGCAGGCGATCAAGGCGGAGTTTCTGCAACACGCGAATGAGGAGCAGGGACACGCCGACCTGATTGCCGAGCGCATCACCCAGCTTGATGGCAAACCCAACTTGTCGCCGGTGGGCATGCTTGACCGCAGCCATGCCGATTACGTCGAGGGTGAGGACCTCGTCGACATGATCAAGGAGGATCTGGTGGCCGAGCGCATTGCGATCGACAGTTACCGCGAGATGGTCCATTACGTCGGCACCGACGACCCCACCACGCGCCGCATGCTGGAAGGCATTCTGGCGATGGAAGAGGAACATGCCGAGGACATGAACACGCTGCTGGAGCAGCTGGGCAAGAAAGGCGAGCCAGCGAAACCCGCACCGGCGCCAGAGGCCAGCGCGCCCCAACGTTGCTGAGCATCCCCGGGTGGATCGGTGCATCTTCAGCGGGGCGTGCGGTAGGCGACCGGCGGCATTGTCGCGCGACGGTATGACCAGGAGTGCCATGCCCGTCGTGTGCGGGTGCGCGCATTGTAAGCTTGGCGCGTTCCGTCCGACCCCCGATGGAGTTGCCCATGCCCGCCCAAGCCACGCCCACCAACCGTCCGCACCACGGCTTGCGCCGCCTCGTCGTCGCGCTGCTGGCCCTGCTCGTGCTTGGCGTGCTGGCCACCATGTGGTGGTGGGACACCGAACCGCCACTGTTTGAGCCGCCCGCGGTCGCGCAGGCTCAGTTGCAGGAACTCGGGCGTCCGGCCAGCGTGGGGGCGACCACGACGGCGACCTTGATCGCCTCGGTGCAGACCTTGCTGGACAAACGGGGCGGCTATCTAAGTAACGACAAACTGCCTCCTGGCGTATTTCTGGACAACCAGCCGAATTGGGAATTCGGCTCGCTCACCGCTTCGCGCGATCTGGTGCGGGCATTGCGCAACGACTTCAGCCGATCGCAGACGCAATCGCGGGAAGACCAGGATCTGGCCGAAGCCGATCCGTTGCTCAATAGTCCGAATGATCGCTGGCTTTTGCCCAGTTCGGAGCGTCAGTATCGCAAGGCGATCAAGCATCTGGACGGCTATTTGCGTCGGCTTGGTGACGCCGGCGACAGTGATGCCCATTTCTATGCACGCGCAGACAATCTGGCCGATTACCTGCAGTTGGCTTCGTCGCGTCTGGGCTCGCTGTCGCAACGCCTGTCAGCCAGCGTCGGCCAGATCGGGCTGGTCGATGCGCCGGCATCGCCGGGCACCACCGCGGCTGCCGGCCCGGCCACAGTCCAGCGCACGCTGAAGACGCCATGGACCAGGGTCGACGACAACTTTTACGAGGCGCGCGGTTATACGTGGGCGCTATTGGAACAGCTCAGGGCGATCCAGCACGATTTCGGTCCGATCCTGCGCAGCAAACGTGCGGATGTCAGCCTGCAGCAAGCGATTCGCGAGCTGGAGGAAGCGCAGCGTCCGCTACGTAGTCCGCTGGTGTTGAACGGGTCACCGTTTGGTTTCTTTGCGAACCACTCGCTGGTGATGGCCAATTATGTCTCGCGCGCGAACGCCACACTGATTGATTTGCGCGAGCTGCTTAGACGCGGGTGACGCGCGCGTCTTGGGCCGTATCAGGCGCGTGCGCGGCGCGGTGTCGGCTCCGGGCCGATGCCGCGATGTCGGTCAGGCCGTGTGGGCCTTGCGATCGGCCTGGTAGCGCGCGATGCCGGCGATAATCTCCGCGCGTGCTTCATCCACGCCGACCCAGCCCTCGATCTTCACCCACTTGTTGTTTTCCAGATCCTTGTAATGCTCGAAGAAGTGACCGATGCGCTGCAGCCAGTGCCCGGACACATCCTTCATGTCGTTGATGTGCGCATAGCCGGGAAATACCTTGGCGATCGGGATCACTACCAGTTTTTCGTCGGCGCCGGCCTCGTCGGTCATGTGCAACATGCCGACCGGGTGGCAGCGGATGACTGATCCCGGTACCAGCGGCAGAGGCAGAATGACCAGCGCGTCCAGCGGGTCGCCGTCGCCGCCCAGCGTGCCCGGCACGTAGCCGTAGTTGCACGGATAGCGCATGGGCGTCGACAGAATGCGATCGACGAAGATCGCGCCACTGACTTTCTCCACCTCGTACTTGACCGGCTCGGCGTCTTTCGGGATCTCGACGATGACGTTGATTTCATTCGGCACGTCGCGGCCGGCGGAGACAAGATGCAGACCCATGGGTGCCCTGCGCAAGGTGGGTGAGTGAGCGCTGCAGCATACGCCAATCGCTGCTGCGCCGCAGCATCCGAGCGTGGTGTCGGCCTTGCACGTTGCGCAGCGGTTCACTCGGACGTTCGCTGCCGCAGTCCACAAGCGACGTCGACCATGTCAGCGGGCTGCCCAGGAAAACCAGGTGATGATCGCCGTGTGGCGCTTGCGGTTCACGCGGGCGGACGGTGCCGTCGCGTCATGGGTTATTTCAGCTGGTCCCAGAGAAAGTTGTAGGCCAACGCGTGCATGTGCGCGGCTTGCCGGTTGTCGGCGCCAGCACCGTGACCACCTTCGAGGTTCTCGTAAAACCACACGTTCGGATGGCCTTGTGCCACCATCTTCGCCGCCATCTTGCGTGCCTGCACCGGGCCAACGCGGTCGTCGCTGGTGGTGGTGTAAAACAGCGTCGGTGGATAGTGAGCGTCCTTTTTCACGTTCTGGTAGGGCGAGAACTTTTGCATGAAGTTCCAGTCGGCGGTATCCGGGTTGCCGTACTCGGCCATCCATGACGCGCCTGCGGACAGGTGGCTGTAGCGCTTCATGTCGAGCAACGGCACTTCGCAGGCGATGGCGCCAAACAGTTGCGGATATGTGGTGAGCATGTTGCCCATCAGCAGGCCGCCGTTGCTGCCGCCTTCGGCACCGAGATGCCTGGCGGAGGTCACGCCGCGCCTGACCAGATCCTCGGCGACTGCGGCAAAATCCTCATACGCGCGCGGGCGGTTCGCTTTCAGCGCCGCTTGATGCCACTGCGGACCGTATTCGCCGCCGCCGCGGATGTTCGCCACGACGTAAACGCCCCCACGCTCCAGCCACGCGCGACCGATGCTGCCGCTGTAATGCGGCAGCAGGGATACTTCAAACCCGCCGTAGCCGTACAGCAGCGTGCGGTTTGAACCGTCGAGCTGCAGGTCTTTTGGCGCAATCTCGAAGTAGGGTACGCGGGTGCCGTCATGCGAGGTGACGAAGTGCTGGCTGACGGTGAACTTCGACGCGTCAAAAAACGCCGGTTCCTGTTTGAGCGTCTCGGCCGGTACGCCGCCCAGCACGCCGCGCGCGAGGGATGACGGGGTCAGAAAGCCGGTGATGTTGAGCCAGTATTCGTCGCTGTGATCCGGATCGGTGTCGACCACACTGATCGTGCTCATGGCTGGCGCGCCGGGCATGGCTGCGCGCTTCCAGTCACCGGTGGTCGTCTGGCTGTGCGGCGGGGTCAGCACCTCCAGCCGGCTTTTGACGTCATCGAGCACGTCGAGGAGCAGATGGTGTTGCGTCCAGGCGTACGCGGCCAGCGAGGTGTGCGCATCCGGTTTGAACAACACCGTGAAATCCGGTTTGCCGGCGATGAAGTCAGCATATTTCGCCGCCAGCAGTGCGCCGGATGGATAAGTCGTGCCGGCGACGGTCCACGGCGAGCGCGTCTGCACCAGCAACCATTCGCGGTGGGCATCCGCGCTGGCGTCGGTCGGCACCTGCACGCGCACCAGTTGGTCGCCAACGCGCTGGTACAGTTCGCTGTGGAAGAAATCCTTGGCGACGGACACGAAGTCGCGTTCAAACCCCGGCGTGCGATCGTGGTACGCGGTCACCGCCAGATCGGTCGGTTTGCCGGCGTAGACCGTACTGGCTGCCGCCAGTGGTGTACCGCGCGTCCATTCCTTGGCAATGCGCGGGTAGCTCGATGTGGTCATCGACCCCGGACCAAAATCGGTGCCGACATAAAGGTGATCCTGATCGATCCAGCCGACCTCGGTTTTCGCCACGGGCAGCACGAAACCGCCCTCGACGAACGCTTTGTCGACGATATCGAATTCGCGTATCGCCACTGCATCGCCGCCGTCGGGCGACAGTGAAAGCAGGCAGCGCCGATACTCGGGCTTCAGGCATTGCACGCCCTTGAACACCCAGCGCTTGTGCTCCGCCTGGTTCAGCGCGTCGATGTCCAGCAGGGTTTCCCATTGCGGCGCCGGCTTGCGGTATTCGGCCAGCGTGGCACGTCGCCAGATACCGCGTGGGTGCGTCTTGTCGCGCCAGAAGTTGTACAGGTAGTCACCCATGCGGCTGACTTCTGGAATACGTGCGTCCGAATCGAGCACTTTGAGAATGTCGTCGCGGGTACGGGCGAATTCGGGGTTGTCCACAAACTGCTGCGTGGTCACCGCGTTGGCCTGTTGCACCCATGCCATCGAGCGCTCGGCGTGAATGTCCTCCAGCCACGCGAACGGATCGTCGGCAGCAGTCGCGTCGACCGGGCCGGAGGCAGGCGCAGGTGTCTGCTCACGCGCATTGACAGTATTCATGCCTGCCAGTGTGACGCCGAGCGCCAGCGTCAGCCAGAGTGATTTCATGCGGAGCCCTCGACAGCGGAATGGCGATGGCGGATTTGCGCCGTCCGCCGAGCGTAGTCGCAGTGGCGTCGCGGCTGCCTGTGACAAAAGTCAGGCCCACAAAAAAGTCCCGCCGAGGCGGGACTTTTCGTCAACACTTGCAGTATCGGTTTACAGCAGCGGAATCATCAGCAAGGCCACGATGTTGATGATCTTGATCAGCGGATTCACCGCCGGACCGGCCGTGTCCTTGTACGGATCGCCCACGGTGTCACCGGTAACGGCGGCCTTGTGCGCTTCCGAACCCTTGCCGCCGTGGTGACCATCCTCGATGTACTTCTTCGCGTTGTCCCACGCGCCACCGCCGGTGGTCATCGAGATCGCCACGAACAAGCCGGTGACGATGGTGCCGATCAGCACGCCGCCGAGCGCTTTTGGCCCGAGCGCCAGGCCGACAACAATCGGCACGGCAACCGGCAACAGCGAGGGCAGGATCATTTCGCGAATGGCCGACTTGGTCAGCATGTCCACCGCACGCGAATATTCCGGTTTCGCCGTCCCTTGCATGATGCCCGGGATGTCGTGGAACTGGCGCCGGACCTCGATGACCACGGCGCCCGCCGCGCGGCCGACCGCTTCCATCGCCATCGCGCCGAACAGGTACGGAATCAAGCCGCCGATCAGCAGGCCGATGATCACCATGTGATCGGACAGATCAAACGACATGATCGGTGCCGCGATGCCGTCCAACGCGGCCTTGGCCTGGGCCGCGACATCGAGGTTGTGCGTGTAGTCGGCAAACAGCACCAACGCCGCCAACGCCGCCGAACCGATCGCGTAGCCCTTGGTGACGGCCTTGGTGGTGTTGCCCACCGCGTCCAGCGGGTCGGTGATGTCGCGCACGCTGGAAGGCAGGTCCGACATTTCGGCGATGCCGCCGGCGTTGTCGGTGATGGGGCCGTAGGCGTCCAGTGCCACCACGATGCCGGCCATGCTCAGCATGGAAGTGGCCGCGATCGCGATGCCGTACAGGCCCGCCAGCTGGTAGGCCGCCAGGATGGCGATACACACGCAGAGCACCGGACCGGCGGTGGAGCGCATGGACACGCCCAGGCCGGCAATGATGTTGGTGCCGTGGCCGGTGGTGGACGCGGCCGCGATGTGGCGCACCGGCGAGTACTGGGTGCCGGTGTAGAACTCGGTGATCCACACCAGCGCGCCGGTCAGGATGAGGCCGACGGCGCAGGCGCCGAACAGGCGCATCTGGGTGCCGCTCGCGGTCACCGCGTTGTCGGGCATCAGCCAGGTGGTGACGAAGTAGAACGCGATCAGCGACAGGATGCCGGCGACTGCCAGCCCCCTGTACAGGGCGGGCATCACGTTGACCATGCCGGGCTTCGCCTTGACGAAGAAGCAGCCGATGATCGAAGCGATGATCGACACCGCGCCCAGGGCCAGCGGGTACAGCACCGCGTTGGTCCCGGCGTTGTGGATGAGCAGGGCGCCCAGGACCATGGTCGCGATCAGCGTCACGGCGTAGGTCTCGAACAGGTCGGCCGCCATGCCGGCGCAGTCGCCGACGTTGTCGCCCACGTTGTCGGCGATCACGGCCGGGTTGCGCGGGTCGTCTTCGGGAATGCCCGCTTCGACCTTGCCCACCAGGTCGGCGCCGACGTCGGCACCCTTGGTGAAGATGCCGCCGCCCAGGCGCGCGAAGATCGAGATCAGGGAGGCGCCGAAGGCCAGGCCGATCAGCGGGTTGAGCAGCTGCGCCAGGTTGCGGTCGGGCGTGAGGTTGCCGTTGCCCACCAGGAACCAGTAGAACGCCGTCACGCCCAACAGGCCCAGGCCCACCACCAGCATGCCGGTGATCGCGCCGCCGCGGAAGGCGACGTCCAGCGCCGGGCCGATGCCGCGGGTGGCCGCTTGCGCGGTGCGCACGTTGGCGCGCACCGACACGTTCATCCCGATGAAGCCGCAGGCGCCCGAGAGCACGGCGCCGATGATGAAGCCGACGGCCGTCTTCCCGTCGAGGAACACGCCGATCAGGATCGCCAGCACGACGCCGACGATGGCGATGGTCTTGTATTGCCGCGCGAGGTAAGCCGCTGCGCCGGCCTGGATGGCCGCGGCGATTTCCTGCATGCGGGGATTGCCGGGATCCTGGGAAAGTATCCAACCGCGGGCCCAGAACCCATATGCCACGGCCGCAAAGCCGCAGACGAGCGCCAGTATCAGCGCCGAATTGCCTGTCATTTTGAACTTCTCCTGTCGTTGTTTCGCTTGGAGGGGGCTAACGCAAGCGGTGCCCCCGCTGCGTTGCTTCCTCGCAAGCTCCCCAACGAGCGGGAGGCGATTGGCCAACCTCAGGAATATAAGGGAAAACGCGAAACGCATCACCTGGGTCCCAGTTCAAAGGCCGGCTGACGAAAGTAAAATCAGGGTTAACACTGGGGTTGCTGTCTCGGCGGCCCATCAAAAAACCATGTCCCTCGATAAAGTCTCCCCGGGCAAGCACGTGCCCGACGCCTTCAACGTGATCATCGAGATCCCGATGAACGCCGATCCCGTGAAATATGAAGTAGACAAGGAATCGGGCGCGATCTTCGTGGATCGCTTCATGAGCACGTCCATGCACTACCCGACCAATTACGGCTACGTGCCGCGCACCATCAGCGGCGACGGCGACCCGGTGGACGTGCTGGTGATCACGCCGGTGCCGCTGATTCCCGGTGTCGTCGTGACCTGCCGCCCGATCGGCATCCTGGTGATGGAAGACGAAGCCGGGCAGGACGGCAAGGTGCTGGCGGTGCCCACCGACAAGATCCTGTCGATCTACACGCACTGGCAAAAGCCCGAGGACATGAACCCGCTGCGGCTGAAGACGATTTCGCATTTCTTCGAGCACTACAAGGATCTGGAGCCGGGCAAGTGGGTCAAGATTCTCGGCTGGGAAGGCCCGCAGGCAGCGCGAAAAGAAATCATGGACGGCATCGAGAACTACAACAGGCAGCACGGCTGATTTAGCGGCAACGCTGTCTTGTCATCCCGGGCTTGACCCGGGATCCATGGATTGCGGAGCCTGCCCCGGACCTGATCCGGGGTCAAGCCCGCAATGACAACTCGTTGTGAAGCCGAATGAGATACACACCGGCCCGACATCTCAAGGCGGGAGAGTCTCGCCCTCCCGAATCCGGTAGCACTCCGGGTAGTTGGGCTTGATCACCCCGTTGTAGTACTGTCCCTTGGAAGCCGCATTCATGAACATTTCATACACGTGGTGCGGCACACCGGCATAGTCGTACACGCTCCTATCGATCACCTCGACCTGCAGCACGGCGCGTGCCTTGTCGTAGCCCACGGTGCGCACTGCCGTGGAGACAACGGGATCCCTGCGGATCCGCTTCCTATCTGGTCTAAAGGGAACGGCCATGCACTCATTGCGCCCGACGGCCGATGGGCTGAATGTCGGCGAGTCGAGCTTGTGGCTGTCAGCGGCTGCCGGCTCGCTGCACCAAGCGACAGGGCAGGCGCTCAGCCCTGCCGGAACGGGCTGCGCGCTTCCAGGTGTTCCAGGTAGTTGGCAATGCCCTGGTCCTCGCGCGCCAGGAAGCGCTCGACCGCATCGGCGAACGCGGGCTGGGCCAGCCAGTGCGCACTGGTGGTCTTGACCGGCATCAGCGCGCGCGCCATCTTGTGTTCGCCCTGCGCGCCGCCCTCGAAGCGCTGCCAGCCGTGCGCGATGCACCATTGCAGGGGCTGGTAGTAGCAGGCCTCGAAGTGCAGGCAATCCACCCGCTCGAGTGCGCCCCAGTAACGGCCGTAAGCCGCCTTGTTGCCGTTTTGTTCGTCCAGCGCGACCAGGCTGGCCGCAATGGACTTGCCGCCGCGCTCGGCCACGAACAGCAGCCAGTTCTGCGGCATGTGCTCGGCCATACGGCGGAAG
Organism: Rhodanobacter sp.; assembly: GCA_036566165.1. Classification (GTDB taxonomy): domain Bacteria; phylum Pseudomonadota; class Gammaproteobacteria; order Xanthomonadales; family Rhodanobacteraceae; genus Rhodanobacter. Next base: position 3,022 of record DATCWU010000246.1, on the reverse strand, counting down.
AAATCCCGCGTCAGGTAGGGCGCGTTTCCATGCTCGTAATAAGTGCGCTCATAGCAGCGGTAGAACAGGGCCCAGTCGGCGCTGGTGATGTCGCGCCCACGCGACCAGCGGAACGTGACACCCGCATCGGCCACCTTGCGCCTTTCCTGCCGGATCTTCTTGCGCTTTTCGTGCGCCAGGCTGGCCAGGAACGCGTCGAAGTCCGGCCAGGCCAAACGCGCCTCCTCGGCCCTATTGGTCCAGTGAAACTGCACGGTGTGCCGCAGCATGAGGCCGGCGGCCTCGCACGCCGCCACATCGTCGTCGCTGCCGAACAGCAGGTGCAGCGACGACAGCTTCTGCTGGCGGCACCAGTCCACCGCCGCGCGGATCAGCGCCTGCCGGGCCGCCGCGTCCCGCGCCAGCAGCCGGGGGCCGGGCACCGGTGTGAAGGGGCTGGCGATCACCGCCTTCGGGTAGTAGTCCAGCCCGTGCTCCTGGTAGGCGCTGGCCCAGGCCCAGTCGAACACGTACTCGCCGTAAGAGTGGTCCTTCAGATAAAGCGCGCAGGCGGCATGCAGCTGTCCATCCCGCCACAAGCCGAGATAGCGCGGCGTCCAACCCGTCGCGCGGGTGGCGCTCCTGCTTTGTTCCATGGCCGCCAGGTATTCGTGGCGCATGAAGGGGCCAGGTGCCTTTTCGCACGCCAGCAGCGCGTTCCACTGGGCCGCGTCGACGGCCAGGGGCGAGCCCATCACCTGGGTGACATAATCATTCGAGTTGTTCTTCACTGCTGCTATGGCTCTCAAACTCTGCATTGCCCAGCTTAATTTCGTGGTGGGCGACATGGCCGGCAATGCGCAGAAAATCGTTGCCTCCGCTCGTGCTGCCTATGCGCAGGGAGCTCGCCTGGTGCTCACACCCGAGCTCTCGATCTGCGGCTACGCGGCCGAGGACCTGTTCCTGCGGCCCGCCTTCGTCGCCGCCTGTGATGATGCCGTGAAAACGGTCGCCCGCGAACTGGCCGGGCTCAAAGGCCTGCACGTCGTCGTGGGCCATCCGACCGGCGGGGCCATCCGCGGCAAATCGGTTTCGGTGCAGCGGCGCTTCAACGCGGCCAGCGTGCTGAGCGAAGGAAGGGTGCTGGAGACCTACGCCAAGCGCGAATTGCCCAACTACCAGGTGTTCGACGAGCGCCGCTATTTCACCCCTGGCCAGGGCACCTGTGTGTTCCAGGTCGATGGCGTGAGCATCGGCCTGCTGATCTGCGAGGATGCCTGGTTCGAGGAACCCGGCCGCCTGGCCAAGGAAGCGGGTGCGCAAATCCTGGCGGTCATCAATGCCTCGCCGTTCCACGCCGGCAAGGGCGGCGAGCGCGTCGAGCGAATGGCCGAGCGGGCCCGCGCGCTGGACCTGCCGGTGGTCTATGCCCACCTGGTGGGCGGGCAGGACGAGGTGGTGTTCGACGGCGCCTCGTTCGCGCTGGACGCCGACGGCACGCTGGCCGGCCGGGCCCCCGGTTTCCAGGAAGACCTGTTCATGGTCCAGGCGGACAGTGCGCAAGGACGCCTGAAGCTGGCCGCCCACATCGTCCACGAGCGCAGCCTGGAAGCCGACCTGTGGCACGCGCTGGTGCTGGGGGTGCGCGACTACATCCGCAAGAACGGCTTTCCCGGCGTGCTGCTGGGCCTGTCCGGCGGCATCGACTCGGCGCTGGTGCTGGCGGTGGCCGTGGACGCGCTGGGCCGCGACAAGGTCCGCGCGGTGATGATGCCCTCGCCCTATACGGCCGACATCTCGTGGATCGACGCGCGCGACATGGCGGCGCGCATGGGCGTGCGCTACAACGAGATCTCCATCACGCCGGAGTTCGAGGCTTTCAAGGCCTCGCTGGCCCAGGAGTTCAAGGGGCTGCCGCCGGACACCACCGAAGAAAACATCCAGGCGCGCATCCGCGGTGTGCTGCTGATGGCCCTGTCCAACAAATTCGGCAGCATCGTGCTGACCACCGGCAACAAGAGCGAAATGGCCACGGGCTACTGCACGCTCTACGGCGATATGGCCGGCGGCTTCGCCGTGATCAAGGACCTGCTCAAGACGACGGTGTTCAAGCTGGCGCGCTGGCGCAACGTCCACGATCCCTATGGCACCGGCATCAGCCCCATCCCGGAGCGCATCATCCACCGCCCGCCCAGCGCCGAACTGCGGCCCGACCAGGTCGACCAGGACACCCTGCCGCCCTACGAGGTGCTGGACGCGATCCTGGAGCGCTACATGGAGAACGACCAGGGCGTGGAGGAGATCGTCGCCGCCGGCTTCGACCGGGCCGTGGTCGACCGGGTCGCGCGCCTGATCCGCATCAACGAATACAAGCGGCGGCAGGCGCCCGTGGGTATTCGGGTGACCCACCGCAGCTTCGGCAAGGATTGGCGCTATCCTATTACCAGTAAATTTTTCGAACTTGCGGGACCCGCCCCTTCGGTGAACCCGCCCGCAGTGCCCCCCATCGCCTAGGAACCACCCTTCATGAAACAGATCACCGCTGTCGTCAAACCGTTCAAGCTCGAGGAAGTGCGCGAGGGGCTGGCCGAATGCGGCGTCACCGGCCTGACGGTGTCCGAGGTCAAGGGGTTCGGGCGGCAAAAAGGCCATACCGAGCTGTATCGCGGCGCCGAATACGTGGTCGACTTCCTGCCCAAGGTCAAGGTCGAGGTGGTGGTCAAGGACGACGACGTCGAGCGCTGCGTCGACGCCATCGTGAAGGCGGCGCGCACCGGCAAGATCGGCGACGGCAAGATCTTCATCACCAGCGTCGAGCGCGTGATACGCATCCGCACCGGCGAGACCGACGAATCGGCGGTCTGACGCCTAGAAAAGCACGCACAGGTACTCTCCGCCCACGCTGCGAGACCTCGCTCAGGTCGCCTTTCCTGCTAGATCTCGCTCAGGGCGGTGCGCTGCGAGGCGGTTCCTATCGCGTCCGTGAGCTCCTGCAACAGCGCCGGCACCTCGTCGCCGACCCGCAGCAGGTCCATCAGGCAGC
>DATCWU010000235.1:0-5961 GCA_036566165.1 Rhodanobacter sp. | reverse complement strand
CAGCCGTACTGGTCGCCGGGCATTCGCGATCCGGGTGTGGAAGCCAAGGGTGCGATCATCGGGTTTGGCGATGTACATACGCGGGCACACGTCTACCGCGCCATCCTTGAAGGGCTGGCTTACGCTTTGCGTCAGGGCAAGGAAAAAATCGAGCGGCGCTCGGGCACGCGCGTCACCCGGCTGCGCGTCTCCGGAGGCGGCTCCCAAAGCGATGCGGCGATGCAGCTGACCGCCGACATCTTTGGCCTGCCGGCGGAACGCCCGCAGGTGTACGAGACTTCCGGCCTGGGGGCGGCAATTTGTTGCGCGGTCGGGCTCGGCCTGCATGCCGATTTCGCCACGGCCATTGCCGCGATGACACGGGTAGGGCAAGTGTTCCAGCCTGATCCGGAAGCGCAACGCGTCTATCAACAGTTGTACACGCAGGTCTATCTGCGCATGTACCGCCAACTGCGACCGCTGTACCGCAGGATCCGACAAATCACCGGCTATCCGGCTTGAGCCAGGTGTCGGCGCCTCGTTCCGTGTGGTGCGCTGGAATTGGGCGCTGGTCACTGCTGCTCAGGCTACCTGGCGTATTTGCCCGACCGCCGGCAATGGCGCCGGATTGGGTGAGGCGCGGTGCATGCCGATGTTACGGACGTGGCCGGTGGTGTCTGGCGCGGCAAATTCCATGGGCAACGCTGCCCGGGCCGGGAGCAGTCACGGTTGGCGGCGTGACGCCGGGCACGTGTGTGGATGCCATGTTCCACGGCCCATGGTTCGTGGGCTCCGCCGTCTCATGCGTTGGCGATTGGTTCATGCATTCTGGTGCGTCGGTTTGCCTGACGTTCGGCCGAAGCACGGTATGCTCGCCGGTATCTTCTGATCTGCCAGTGGAGGATCGCCATGGCAACGGGTTGGGCAGGCGATGGCGCGGTACAGGACCAGATTGACGCGACGGTCGACGATGCCGTGGCACGCGCGCGTGAGCAATTACGCCAAGGTCCGGGCTTGGAGCGTTGCGAGGAGTGCGATGCCGTCATTCCGGCAGCACGACGCAAGGCCGTGCCGGGCGTACGCTTGTGTGTTGCGTGCCAGGAGGCGAACGATGCCGCGGGTCGGGCCGCCGGGTTGTACAACCGGCGTGGCAGCAAGGACAGTCAGCTGCGTTGACTTGCATCGCGGCCGGGAAGTCAGTTCCGCGGTGCCTGCGACCGGGTGTTCGGGCGCTGCTGCAGGCGTTCGCGTACGGCGGGTTCCAGGCTTTTCAGACCCCAGCGCCGCCCCTCGGCCACTGCGGCTTCGGCGGGTTGGCCGTCGAAGGTCGCGGCCCGCAACGCCATCATGGCGCCAACGCGATTGCTGCTGGCGCAGTGCACGAGCGTGAGCTTGTCGCCTGCATCGGCCAGTAGCTGATTGAAGCGCGCGACGTTGCTGGCGTCGAGATCGCGGGCGCCGTGAATCGGCAGGTTGCGATAGGTGATACCGGCCTTGCGCAGTGCCGCGGCTTCGTCGAATCCGGGTGTTTCGCTGTCAGCACTCAGGTCGATCACTTCGCGCACACCGGCAGCCTGCAGGGCGGGTATGTCGCTGGCCTGCAGGCGCCCGGAGGCGATCCGGGCGGGCGCCGGAAACGCGACGTTGGGCAGGTTTTGCAGTGCTTCGGCAGGCGGTGCTGCGGGTGCGCCCAATGTGGTGGTGGCAAGTACCAGGCCCAACAACAGACGCATCATGGTGGTTTCTCCAAGGCGGCCGCAGCGTTTGCGGCGTGATCGCAGGCATATTGTCGCGTGGTGTGGTTGCGTGACCCGGCGAAGGCAGTGATCCGGTGTGCAGCCACGCGTTATCCGGAATGTGCCGCGACCAGTGCGGCGATGGATGCCGTGGCCACCTGCGCGCGGTTGCCGCCCAGTCGCTTGGCACAGTACATGGCATCGTCGGCGCAGCGCATCAACGGCTTGCGCTCGTCCCCGTGCTCGGGATACAGCGCGATGCCGACGCTGGTGGAAATATGTACGCGATTGCCGGCCAGCTTGAATGGCTGGTTGAGTGCCTTGCGGATATTTTCCGCGACACCGAGCGCATGACTGGTCTGGCCAATGCGGTTGAGCAGCACTGCGAATTCATCACCGCCGAGGCGTGCCGCGATATCCGATTCGCGCACGCAGTGCGTGATGCGGTGGGCCACTTCCTGCAACAGCAGGTCGCCGACATCGTGACCATAGTTGTCGTTTACCTGCTTGAATTTGTCCAGGTCGATGTATAGCGTGGCGAGCCGTGTGTCGCCGTCATGCATGGCGTCGAGTGCGGCTTCCAGCTCGCTGTGAAACAAATCGCGATTGGCCAGGCCCGTGAGTTGATCGTGGCGGGCGATGTATTGCAGCCACGCGTCAGCCTGCTTGCGTTCGATCGCCGTGGCCACCTGGGTGGAGACGAACTGCAGGAGCAGCTTGTCCTTTTCCCCGTAGCGCACTTCGCCGGTATAGCTCTGCACGACCAACGCGCCAATCGTGCCCTTGTGCGTGGTGAGCGGCACGCCAATCCAGTCCACCGAGGCGCGACCAGTACCGTGGCCGCCCACGCCTGGCGGCAGCGCGCGCGCGTTGCGCCGGAACAGCAAGGGTTTGCCGGTGCGCACCACCACTGCGGTAAATGTTCCCGAGTTCAGTTTGCGCGGTGCTGGCGGTTTGTCGTATGCGTCGACGAAATACGGGAAGCTCAACTCATCCCGTTTGGCGTCATACAGTGCCACGAAGAAATTTCGCGCCGGGAGCAGTTCGCCGATGATGGCATGAATGCGCTCGAACAACGCCAGCAGGTCGGCCGCCGAATGCGCCGCCTCGGCAATGGCGTGCAACGCCGATTGCATGGATTCGGCATGCTTCAGTGCCGTGATGTCGCGCGCCACGGCAATGCGTACCTGGTCCGCCTCGGACCATCGCGCCGACCACATGATATGGACGACGCGGCCGTCCTTGCGCATGTAGCGATTCTCGAAGTGCGGTTGCGGCTGGTTGTGCATTATTTGCGCGACGACAGCCAGGGTTTTCGCCCGGTCCTCAGGGAATACCAGTTCAATCATTCTGGTGCCCACGACCTCCTCCGGCTTGTAGCCGAAGATGCGCTCGAATGCGGCGCTGACGAAAACTAAACGACCCTGGGCATCCACGATGCAGATGGCATCGAGCAGAAGATCCAGCACGTTCTTGAACGGGTCAGGCTTCAATGCTTCACACGTCCGTGAGATGAGGCTTGGTGATGGCATCGCCGAAAGTACTGCGGTAAACGTCACGGACGCGTGCAACTTCCGCTGGCCGACATTCACACTGGGCATCCTAACGCGGTTTGCCCCTGACATTGCAGGCGTGTTCCAGCTACGCGACCAACGGCCGCACCGTGGCGTCCGGGGTGAACCGGCGTGCAGTGCCGCCCCACGCTGTGGATCGCAGCCCCCGCGTGAACTGGCTGGCCACCGTTGGCAGGCTTGAGTCGCAACACCTGTCACGTCAGGCGGGCGGCTGCCGCGCGCCGATTGGCCTGCTGCGTGGCAACCCGAGCCACTTCACGCGACGGCGCTATTCCGGCTCGTAATCGAGATTGGCACCGAGCCAGCGCTCGGCTTCGGCTACGGTCCAGCCCTTGCGTTTGGCGTAATCCTCGATCTGCTCCTTGCCCAGCCGCCCGACGACGAAGTACTGGCTATCCGGGTGCGAGTAGTACCAGCCGGACACGGCCGCAGCGGGGTACATCGAGAAGCCTTCGGTGAGTTCGATGCCGGTGTTTTTGGTGACGTCCAGCAGCTTGAACAACGTAGCCTTTTCGGTGTGTTCGGGGCAGGCCGGGTAGCCGGGGGCAGGGCGAATGCCGCGATATTTTTCCGCGATGAGCTCGTCGTTGCTCAGGGTTTCGGCGGGGACGAAACCCCAGAACTCCTTGCGCACGCGTTCGTGCATGTGCTCGGCAAAGGCTTCGGCGAGACGGTCGGCAAGCGCCTTGAGAATGATCGTGGAATAGTCGTCGTAGTCGGCCTGGAACCGTGCCAGGTGCTGCTCGATGCCGAGCCCCGCCGTGACTGCGAAGCCCCCGATCCAGTCGGGCTTGTTGTATTCCTTCGGCGCGATGTAGTCGGCCAGGCAGAGGTTGGGGCGCTCCGGCGGTTTGTCGGCTTGCTGACGCAGGCTGTGCAGGGTCGCCAACGGCGTAGCGCGCGTGGCATCGGCGTAGACCTCGACGTCATCGCCAATATTCGCTGCCGGCCACAAGCCAATCACGGCGCGCGCGGTCAGCCATTTCTCGGCGACGATCTTGTCCATCATCGCTTGCGCATCGCGGAACAGCTCGCTGGCCTGGGTGCCGACGACTGCGTCGGTGAGGATCGCCGGGTAGTGGCCGGACAGCTCCCACGCCTGGAAGAACGGCGTCCAGTCGATGTAGCGGCGGATGGTAGCCAGATCGTAGTTGTCGAATACGGTGACGCCGGGCTGGTTCGGTTGCGGCGGGTCGTAAGCCGCCCAATCGCAACTGAAGCGACGCGAGCGCGCGTGCTGCAGGGAGACCAGCGTCTTGCCGGGGCCGCGGTGGCGATGGCGCTCGCGCACGTCGACGTATTCCAGGCGTACCTTTTCCAGAAAATCCTTCACCAGCTCCTTGCTGACCAGCGACTGCGCCACGCCAACCGCGCGTGAGGCATCCTTCACCCAGACGCAGCCGGAGGTGTAGTGCGGCTCGATCTTCAACGCGGTGTGCGCACGTGAAGTCGTCGCGCCACCGATCAGCAACGGGATATGGAAATGCTGGCGCTCCATTTCCCTGGCGACCTGGCCCATTTCCTCCAGCGACGGCGTGATCAGGCCGGACAGGCCGATCATGTCGGCGTGTTCGGCAATCGCGGTTTCCAGAATCTTCTGCGCCGGTACCATCACGCCCAAATCGATCACCTCGAAGTTGTTGCAGCGGAGCACGACGGCGACGATGTTCTTGCCAATGTCGTGCACGTCGCCCTTGACCGTGGCCATCACGATCTTGCCATTGTTCTTGCCGGTGTCGCCGGTGCGCAGCTTTTCCGCCTCGATGAACGGCAACAGGTGCGCGACGGCCTTTTTCATGACGCGGGCGGACTTCACCACTTGCGGCAGGAACATCTTGCCGGCGCCGAACAAATCGCCAACCACGTTCATGCCATCCATCAACGGCCCTTCGATCACATCCAGTGGACGCGTGGAAAGCTGGCGGGCTTCCTCGGTGTCGGCCACCACGAACTGGTCGATGCCGTGCACTAGGGCGTGGCTGAGCCGTTCACGCACGGGTTTCTCGCGCCATTCCAGGGTTTCCACCGCCGCTTCGCTTTTGCCCTTGTGGTACTTGGGAGCGATCTCCAACAGACGTTCGGTGGCATCCTCGCGCCGGTTCAACACCACGTCCTCGACGCGTTCGCGCAAGTCCTCGGGAATGGTGTCGTAGATCGTCAACGCGCCGGCGTTGACGATGCCCATGTCCATGCCGGCCCGGATCGCGTGATACAGGAACACCGCATGGATGGCCTCGCGCACCGTGTTGTTGCCGCGGAACGAGAACGACACGTTGGAGACGCCACCGGAAATGTGACACGCGGGGAACCGCCGTTTGATCTCGCGTGCCGCTTCGATGAACGCCACCGCGTAGTTGTTGTGCTCTTCGATGCCGGTGGCGATGGCGAAAATGTTGGGGTCGAAAATGATGTCTTCGGGGCGAAAGTCCAGCTCCCGCGTCAGCAACTCGTAGGCACGCGCGCAGATCGACACCTTGCGCTCGACTGTCCCGGCCTGGCCTTCCTCGTCGAATGCCATCACCACGGCCGCGGCGCCGTATTGCTGCACGATGCGGGCGTGTTCCAGGAACGGCGCCTCGCCTTCCTTCATCGAGATCGAGTTGACGATGCCCTTGCCCTGCAGGCAGCGCAGGCCGCACTCGATCACGCTCCACTTCGAGGAGTCGATCATG
>DATCWU010000186.1:0-2264 GCA_036566165.1 Rhodanobacter sp. | reverse complement strand
GTAGATACAGCGCCACCACCATCCATACGGCGCCGGCGGCCAGTCCCAGCATGGCGGCGCTGAACAGCATGAACACCGACAGCGATACGGTGCGCACGCTCATCGGCGACGATACGTCAGGAGGGCAGGGCGCATGCGTTCTTCCGTTGGATAAAGCGGCCATCATAACGTGTCGCCGGCGAGCATCCCTTGAGTTTCGGTGATTCCGGCCTGATCTGGGACAAGCGGCTGTGCGCGACGGGCGGCATAATAGACAACCAGGGTTCGACGCATGGCCGTGCCCGCAGATACAGGATTGGCGTTGGCATGAGCGGTTTCAGTCTGAGCAGCGAACCCTTCACTTTGATGCGTGATTGCAGCGCCGTGATGGTGCCGCAAGGCGACGTGGTGACCCTGCCGGCCGGCCAGATCGGCTACATCACCCAGGCGCTGGGCGGCAGCTTTACCGTCTACGTGGAAGGAAACCTGTTCCGCATCGCCGGCGACGACGCCGACGCGCTGGGCAAGGAACGGCCGGTGCCGATCGAGGTGCCGGCGGACGCCACCAACGCGGACGTGGAAAAACTGGCGTGGGACCAGTTGCGCACCGTGTTCGATCCGGAGATCCCGGTGAACGTGGTCGAGCTGGGACTGGTCTACGACCTCAGCCTGGAGCAGACCGAATCCGGCGAGCGCAAGGTCTACGTGAAGCTCACCCTGACCGCGCCCGGCTGCGGCATGGGCGACATCCTGGTCGACGACGCACGCACCAAGCTGGAGATGATCCCCACGGTGGTCGAGGCGGATGTGGACCTGGTGTTCGACCCGCCATGGACCCATTCGATGATGTCCGACGCGGCGAAACTCGAAACCGGCATGCTCTGAGCCTGATGAGCGCCGAAGTTCAGCTGCCCGCTGCCGTTCGCCCTGAGCGTAGGCGCGCAGCGCCGGAGTCGAAGGGCATCGCCAGCACGGTGCGTCGACTTCCTCGCTCCTCGGAGCCACGGCCATCCATGGCCGTTCCCCGCGTGCGCTTGCTGGCGCAATCCACGCCTGTCCTGAGCCTGTCGAAGGGCTCAGCACGAACGGGCTTTTGCGCTGAACCTCGGCGCTAATCAGGTGCTCTGAACCTGCCGTCGTACCGGCGTGCGCCGGCATGACTTTCGCGAAAGTTGTCGGTGACGCTGCAGATCCTGCGCCCTGTGACTGCCGTCACCCGGCGTAGGAAAAAATCAGATTGTTGCGATGGTTCGCAAGGAATAACGTAGCCGGATTCGTCATCGGGGAGGTTGACGGATGATCCTTTGGCGGCGTGATCGCCGTCTTGCAGTTACGCGTCCACGCGCTGCCCATGCAACGGAATGCCAGGGGGGAGCAGCCGATCCGGACGTAGTTTGGGATCGCTAGACAGCACACGAATAAAGGGGCCGTGCCGCGCACGGCAATTCTTGCATGGGGTCTACGTGGCCGCATCGGGCCCGTTTGTCCCGAAAAATAGTGTCTAGGAGTTTTGAATGCCCAATCATTACCGTCTGAAATTGCTGGTTGCCGCGATTGGCATGGCTACTGCGTCCGTGGCCACCGCTGCCAACACGAAGACCTTGCACGCACAGAATCTCGGTGCGGTGCCGGCCAGCTCGCTGGCTGCCCAATTGAATCTTGGCCAGAACATGTCGCTGGCGCCGCGCAGTGCAGTGGCCATCGCCGGCGGGCACAAGGTCGTGCGTCAGCAGCAGCTGTTCCGCGGCGTGCCGGTCTACGGCCGCAGCATTGCCGTGGTGCAGGATGCCAATGGCAACGCGCTGCGTGCTTCTGGTGAACTGATGCAGGACGCCCAGCTCGACCTGGCCTCGGTTGCGCCGAAGCTGAATGCCGCCCGCGCCATCGCGGCGCTGCAGTCGCACGCGCACACCACCCTGATCGGTGGCGCCGCCGTCAGCAACCAGATGACCGACCTGTTCGTGTATCCGCAGGACAACGGTGCGGCACGCCTGGTCTACCGCGTGTCCTACTTCGTCGGCGGCGCGAATCCGTCGCGCCCGACCGCGATCGTCGACGCCAACACCGGCGAGGTGATCAAGAGCTGGAACGGCCTGACCGATGCCTCCGCCACCGGCCCCGGCGGCAACACCAAGACCGGCAGATACCTCTACGGCACCGACTACGCCGCGCTCGACGTGACCCAGTCCGGCAGCACCTGCACGCTGGTCAACACCAACGTCAAGACCTACAACCTCAACCACGGCACCAGCGGCGGTTCGGTGGTCAGCTTCACCTGCCCGAAC
>DATCWU010000184.1:0-11267 GCA_036566165.1 Rhodanobacter sp. | reverse complement strand
CCGCGAGCGCACCGGCGATCACTTCCACATTGAAGTGGCCGCCTATCCCGAGATCCATCCGCAGGCAGAGAATGCCTTGCGCGACCTGCAGCATTTCAAGGCCAAGATCGACGCGGGTGCCGACGGCGCCATCACCCAGTATTTTTTCAACGCCGACGCCTATTTCCGCTTCGTCGATGATGTGGCCAAGCTTGGCGTGAACGTACCGGTCGTGCCCGGGATCATGCCGATTTCCAGCTACAGCCAGTTGCAGCGCTTCTCGGATATGTGCGGTGCGGAAATTCCACGCTGGATCGCCAAGCGCATGCAGGCACTTGGCGACGATGTGGTGGGGGTACGCGCGCTGGGCGCGGAGGTGGTCGCGCAACTGTGTCGGCGCCTGCTGGACGGCGGGGCGCCGGGGCTGCATATCTACACCCTCAACCGCGCCAATGCCCCGCGCGCGATCCTGCAGCAACTCGATTGAGGGCGGTTTCCCCACGTTCGGTGCACCCTACCGCGCACGTGGGGCTTGGCGCTGCAGCCGTCAAGGCGAAGTGATTCCGGCGTGCCCTTGCCCGCCGTGCTGGCGGCACTGGGGCGTCGCTGCTGATGCGCCTATGCTGAGACGATGCGCCGGATACTTGCATTGCTCCTTTTGCTCTCCAGCCTGGCGACGGCCCCGGTCATCGCCCAGACGCAGATCCATCGTTGCATTGGCGCCGACGGCAATCCGGTGTTTACCGATCAGCCGTGTGCGGCGCTGAGTGCCACGCCACTCGCACACACGCCGCCGCCTGCGCGCGAAAACGCCACACCGACACCGGCAGTGTTGTGCGCGACAACCAGTGACGCGTTGAAGCGTGCCGTAATCGATGCGTTTGCCAATCGCGACGCCAATCGCCTGGCGGGACTGATGCTGTGGGGTGGTTATGGCCAGCACGCGGCAGTGGCTGATATTCGCGCACTGCAGAAGATCATGCGCGAACCGTTGCTGGATGTCGGACCCGCCGCCGAACCTGCGGATGCGTCGACACCAGCGGTTGCCGCGGACGCTGCGCGTTCACCCGCGTTTGCCGCCGCCAGTGCGGCGGCGTCCTCCGCGGTCGCCACGCCGGTGCCTGACAACCTGCTGGTATTGCACACCAGTGCCAGCGATGGCCGCGGTCAGTCGCGCGAGCTGCGTTTCATGGTGGTGCGCCGTTCCGGGTGTTTGTGGCTGCGCAGCGCAGACTGAAGCGAGTTGCACGCTGCGTAGCACAACGCCACCGCGGGAGCGCACCGCTATCATGGGCGATCTTCCGTGGAGAATTGACATGGCGCAGCAGTACCCTGAATGGATTTGGCAGAACGGCGAAATCAAGCCGTGGAAGGATGCGACGGCACACGTCATGTCGCACGCGTTGCATTACGGCTCGTCCGTGTTTGAAGGCATTCGCAGCTACCCCACACCCGATGGGGCGGCCATTTTCCGTCTCACCGATCATCTGCACCGGCTGTTTCACTCGGCCAAGATCTACGACATGGTGCTGCCGTATTCCGCCGACGAGTTGGCTGCGGCCACCCGCGCGGTGATCAGCAAGAATGGTCTGAAGGCGTCGTACATCCGCCCCGTGGCATATCGCGGTCTGGGCGGTTTTGGCCTGTCGGCGGAAACGCCAATCGACGTGGCCGTGGCAGCGTGGCCGATGGGCCCGTATCTCGGCGCCGAGGCCCTGGAAAACGGCATTACTGCATGTGTTTCCAGTTGGCAACGGTTTGCGCCCAACACCATTCCGGCTGGCGCCAAGGCGGGTGGCAATTATCTTTCCGGCCAGCTTATTGCGCGCGAAGCGCGGCAACGCGGGTTTGGCGAGGGCATTGCGTTGTCATCGTCCGGCCTGCTCAGCGAGGGGGCCGGTGAGAACCTGTTCCTGGTGTTTGATGGCGCGCTGCACACCGCGCCGGCAAGCGCCTCCATCCTGGCCGGCATCACCCGTGACAGCCTGAAGACGCTGGCGCGCGAAGAAGGTATCGATGTCATCGAGCGCGATCTGCCGCGCGAATACCTGTACCTGGCCGATGAAGTGTTCATGTGCGGCACGGCAGCCGAGATCACGCCGATCCGCGCCGTGGACGGCAAGCAGGTTGGCGCCGGCAAGGCGGGCCCGGTCACGCGGCGCTTGCAGGAATTGTTCTTCGGCTTGTTCGATGGCCGCACCAACGACAAGTGGGGCTGGCTGGAACAAGTCTGAAACCCAGCGCGTAGCGCTGCGTCGGCAGGAGCACATCAGGGTGCGCTCCTGCCGGGTGTTTCATGCACGGTGCCGCAACGCGGGTGCAGTCGGACAGGGTCAACCTGCGCGTGCTGCGTGCGGGTAACCGAGCGCCTTGAGGGCTGCAGTGATCTCCGGCAACACCTCGGGGTCCTCGATGGTCGCCGGCACCTTGATGTCGGTGCCGTCCGCCATGGTGCGGATGGTCACGCGCAGCACCTTGCCGGAGCGGGTCTTGGGCAGCCGCGCGACCACTTTCACGTCCTTGAACGAGGCCACCGGACCAATCTCGTTGCGCACGCTGGCAACGAGCTCGCGGCAAATGTCGGTCTCGGGACGGGTGACGCCGGACTTCAGGACCACCAGGCCAACGGGCACCTGACCCTTCAGATCGTCGGCGGCACCGACCACGGCGCCTTCGGCGACGTCCGGGTGCGCGGCCAGGATCTGTTCCATCTGCCCGGTGGACAGCCGGTGACCGGCGACGTTGATGATGTCGTCGATGCGCGTCATCACCGACACGTATCCGTCCGCTTCGCAAATGCCGGCATCGCCGGAAAGGTAGTAGCCGGGGTAGCGCGAGAGATAGGTTTTTTCGAAATCCGCTTCGTTGTGCCACAGCGTGTACAACGTGCCCGGTGGCATCGGCAACTTGATCACCAGGTCGCCGATTTTTCCTGCCGGCTGCGGCTGGCCTTCGGGGTTGAGAATCCGGATGTCGAAACCCGGCACGGGCTTGGTCGCCGAACCCGGCTTGACCGGCAGGTGTTCGATGCCGATGCAGTCGCTGATCGCCGGCCACCCAAGCTCGGTTTGCCACCAATTGTCGACCACCGGGACGCCCAACAGCTGGCCCGCCCATTCGATGTCGTCGGGTACGCTGCGCTCGCCGGCCAGAAACAGCGTGCGGAGCTTGGAAAGGTCGTATTTCTGCAACAACTCGCCGCGTGAATCCTCCTTCTTGATGGCGCGGAACGCAGTGGGTGCAGTGAACAAGGCGTTGACGCCGTGTTCCGCGCACACGCGCCAGAACGCGCCGGCGTCGGGTGTGCCGACCGGCTTGCCTTCGTACAGAATCGTCGTGCAACCCTGCAGCAGCGGACCGTAAACAATGTAGGAGTGGCCGACCACCCAACCGATGTCCGACGCCGCCCAGTACACGTCGCCCGGCTGCATGCCGTACACCGCGTCCATCGACCAGCGCAGCGCCACCGCATGGCCACCATTGTCGCGCACCACACCCTTGGGCACGCCGGTGGTACCGGAGGTGTAGATCACGTACAGCGGATCGGTGGCGGCGACCGGCACGCAAGCGACCGGCTGCGCGGCCGCCATCGCCGCGTCCCAGTCGCTGTCGCGTCCCGGGGTAAGTTCCGCCTTGAGTTCGGGACGCTGCAGAATCAGGCACGGCGTGTGCTCGGCGTGGGCAAGCTGCAGGGCCTGATCGAGCAACGGTTTGTAGGGCACGCTGTGACCCGGCAGCAGGCCGCACGACGCCGACAGGACGACCTTTGGCTTCGCGTCCGCGATGCGCTTGGCGAGCTCGGGGGCGGCGAAGCCGCCAAACACCACCGAGTGCACCGCCCCGATGCGTGCGCAGGCCAGCATCGCGACCACGGCTTCGGGCACCATTGGCATGTAGATCACCACGGTGTCGCCCTTGCCGACGCCCATGTTCCTGAGCGCGCCGCCGCACCGGGCCGTCAGGTCGCGCAATTCGCGAAAGCTGATCTTGCGCTGGGAGCCGGCCAGCGGGCTGTCGTAGATGAGCGCCAGTTGCTCGGCGCGACCGTGCTCCACGTGGCGATCCACGCAGTTGTAACAGGTGTTGAGCTCGCCACCCGCGAACCAGCGGTAGAACGGCTTGCGGGAATCATCGATGACCCGGTCCCAGCGTTTGCTCCAGTCGATCCCTTCGGCGATCTTCGCCCAGAACCCTTCCGGGTCGGCTTGTGCTGCCGCGTAGACCTGCGCATAGTTGCCCGCGTTGTTGCCCATGGTTGGCCTTCGTGGCTGGATGAGAAGTCGTGATCTCACTGCACTATGCTGCCGGGCCACGGGTGCTGCAAACCGCGACTTTGGTCGAAGGGAAGGCCGCGTGAGCCCAACGCGGCAGCGCCGGGCAAGCGTCGGCAGGCACCCACGACGTGTCAGTCGATGTCGGGATTTTCAGCTTGTGGCGCAGCGGCGGGATGTGCCTCCGCGTTGACGCGCCAAGTCATCAAACCGGTGACCTGCCAGCGCGTCCTGCAGGGTGCCGCAGGGGTTGGTCAGCGGAATTTGATGCAGGCCACGGCGCCATTGGCGTCACCGCGCGGGCGCATCGAGACATCCCAGGCATACAGCTCGCACAGCCGCCGCACGATCGCCAGGCCGAGCCCGGCTCCGCTGCCGCCGACGCCTTCGCCGCGCACGCCGCGCTGGAACAGGCGCTCGGCGTCTTCCGGTTTGATCCCCGGCCCGGTGTCGATCACTTCAATGCGGCCATCGGCGACATCGACCAGCACGCTGCCTTCCAGGGTGTACTTGATCGCGTTGCTTATCAGGTTGGTCAGCGCCACAGACAGCACTGATGCAGGCGCGTTGACGCTGACCGGTGAGCGCACCACCAGGTCGACTACCAACGGTTTGCCACGGAGCTGGGGCCGCTGACTTTCGATGACGTCGGCAGCGATCTTGCCGACGTCGGTGGTTTCGCCGCGGGTTGGCCCGCGCCGTTCGGCACGCGACAGCAGCAGCAACGCCTCGATGAGTTCCGTCGCCTGGCGTGATGCGCGCTCAATGCGGTTCAGGCGTTCGCTCAGCTTTGGCGTGAGGTCGGCTGAGCCCTGCAACAGCTCGGTGGTGCTGGCGATGACGGCCAGCGGCGTACGCAGTTCATGACTCACGTCGGAGTTGAACTCGCGATCGTGCTTCACCATCGCCGTGAGCCGCTCGGAATATTCGTCGAGTGCGTGCGCGAGTTCACCGACTTCATCGTCGGCAAAGTGGGGTGCCAGCGGCTCGACCTTGCCCACCTTGCGAAATTCGTGCAATCGATTAGCCAGTTCGGTGACCGGCTTGAGCACCTTGCGCGACAGCCATAATCCGATGGCCAGCGATAGCAGGCTGAACAGCAACACCGCGCCGATCAGCGACAGTACCAATTGCCGCTTGCCGAGATCCTCGCGACTGATGTCGTAACGGGTGAAGCCGATAATGCCGTTCTTGCGCTGCACCGCGAGCTTGTAGTGCCGCTGCCTGCCTTCGGCGTCCACCGCGCGGATGTCATGCACGCCACTGGCCAGGTTCTGCCAGGCCAGTGGCATCTTGTACAGCGTGCGCTCGCTCTTGACCCAGCCCTCGATCAACTCGGACTGGAACGGTCGCTCGGGATGTTCGATCGCGTTGTCCACGGCCTGGTTGACGTCGTTGCGCAAGCTGTCATTAATCAGCTGGTTCTCGACCTTGGCGCGCAAGTACAACGTGGACACGGCGAACAACGCGCTGAGGCCGAAGCCGAACAGCGCGAACGAGACGATCAGGCGGAACCGGAGCTTACGCCTGGATCGCATCCGGCTCGACCATCCGGTAACCAATGCCGTGACGCGTGTAGATCAACGGTGTGGCAAAAGGTTTGTCGATGGCTGCACGCAAGCCGTGAATGTGCACACGCAACGAATCACTGTCGGGCAGCTCCTCGCCCCACACGCGCTGCTCCAAGTCCTGCCGGGTGACCACCGACGGGCTGGCCTCCATCAATGCCTGCAGCAACTTCAAGCCAATCGGGTTGAGCTGGATCGACTTGCCTTCGCGATTCACGGTCAACGTGTCGAGGTTGAACGTGAGATCGGCCACCTTCAGCACGCGGCTTTGCGGGCCCTTGCCACGGCGCGCCAGCACTTCCAGCCGCGCAGCCAGTTCCTGCAGGGCGAACGGCTTGGTCATGTAATCGTCGGCACCGGATTCGAAGCCGGTCAGCTTCTGCTCCAGCGCGTCGCGCGCAGTCAACATCAGGATCGGTGTCTGCTTGTGCGCTTCGTGGCGCAGCTTGCGTGCCACCTCCAGGCCGTCCATGCCGGGCAGGGTGAGATCGAGCACGATGACGTCGAAATCGTGTACCACGGCCAGATGCAGGCCGGTGACGCCGTCGCCGGCGAAATCCACCACGTTGCCGCGGTCTTCAAGGTAGTCGCCGATGTTGGTGGCGATGTCCGTGTTGTCTTCTATGACCAGAACGCGCATTTGTCACTCCTGCACAACCGGCGCACGGGCCGGTTGGAGTTGCCAGCTTAACAATCTTGGGGGAAGTCGGGGTGGCGGTCACGCCAAGAACCTGAATGGAGTGCCGCGCAGGCGGGGATAAGGCGCGGACACCGGGCTCGCTGTCCCGTCATCCGGGCCGGGACGTCGCGCTTGTTACCGTCGTCTGCTGTTCGTCACCGTCGTGTCCACAAAGGCACCGTCACGGATGTATAGAGGCTCGCCGCTTAGCGCGCAGTGAACCGGGATGCGCTGCAGATCGGAGTGCTGCGTTCAGCGCAGCAGCTGCGCCTCGCGGGGACATGACGCTGGTGGCTTGCCCACGGGCCGCACGAACAAATGCCATCATTGCTTGCGCGACTCACTGATCCGGCGTCAACGGTTGCCGCTGTTGATAACCCTGGTAGAACTTGTCCATGTAGTTGTGCGTGTCCGCGCGCTCCCGCTGGATATCACCGTAGGTGCGGCAGTCGGTGGCCGGGATACGTGTGCCCGTGGATCTCCTGGGTTTGCATATCAGGCGCAAGTCATCGCGCCGCGCCAGGATGCTGTTGACCACTTCCTGCTCGTTGAACAGCGCGACCTTGACGACTTGATCCATGTTGGTCAGCGTGTCGTACTTGTCGAACAGGGCGCCCATCGAGTCCAGGCTGGTGTTCACCTTGGCGAATTCTTGCTTGGTCACGAATTCAAAGCGCCCGCCGGGCACCATCTGCTTGCGTATTTCCGCAGCGGCGGTTGCAAACTTGGCCTTGGTATCGGCCTGCACCTGCGGGGTCTCGACTTTGGAAGAGCTGGCGACCGTCGGGAAAATCAACGCGCCGGCAGCGATCGCGACAAGGGCCAGCACGATGCGGTTTCCAATTTTCATGGTTCTTTTCCTGTGGCGTTCTGCGCGCAGGTCAACCCGATATTGACGGGTTGCTGGTGGATGTGACTTTGGTCAATTTCCGCCGGACACGTAACGTGGTCGCGCTTCCTGCTGCATGAACTGCTGCGTGCTGCGTCGCGACCGCTCGATCTCGCCATACGTACGGCAGGTGCGCTGCGGGATCAACGAACCCACCGGCCGCTCGGACTTGCATACCATGCGCCGGTCGTCGCGCCGGGTGAGGATGGCGTTGACGTCTTCCTGATCGGTCAGCAATTGCGCGCGCTTGTTGCCGTCCATTTGCTCGACGGTACCATAACTGTCAAACAGCGCTTGCATGTCGTTCAGGCGCCTGGTCACGGTGTCGTGTTCGGCGCTGTCGACGAACTCATAGCGCCCGCCGGGAGCCATCTCCTTTTGCACGGCGGCACTGACCGCGGCAAAGTCTGCCTTGTTGTCGACCTTGACGGCAGGTTTCGTGGCGGAGGCACTCACTGCGCCCAACGGCAGCAACGCCACCGTCAGCGCGATAAGCATGAACCAGACTCTGTTGCACATGAACTGTCTCCGGGTACCCGACGAAGGCCACGCTGGCGCCACGTTGCGGGTTGGGTTTACTCAGATGCTAGGCCGGTGCGGGCAGGCGGTCAACGTCCGTTTGTGGCGACTTTTCGCGGCGCGGGATGGGGGATGGCGGGTGAGCAGTGTGATCCGGTGTGGGCGTGATCCTGCAGCAAATCGATGATCGCGGAGGCAACGTCCACGCCGGTGGCGGTTTCAATGCCCTCCAGCCCGGGTGAGGCGTTGACCTCCAGCAGCAGGGGGCCGCGTCGGGAGCGCAGCAAGTCGACCCCGGCCACGCCTAGCCCGAGTGCTCTGGCCGCGCGCAGTGCGATGCGGCGCTCCTCGACGCTCAGCGTCGCGGCGATCGCGTGGCCGCCACGGTGCAGGTTGGCACGAAACTCGCCGGGACTCGCATCGCGCTGCATGGCGGCGACCACCTTGTGGCCGACGACGAAACAGCGCAGGTCACTGCCGTTCGCTTCGGGGATGAACTCCTGCACCAGAAAGTTGGCGTACAAGCCGCGAAACGCCTCGATCACACTTTGCGAGGCGCTGCGTTTTTCCGCGAGCACCACGCCGGTGCCCTGGCTACCCTCGTTGAGTTTGATCACGTGCGGTGGCCCGCCGATCAACGCCAGCACGTCGGCGGTGTCATCCGGGTTGTCGCCAAACACCGTGACCGGCATCTCGATGCCTTGCGCGGCAAGCAGTTGCAGGCAGCGCAGCTTGTCGCGCGCACGCAGTACGGCTTCGGCTGGATTGGGCGTATAGACGCCCATCATTTCCAGTTGGCGCAGCACCACGGTGCCGTAGAACGTGGTGCTGGTACCGATGCGCGGGATCACGCAGTCAATGCCGCGCACGGCCTTGCCTTTGTAACGCAAGGCCAGCTCGCCGGGCGCCACCCGCGCGTAACAGCGCAGCGGATCGAGCACGCGCACCACATGCCCGCGCTTGCGCGCTGCCTCGATCAGGCGCCGGGTCGAGTACAAACGCGTGTTGCGCGACAGGATCACAATTTTCATGGGCAGGTTGTCATGCGGGTGCCGGTTTTACTGCGGCAGGGCGTGCTTGCGTGTAGGAGCGCGACGGATCGATGACAAACCGCCCGGTCAGCGCCTGGCGTCCAAGCAGCATGGGAAACAGCATATGCCGGCGATTGGTCAGATTGATGTCGATGTCGAACCTTTGCCCGGCCAATTGCACTCCAGTGCGGATGAACCAACGCTCAGTGCGCCGCCCGCTGGTATCGGTCACCGTGCGCCGAGCGGTGGAGGGCGCCTCGCAACAAACTTCGTGCGGTTCGCGCCGAGCCAGGCGCACGGTAAAGCGCAGCCAGTGCGCACCATCGCGTTGAAACTCTTCCAGGGTATCGACATGCATGGAGCTGCTGCGCGCACCGGTGTCGAGTTTCACCTTGAGCGGGCCGAGGCCCAGTTGCGGCAGCACCAGCCATTCGCGCCACCCCAGCACGAGCAGATCGGCGGTGGCCGCTTCCACGGGGGTCGGATCCGGCATGGGCTGTGGGGTGCCAGGCAGTGGAGCGGGTGAAGGGAATCGAACCCTCGTCAGTAGCTTGGGAAGCTACAGCTCTGCCATTGAGCTACACCCGCGTGGCGCAAGATGGTAACCCGACACGCGCGCACTTGGAAACGTTTCGGCGCGACTGGCGATGCGCACCTGGGCCGGCTGGCGGGTGAATGGTAAATGGCGGCAAGCTGAACCAGCACGCGCGCCGGCGTTGCAACGTGCGCAAGCGGCGCAAATACCTGCGCATAATTGAATCGTGACCTGCGGGTCATCGCCCTGCAGTCGTGACTGCCACCGTCCGGAGAGCACCATGCGTGTGTTTGTCGAGATTCCCTCCGCGCTGCGCAGACACTGGCGCACGGCGGCAATGTTGCTCATGTGTGCCGTGGGCGGGTGGGCGCAGGCGCAGGCGGTGACGTCCAGCGACGCTGCCGATCCGCCGAGTCGCGTGGCACGTTTGTCGTACCTGACAGGCGATGTCGGCTTCCTGCCGTCTGGCGCCAGCACGTGGAGCGACGCCAACCTCAATCGCCCGCTGACCACCGGTGACCGGTTGTCCACCGGTGCCGATGCGCGTGCCGAACTGGAGTTTGGCGGCAGCAATCTGCGCATGGACAGCGGTACGGATTTCGGGTTGCTGGACTTGGGCGATCAAGTGGCGCAAATCGAGCTGACCCAGGGTACGCTCGGTCTCAGCGTGCGTGATCTCGGTGACGGGCAGAGCGTCGAGATTGATACGCCCACGGTGGCGCTCGTGGTGGATCGCCCGGGCGCGGTTCGCGTCGATGTGGGTGATGGCGCGCGCGGCACCCAGGTTTCAGTGCTGGATGGCAGCGCCGTCGTCTACGGCGAAAACAATGCGCAACGCAATCTTGTTGCCGGGCGCAGTTACCGGTTTGACGACAGCGCGCTGAGCAGCGTGGTGATCAGCGACTTGGGTGGCGGCGATGCGTTTGACGCCTGGGGGCGTGATCGCGACCAGCGCTATGCGCGCTCGGAGAGTCGCCAGTATGTGTCCGACGAGATGATTGGTTACCAGGATCTGGATCAGTACGGTGACTGGCAGACCGACAGCGACTATGGCGCGGTGTGGTATCCGACGCAGGTGTCGTCCACCTGGGCGCCATACAGCTTTGGTCACTGGGCCTATATCGCACCGTGGGGCTGGAGTTGGATAGATGACGCGGCGTGGGGTTTTGCGCCGTATCACTACGGGCGCTGGGCGAACATGCGCGGGCGCTGGGGCTGGATCCCGGGCCCGCTTGGGGTGCGCCCGATCTATGCGCCGGCGCTGGTCGCGTTTGTCGGCGGTGGCGGCTGGTCGGTCGGGATTGGCAATGGACCGGTTGGCTGGTTCCCGCTGGGTCCGGGCGAGATCTACAACCCGTGGTATCGCGCCAGTCGTGCTTACTACACCAACGTCAACATCACCAACATCTATGTGCGGCGCGGCCACGACCGGCGCCGTTTTCAGCGCGATATCGGCAACCACTACAACCACTATCGCCGGGGCGAGCGGGTGCATGGCGAGCGCTATGCCAACCGCCATGCACCGCGCGGCTTCACCACCGTGTCGGGACGCACCTTTGCCAGTGGACAAGCCGTGCGCGGTGGCGCCGATCGCGTCGAGCAGCGCGCACTGGCTGGCGCTGCAGTGTTGCCACGCGGTGTAGGCGCACGCCCGGTGGCTGGTCGCACGGCGCTGCCGCGCAGTGCACATACGCGAGCGTTGCCAGTTGGCGGATTCGAGCGCCAGGTGGTGGCCCGGCGGGCGCCCCCGGCGGCGCGCACCACGCCGGCGGATGGGACGGTGCGCGCGGCACGTG
>DATCWU010000171.1:0-3134 GCA_036566165.1 Rhodanobacter sp. | reverse complement strand
AAGCCGTAGCGGCGATCGCGGTCGGGTGGCGTTCGCGCCGGCGTTGTCATCCCGTCCGCGTTGTAACTGCGCGGCGGTAGCTTGATCGAAAACCATCGGGTCGCTGGATTTCCCCTGTTCCCGGGAATCACGGGCCTGACCGCACCGACTGCGCATACCCGGCGCGTTGCTGATCCCGCTGTTAGTTCGGCTGGGCGCCGGGCGCTCAGCCCGGTCGCCCGGCCAGCAGGTCCACCGCGGCTTTGGCCGGGATGATCGTCGACATGCGCAGCGCGGATTCACCGGCGTACAGCGGCGTGCTGTCAACGACGGTGGCGGGCATCCCGCGCAACGGCGGAGTGGCTGCCAGCAGTGGCAGCCAGGCGCGCTGCAGTGTGGGCAGTCGCGCGACGAGCGCATCGTTGACGACGTGGCCGATGGGCGCGCTCGCGCGATTGAGGAAGGCGGGCAGCGGACGTACGCTGCCATCGCCGCGACACCAGCGCGCCGTCGCGGCGTTGGCCACGACGCGGTGCCGCGCCGGCCAGCCGAAACCAAACAGCGAGGTTTCCAGTGTGGCGTTGGCGGCGAGTACCCGCTGCTGGTACAGCGGGTGCGCATCGGACTCGGGCGTGAGCATGAAGCGCGTGCCCGCCACGATCCCGGTCGCGCCGGCCGCCAGCGCGGTGCGCGTATCGTCGGCGGTGGCCATGCCGCCCGCCAGCAACACCGGCCGGCCGCGGGCTATGGGCAGCACGCGGGCGAGAAATGCCAGGCCCGGCTCACGTCCAAGGAGATGACCGCCAGCCTCGATACCTTGCGCAATCAGGCCGTCGACGCCCCACGCCAAGGCAGCCGCGGCTTCCTGCATGGTACCGACCTGGGCCATGACGAAGGTACCGGCGTCGTGCAGCGCGGTGACCAGCGCCGGCGACCCGCCAAAGAACAGGATGGCGACGTCGATGCGTTCGGCGCGGCAGGTGGCAATGTGCCGTTTGCGCACGAACGGCATCAGCAGATTGACGGCGACCGCGCGCCCCGGGGCTTGAGCGCGGACACTGGCAATGCCGGCACGCAAGCGCTGCGGCGAGGTCAGGGCGAGCGTGCCCAGCCCGCCGGCTGCGGCCACCGCACCGGCGAGGCGCGGGCCGGACACGCCACCGCCCATGCCAGCCTGCAGTATCGGCACATCCAGGCGCAGCCGGTCGAGCAGATCCATGTGAGAACTCGCTGCGAAGGGACAGACACGATCAAGGTGGCATTTCCAGCAAACCGGACCAGCTGCCTGCCGCAGGTTACCCCTGCACTGGGCAGCGTGGAACGCGCGCCCGATAATCGGCCTTGCGGCACGACAGCGCTACCAGATCGCGCGCAGCCGCGGAGAATCGTGCTTGCGCACCAGCTGCCACCACCGCCAACCCGACATTGTGGAGAGCGCCATGCCCAAGATCGACCTGACCACCGTTCCCGAGCGCACGGGCAGCGACTATCCCGCGCCATTCGCCCAGCATGCGGCTGCGCGCAGCCGGCAGGCGCTGGGTAACGCCGGCGGCTTGAGCGATTTCGGCGTCAACCTCACGCGCTTGCCACCGGGCGCGTGGTCGAGCCAGCGCCACTGGCACACGGCCGAGGACGAACTGGTCTACGTGTTGTCAGGGGAGTTGACGCTGATCACCGACGCCGGCGAACAGACTTTGCGCGCGCAGGATTGCGCAACGTTCGCGAAGGGTGTTCCGGACGGCCATCACCTGATCAATCGTGGTGCCGAAACCGCCGTTTATCTGGAGATTGGCAGTCGCCGCCAGGATGACACCTGCCACTATCCCGACGTCGACCTGCATTACGACGGCGCGGTTGGTCATTACACGCACAAGGATGGTGTGCGCTATGCCGAAACGGCCCAGTAACGGCGGTTGGGAATGCGTGGTGGTCAGCCTGCATGGACCAGAAAAGGTTCGGGTAGATTTTTCAACCCGCAGGAAGTGACCCTGATCCTTTCCCCACTTTTCCCAGCCGTAAAAAAAGGCCACCGGGTTGGTCGGTGGCCTTTTGGTTAACAATGCGGCTTATTTGACGTCTTCGGTGTACCAATAGGTGCGCTGGCGTTTGCCTGTGTTTGGCGGCGTAACCATGTTGGCACCCAGCGCAGAGCTGTTGTTGCCTCCGCCCGGGCCCGTCTGGTTGCCGCCGCCGATCAGGACCGGGGTGAGCACCGTGGGCGTGGCCGGGTTGATGGCCACCAGCGCAAACACCGGTGAAGGTGGCAGACCGCCACCGTCGAACTTGACGAAGCCACTGTCGTTCAGACCGGCACCGGTCAGGAAATTGATGGCGTAGCCACGCGCTTCACCCAAATTGGCGGAGCAGGTGTTCGGGTTGCTGATCGGCGTATTGGTGCCGAAACGGGTATAGCCCGCCACGTTCAGCGGCGCATTCACGGCCTTCTCGCCTTTGGCAAAGGTGATGTAAAAGCCCTGGGTGGTGCTGGTAGAAGGGTAAGGGGTCCCCCCGGTAAGCGCAGCGGTATTGTCGAGCAGCGCGGCTTCGGTGATGAGCGCCCAGCTGCTGGGCGCGCCAGCGGTGGTGTTGGTGTCCTTCAGCATGTAGTAGCGGTTGATCACGGTGGATGATGCATTCGCCAGCAGCGGATGCTCGCGATCGCCGCTGGTGGCCACAACCACGTCGAAGCCAGTGGCCGGAGTTACGTCGGGCGGGAAGAAAAATTTGCGTGCGCTGGTGCCCGTTCCACCGAGACTGGCCAGCTGGGTTACCGTCCCGCTGATGGACGACGCATCGCCGCTGATGTCGGCGCGCCAGATGTTGCCGCCGAGGTCGCCGACGTACAGGCGGTCAGTGAGGCCGTTACCATCCGCGTCGAACAAGGTGACGTCGGACGGGATCGCATACGTCATTTTGGCAACAGCAGTGGTGCAGCCGGAGGGGCAGGCGGTCCACAGCGAAGCGCCGCTGAAGGCATCCAGCACCACGATCGCGCGTCCCATCGTATCCCCGACTGGAGCCGGGTCGATATCCTCGTTCGTATCGTAACCGCCACCCATGACGAGGACGGGGTTGGGATACGTCCCGACCAGCGCAAGCTTGGGCTGCGACCAGGTCTGGCCGAGTTCGGGAATGTTGGCGTCGGACTTCTGCCA
>DATCWU010000428.1:0-4675 GCA_036566165.1 Rhodanobacter sp. | reverse complement strand
GGCCCGATTGGCGTGATGATCTGCTACGACGCCGAATTTCCGGAAGTGGCGCGACACCTGACCGATCAGGGCGCGCTGATCCTGTTCGTGCCGTTCTGCACCGACGTGCGCGAAGGCTACCTGCGCGTGCGCTACTGCGCGCAGGCGCGGGCGATCGAGAACCAGTGCTACGTCGCGTTGTCCGGCAACGTCGGCAACCTGCCCGGGGTCAACAACTTCGACATCCAGTACGGCCAGAGTTGCATCCTCACGCCCAGCGATTTTCCGTTTGCGCGCGATGGCATTGCCGCCGACTCCACCCCGAATATCGAAACCGTCCTGTTTGCCGACCTGCGCCTGGAAAGCCTGGCGCGTGCGCGCAACGCCGGCGCGGTGCAAAACCTCAAGGACCGCCGTTTCGATCTGTACGAGACACGCTGGCGCCCGCGCTGAGTCGCACCGCCCGCCACGCTCGGCCGGCCAGTGCTGCGATAATGCGGGGCGCTTGCGGCTGACGCCAGCGCGCTCAGTTCGCCACCACCATTTCGTCTGCGCCACCAGGGATCACGCACGCCATGAACGACCAACGCTGGGACCGGTTGCTGTTGAATGCCACGTTGGCCACGTTCAGCGGCGACGCCCCGTATGGACTGGTGGAACGCGGCGCCATCGCGCTGCATCGCGGACGCATCGCCTGGGCTGGCCCGATGGACGCTTTGCCTGACGCCCCGGCGGCGCTGGCCATCAAGGTGGAACCGGTGGATGGTGCGCTGGTGACGCCCGGCCTGATTGACTGCCACACGCATCTGGTGTTTGGTGGCGATCGCGCGCACGAATTCGACTTGCGTCTGCGCGGCGCCAGCTACGAGGAAATTGCCCGCGCTGGCGGCGGCATCGTCTCCAGCGTCAGCGCCACGCGTGCCGCCAGCGAGGAACAGTTGCTGGCGCAGGCGTTGCCGCGGGCACGGGCGCTGTTTGTCGACGGCGTGACCACGCTGGAGATCAAATCCGGATACGGGCTGGAGCTGGAAAGCGAACGCCGCATGCTGCGCGTCGCGCGCCACATCGGCCGCGAGCTGGGCATCACCGTGCGCACCAGTTTCCTCGGCCTGCATGCGCTGCCACCGGAGTATCGGGACCAGCGCGAGGCTTACGTCACCCAACTGTGCGATGTCATGTTGCCAACGCTGGCCGCCGAAGGTCTGGTCGATGCCGTGGACGGGTTTTGCGAAAACATCGGCTTCACCCGCGCGGAAACCCGGCGCGTGTTTGCGCGTGCGCAGGAATTGCACCTGCCGGTGAAACTGCACGCCGAACAATTGTCGGACCAGGGCGGTGCGACGCTGGTGGCCGAGTACCGGGGCCTGTCGGCCGACCATTTGGAGCATTTGGGCGCAGCCGGGGTCCAGGCCATGGCTGCTGCTGGCACGGTCGCGGTGCTGCTACCCGGCGCGTTTTATGCGCTGCGCGAAACGCAGGCGCCACCGATCGCGCTGTTGCGCGAGCATGGCGTGCCGATTGCCCTGGCCACCGACTGCAACCCGGGCACCTCGCCCATGTTGTCGCTGCGTCTGGCCGCAAGCATGGCGTGCACGCTGTTTCGGCTCACGCCGGAAGAGGCGCTGCGCGGTATTACCAGCAACGCCGCGCGCGCCCTGGGGTTGGACGACCGCGGCACGCTCACACCGGGCCAGCGGGCGGACGTGGTGGTGTGGAACGTGCACCGGCCGGAGGAGTTGTGCTACTGGATCGGCGGCAACCTGGCCCGTAAGGTTTACGCGGCAGGCGAACCGCTATCGCGACGGCGCCCCGCGAGCAATTCGCCCAGCGTCTAACGACACCGCCTGCGGCTCAGTGCTTGCCGCCGGCAGCTGGCTGGCGCGTCCTGTTCGCGCGCAGATCCATGCGCTGCAGCAGTTGCTCGAAAAATTCCTCCGGCAACTGCGCGTATACCGGCACACGCCACCAGTCGGCCTGGGCGAACTGCCGGCACTTGATGGCATCCTTGTCGGTCATCAGCAGCGGCAGCCCGGGCTCGAACGCCAACTCTCCGGCAACAAACCGGTGATGGTCGGCAAAGCCATGTTCGATGGGCTCAAGGCCCGCCCCGCGCAGGCTCTCAAAAAAACGCTGCGGGTGGCCGATGCCAGCCACCG
This sequence comes from Rhodanobacter sp., assembly GCA_036566165.1. Taxonomy (GTDB): domain Bacteria; phylum Pseudomonadota; class Gammaproteobacteria; order Xanthomonadales; family Rhodanobacteraceae; genus Rhodanobacter. The sequence continues at coordinate 2,540 of DATCWU010000428.1, read as the reverse complement.
CGTGTACGCGCCCACCGGCGAAGTCACCAAGCGACCGCTCGCGCCCGTCCAGCAGATTGATCGCCAGGTCACCGCGCAATGTCATCGGGAATTCCCCGGGCGCCGGAACGCCGCCGTTGCTCACGCGCAGATCCACCTGCTGCAGACGCCGCAACGGTTCGCGCAGCGGGCCGGCTGGCAGCAGGCGCTCGTTGCCGAAGCGGCGCCCACCATCGATGACGCAAATCTCCACATCGCGCGCCAGGCGGTAGTGCTGCAGACCGTCATCCGCGACCACCACATCGCAACCGGCGGCGAGCAGCAGGCGGGCAGCGGCGGGCCGATCCTGCCCGACCGCCACCGGCGTGCCACTGGCCCGGATCAGGCATGGCTCGTCGCCAACCCGGGCGGGATTGGAATCGGCATCGAGCAACAGCGGCTCGCGCTGGGTGCCACCGTAACCGCGACTGACCACGCCCGGCGTGTACCCGCGTCGGCGCAGTTCGGCCGCCAGCGCGATCGTCAACGGCGTCTTGCCGGTGCCACCCACGCTGAGATTGCCCACCACGATCACCGGCACCGGCAAGCGTTGGCTGCGCAACCAGCCGCGCCGGAACATCCAGCGCCGCACCCCGGTGACCGCGCCGTAGAGCGCAGCCAGTGGCCTGGCCCACCACGGTATCCGGCCACCGCCATACCAAACTGAGTCGAGCGTGTCGGGCAACGCCATGGCGGCCTTCAGTCGGAGTTTGTCGTGCCGGTCGACCGACCGGCCGGGTCCTGGAACTGCAGGTGATGCAGGCTCGCGTACTGACCACCAAGCGCGAGCAACTGCGCATGCGTGCCACGCTCGACAATGCACCCATGATCCAGCACCGCGATCTGGTCGGCATCCTCGATGGTGGACAGACGATGGGCGATGACCAGCGTGGTGCGGGCATGCATCAGACGCTGCAACGCCTGCTGGATGAGTCGCTCGGATTCGCTGTCCAGGGCACTGGTGGCCTCGTCCAGGACCAGGATCGGCGCGTCCTTCAGCAGCGCGCGGGCAATTGCGATGCGCTGCCGCTGGCCGCCGGAAAGCGTGTTGCCGCCCTGGCCGACCCGGGTGTGGATGCCTTGCGGCATGACCGCGATGAACTCCATCGCATTGGCTGCTTCGGCGGCGGCAATGATGGCCGCTTCACTGGCACCAGCCAGTTCCCCGTAGGCAATATTGTTGGCGACGGTATCGTCAAACAACACCACACTCTGCCCGACCCAGGCAATCTGCCGGCGCAGCGAAGCCAGGGTGTAATCCCGGTAATCCTGACCGTCCAGCACGATCCGGCCGGAACTGGGCGCGTAGAAGCGCGGCAGCAGGCTCACCAGGCTGCTCTTGCCACTGCCCGAGCGCCCGACCAGCGCGGTGACGGTGCCCGGCGCGCAGTACAGATCGATCCCGCGCAGGGCCTCGTTGTCTTGCCCGGGGTAGCTCAGCCGCACGGCCTCGAAGCGCAAGTCGCCATGCGTGCGCGTCAGTTCACGATGACCGGTGTCCACTTCCGGCGGCAGATCCATGACCGCAAACAAATCCTCGGCGGCGGAAAGCCCGCGCTGGATATTGGCCTGGACGTTGGTCAGGCGTTTCAACGAGGGCAGCATCGTGCCCATTGCCGTCAACACGGCCAGAAATACTCCCGGCGACATGTGCTGGAGAATTTGCGGGCGGGTCGCGAGGAACACCAGCGCCGCCAGTGCCAACGCGCCCACCACTTGAATGGTCGAGCTGGAGGCGGCGCTGGTGGCGTTGATTTTCAGGTTCAACCAGCGGGTGCGCCGCGTGATCTCGCCAAAGCGCTCGGCTTCGTGTGCCTGTCCACCATAAATGCGGATTTCGCGGTGCGCGCCCACCGACTCCTCGACCGTTCCGGTGACGGAGCCCATCGTCCCCTGCACGCGCCGACTGATCTGCCGATAACGCCGGCTGACCAGGGTGGCGACCAGCGCGACCGCCGGCAGCATGATCAACAACGTCAACGTGAGGTACGCACTGTTGTGCAGCATCACCACCAGCATGAAGATCACGGTGGCACCGTCCGTCAGCGCAACCTTGACCGCGTCCGACGCCGCCGAAGCGACTTGTTCGCTGGTATAGGTGATGCGCGATATCTGCTGCCCCGACGGCTCCCGGCCAAAGAACGCCGCCGGCAGCCGCAGGTAGGCGGCGAATACATCACCCTGCACTGTCTGCACCACATGGCGGCCGATATAAGCCATGCCGTAGGTGCTGACGAACGTGCCGCACGAGCGCACGAGAAAAATCGTGATGATCCAGATTGGCATCCAGAAAATCAGATACGCGCTCTTGCGCACGAACAAGTCGTCGACGATGGTGCGCATCAGGTTCGTGAACAACGCCAGCCCGCCGGCGTCCACGATCATCCCGACCACCGCCACCAATCCGATCGCCCAATAGCGACGGGCATACTTGAGCAGCCGTTGGTATACGGCCCAGCTTTGCGCGTCCCACAACTTCGGCCGGGTACCGATCATTGCGCCGCATCGGTTGGCGTCGGGGT
>DATCWU010000154.1:0-11822 GCA_036566165.1 Rhodanobacter sp. | reverse complement strand
GCCGGTGCGGTGCCGGAGGGTGCGGGTACAGTATCCAGCGTCGGCGGTTGAATGCCGGCTGCCTGTTCCGGTGTTTGCTCTGGCGCATCGCTGAGCGGCAGATAGATCGCGTACTTCGCATACGTGGTGATCGCACCGCTGGGGTCCTTCACCTGCGGGGCAACCACCACGTCATAGGAGCGGTTGACCACGTCATCAAACCGGTAACCGTGGGTTTGCGAATAGGCCTTGAGCATGTCCCGCGTCAGCGGCACACCAGCGAACGTGCCGCTCCACGTGCCCTTGAGCGCGGGGCCACCAAACGCAAGCGTGGCACGCACACCGTTGCCGACCAGGAGACGACCAAAGCGGTCGTGACCGCCAGGCGCGGCTGCGGTTGCCGCGGCATCTGCGGTGGCGGTCGCATCGTCCGACGCGCCGGAAGTATCCAGTGCCGGCTGCGTAGCGGCAACCAGTTGTTCACTCTGCCCATTGACGGTCAGCGTGCTGGAATCAATTGGCAACGCCACGTCAAACGTATAGGTCTGATCGCCATAGTTCGTGGTGATGACGATGCGTGGCCCGACGATATTGACCCCCAACTGCTTGGCCGCGGCAGTGAGCTCGGTGACTGCCTTGCTGATCGCGTCTTCCAGACCATCGATGCCGTCCTTGCGCTGGATCGACGTGGGGATCAGCAATACCGGTTGCGGCTGCGTCTGTTCGATGACCGGTATCATCTTGCTGTAGTCGACGTTCGGAATCGCCGCCAGCACGTTTTGCAAGTTGCCCAGGCCACCTTGGATGAACGAATCCGGCTCGCCATGGATGTACAGATTGCCGAAACGGTTGATCAGGTTCCAGCCGTACTTGACGTCATACGCCCAATTGATGTCGGTCAGCTGGCCACGACTGCCCTTGCGCTCCAGGTTCAGCGTGAAGTGCTTGTCCATGCCGCGCCACTTGTTGTCGAGGTCCCATACGATCGTGGCGCTCGGCGTCGTGGTGTCGACCTTGTCAAACTCCGGCGTGGCACTGGCAATGGTCAAGCCGCCGTCGCCGATTTTCGGCGCCGTGCTGGTCCAGCCGATTTCCGCGCCCGGACCGAACGACTTGCCGGACAGCTTGAACTGCAGGCTGCGATCCTGCCCACGCAACACCGCGTAATCCGGGAAACGGCGGAAATTGTCGAGGACGTCATAGACCTGACGCAGGTCCTTGCCGACCGTCAGCGAGCGATCCACATGACCACTACCGGGGCTGGCGACACCTGCCACGACACCGACACCGGCGACGATGAGCAAGGCTACAAGAAATTCAAGGACACGCATCATTACCAGGGTTCTCCGAGCGTCTGTACGCAATTTCAGGGTATCGTCCAAGCGTCCACGCGAGCCACAACCGGCGTCCCACAACGCTGGACCCAAGGGTTGGCACGTGCCGAAGTAACGGATGTTACTTGCTCGCGCGCCGGAACGCCATGCCGTTTTGCGCGACCAATTGGACGTCTGCAAGCCCGGATGCGGCATCGCCGTGCGGCGCGCCAACCCGCGGCAGCACCATGCCCCCTCCCCGCAAAACGACCACGTGAGACCCGGCCGGGCAGTCCGCAAGGCGGCAGAAAAGCCCTCACACGATACCCATCTCCAGCGCCTTGAGCACCGCGCGCGTGCGATCCCGCACGCCGAGCTTGGAGAGAATGTTGGAAACGTGATTCTTCACCGTACCCTCGGCCACGCCGAGCGAATTGGCAATTTCCTTGTTGCTGTAGCCACCGGAGAGCAGCCGCAGGATTTCCGTTTCGCGCTCGGTCAACGGGTCGGGCTGCTCCAGACTGGTGAAGTGGTTTTGCATGCGCGCGACGCCCGCCATCAGCCGCTGGGTGACCATTGGCGCCACCAGCGACCCACCCGCCGCAACCGTGCGCACCGCCTCCACCAGTTGCTCCAGCGTGACATCCTTGAGCAGATAGCCACGGGCGCCCGCCTTCAGACCCTGCAGCACGAGCTGATCGTCATCGAACGTGGTCAGGATGATGGTGGGCGGCAACTCGTTGCGCGCGGCCAGTGCATGCAGGACTTCCAGCCCACTCATGTTCGGCATGCGCAGATCCAGCAGCACCACATCGGGCTTGACGCGCGGAATGTCCTGCACCGCGCGTGCACCGTCGGCGCATTCGGCCACGACGCGAATATCGTCAGCCAGGTCCAGCAGTGAGCGAACCCCCTGACGCACCAGATTCTGATCGTCGACAAGACACACGGAAATCATCGCGATTCCTCGGCTAGCGGGTCAGGAACGTTGGCAACGTCCGCGTGCGCAGACGATGCCCGTCACGCATTCTCGCACGCCAACCGCAGCCGCACGCAGGCAGTTGCCGGTCAGGAGCCCGTTGGGGTTTGCCGATTGGGACGGGAATGCGGCGATACGCGAACAGATGGCTGATGATTTGCCGGCCCGTTACGACTCCGCAGGCCAGGAGCCGGCATCTGGTCGACCCCGCAGCCGGAGGCAGACCAACCAGGTCCCGGCAGACTGCTAGCGCACGCTCAAGGCGGGCGGCTCCGAGCGCAGCGGCGTATGCGCCAGCGCTAGGTGCTCGCCCAGCGGCAGCCGCACGGTAAGCGAGAAGCCCTGACTCACCCCACTGTCCAGGGTGACACTGCCGCCAAATTCAGCCAGTCGCTCACGCATGCCGGACAAACCATTGCCAGGCGCCACACGTTCCACACCGCGGCCATCGTCGCGCGCGTGCAGGCCCAGCATGTTCGCCTCGGCATACGCAAAATTCAGCCACAGGTTGCGCGCCCCCGCGTGCCTGGCGGTGTTGGTGATGATCTCCTGGGCACAGCGCAGCAAGACCTGCGCGCGCTGCGGGTCCTCCACACTGAAGCGCGGCGGCATCACCACGTGCACCGCCAGACCGGGCACGCCATCGATCAGGCTGCGCAGCGCCTGGGTCAGGTCAATCGCGTCATCCTGGCGCAACTCGCTGACCACCTCGCGCACATCGGCGAGCAAATGTCTGGCCGTGCTCTGCGCCTTGCGCACATGCGCGCTGGCCGGTTCGCTGGTGAGATGGCTGGCCACCTCCAGGTTCAGGCTGAGCGCCGTCAGGTGATGACCGATCAGGTCATGCAGGTCACGGGCAATACGCATGCGCTCGGCGATCCGGCTGGACTCCGCCAGCAGCGCCCGGGTAGCGCGCAGTTCAGCATTCAACCGACGCTGCACCTCGCGTTGTTCGGCTTGCTGGGTGGCCACGGTCGAAGTGAAAAACACCAGTGCCGACAATCCCAGATACATGCACACCTGCAAAATCGCCATGCCCGGGGTCCACCCCGCGTAGCTGGCGATGACCGGCACCAACAGCAGGTTCTGCACCAGCAACCAGACCAGGCCGGCAATCATCGGCATCTGCCACGGCAAGACGACGGCAATGACCAGCATCAGCATCGCCGACAGCCCGCTCTGACTGAACCAGCCCACGGCAATCGCCGATCCGGTGAGCAACACCATGCCCAACAACTTGGCCACCTGCCCGGAGATCGACGCCCGTGCCACCGCTTGCGTGCTGGTCAACGCCAGATACGCCAACCCGAACAACAGGTAGGACAAGATCCAGCCCGACAGCGTCGGGTTGCTCCACCACGCGCTGACCCGCGCCAGGCCCCAGCTGCCCTGCCACAACGGCACGCTGACGCACAGGTAGGTGAAAAAGCCCGTGTAGCGCAAGATGCGAATATGGTTGAAATGTGGCCACGGCATGCCTCGCATCATAAGCGAGCGCAGGGCCGGTGCAATGCGCCTTCCGGCACCCCGGCGGCACTGTCGCGCCGGCATCACCCGGATTGCCGCAATTTGCACCCTGTATGCGCCCAAACCGCATGGCATAATGGCGCCTTGCGCGAGACCGGCTGTCGGCCTTGGCGGTGTATTCATCCATGCGGAGCAACGAATGGCCCTTGCCATCCGCGATGTGCGCGAGCAGGACCTGAGCGACGTACTGGCGCTCAACAATGCCGCCGGTCGTTCCATCCTGGCACTCACGACGGCGCAGCTGCGTTATTTCTACCTGCACGCCGAGTACTTCCGCGTAGCGGAGATCGACGGCCACCTGGCCGGTTTCCTCATCGCACTGCGCGAGGGTGGCACCTATCCCAGCCCGAACTACCGCTGGTTTGCCGAGCATTACCCGCAATTCGTCTATATCGACCGCATCGTCATCGCCAATACCTACCGCCGACACGGTCTCGGCCGCGTGTTCTATTGCGACGTACACAGCTACGCTGAGGTACGCGTGCCGCTGCTCGCCTGCGAAGTCTTCCTGGAGCCGCGCGACGACGTGGTGGTGCTGTTCCACGGCACCTACGGGTTTCAGGAAGTCGGCCAGCAACGCATGGGTGAGGACGGACCGCAAGTCAGCCTGCTGGCGCGCGACCTGCCCAGCTACGCTTACGTGCGCGACACCTGGTTGGAACACGGCGGCCTGCCTGACGTACCGTGGCTGGCCGAACGCGTCCGCCCGCAGGCGACAGCCACAACGCCGTTGCGCACCGCCGGAGAACGCAAGCAGTGAAGGCCAAACTGGAGGCCAGCGACGCCTGCGACTTGCGGTTTGGCCAGGTAGGCATGGCCTGCGTACGCATACGCCGGGTGGACGCCGCCGCCGTGTGCAGTGAACTGGAACGCCGCGTACGCTCCGCGCCGCAGATGTTCGAGCGCGCGTCGGTAGTGCTGGATCTCAGCCACCTGCTGCACCTGCCCGACGACGGCGCAGTTGACGCGCTGCTGGAAGCGGTGCGCGGCGCCGGCATGCTGCCGGTGGGACTGGCCTACGGCACGAGCGAGACCGAAGCACTCGCCAGGCGCATGGGTTTGCCGTTGATCGCCAAATTCCGCGCTGCCTATGAACCGGCCAGCGGCAACGCCCCCGCGCCGGCGGAGGCAGCACACGCGCCGGAGCCGGCACCGGCAGTCGTTGCCGACACGCGCGAACCGATTCTCGCCGCTCCGCCAGATAGCCCGCACACTGCCATGTACCACGCCGGCTCGGTGCGCTCCGGTCAGCAACTGTACGCGCGCGACCGCGACCTGATCGTCACCGGTGCCATCGCGAACGGCGCGGAGGTCATCGCCGACGGCAACATCCATGTCTACGGCAGCCTGCGCGGTCGGGCCATGGCCGGGGCGCAGGGCGACATATCCGCGCGCATCTTCGTCGCCGACTTTCGTGCCGAGCTGGTCGCCATCGCCGGCCAGTACCGCGTGTTTGAACAGATCCCTGACCAACTCGAAGGCCGGTCCGTGCAATGCTGGCTGGATGGCGAAAAGCTGCTGCTGGCCAAATTGTGAGCAGCGCCTGCAACCGATCACCCCAACAACAACACATCATGCGGAGATGGGACATTGACTGCTGAGATCATCGTTGTCACCTCCGGCAAGGGCGGGGTCGGCAAAACGACCACCAGCGCTTCGCTGGCCACCGGGCTGGCCATGGCCGGAAAGAAAGTAGCCGTCATCGACTTCGACGTGGGCTTACGCAACCTCGACCTGATCATGGGCTGCGAGCGGCGGGTGGTGTACGACTTCGTCAACGTCGTGCACGGCGAATCCACGCTCAAGCAATCGCTGATTCGCGACAAGCGCTACGACAACCTGTACGTGCTTGCCGCAAGCCAGACGCGCGACAAGGAAGCGCTGAACCAGGAAGGCGTGGAGAAAGTCCTCGATGGCCTGTCGGCGGAAGGCTTCGAATACATCGTGTGCGACTCTCCGGCTGGGATCGAGAAAGGCGCACATCTGGCAATGTACTTTGCCGACCAGGCGGTCGTGGTGGTCAACCCGGAGGTGTCCTCGGTGCGCGACTCGGATCGCATCCTCGGTCTGCTCGCGAGCAAGACCCGGCGTGCCGAACGCGGCGAAGAGCCGGTCACCCAACACCTGCTGCTGACCCGCTACAACGCCCATCGCGTCGCCATCGGCGAGATGCTCAGCGTGAAGGATGTCGAGGAAATTCTCGGCATCAGCGTGGTTGGCGTGATCCCGGAATCGGCCAACGTACTGACCGCCTCCAACAACGGCATCCCGGTGATCGTCGATGCCGAATCGCAGGCCGGTCAGGCCTACAGCGACACCGTCGCCCGTATCCTTGGCGAGGAGCGCTCGCTGCGCTTCATCGACGTGCCCAAGAAGGGCTTTCTCCAGCGCGTATTCGGAGGCTGATCACGATGGGTATTCTCGATTTTCTCTGGCGCAAGCCGGAAGCCACCGCCACCGTCGCGCGTGAACGGCTGCGCATTATCGTCGCCCAGGAACGCTCCACCCGGGGCGCGCCCGATTACCTGCCGATGATGCGCAACGAGCTGCTCGAGGTGATCAAGAAGTACGTGCACGTCGATATCGAGGACATCAACATCAACGTCGAACGCGGCAGCGATCACGAGATCCTCGAACTGTCCGTGACGCTGTCAGGTGGCCCGGAACCTAAGCCGGGCAAGGTCAACACCGGCAAGTCCGGGAAGCACGGAAAGGCTGGCCGCGCCGCCAAGGCCAGTTGATCCAGCGGGAAAACTCGACCGTGCATCCAGTCACATCCAGGGTACCGGAACCGTCCTTCGCGCCCGACGTCATGCGCATGGACGCAGTGGGTTTCTCGGTAGCGGAGAAGCTGCTGGCACGCTTCGATCTGCAGTTGCACAAGGTACCCGCCGGCGTGGTCATCCCCGGCAGCTACTGGGGTGACACCGAGGCGGGAGTCATCGGCAGTACCGTGTATGCACGCGATGACACGCCGCTGCACTCACTGTTGCATGAGGCCTGTCACCTGATCGTGCTGCCGCTGGAGCGGCGTCTGGCCGTCCATACCAATGCCACGGATTCCATCGAGGAAGAAGACGCCACCTGCTACCTGCAGATTGTGCTCGCCGACGAGATTCCGGGTGTTGGCCGTGCACGGCTGATGGCCGACATGGATGCCTGGGGTTATTCGTTCCGCCTGGGTTCCAGCCGCGCCTGGTTTGAACACGACGCCGCCGAGGCGCAGGCCTTTCTGCGGGCGCGCGATCTGCTCTGAGTCCGTTCCGGACACGTACACCAGCACCTGACACACTCAGCGGCGTGACACGTTGGGATCACCCGCCACATACCAGCGCCACGGTTCATCCGCGGCGCGCGTGATACCGACACGTCGGGTCACCACCGGCTCGCGCGGCGGCGGCGTGCCGTCATCGACAATGCAAAAGCCGCCGTCGCCGGTCACCAGGTCAATGCCGTCGTGTACCCCGCTGATGCCCAACGCCTGAGCCAATCTTGCCGGGCCGCTGCACAGGTCGCGGTCACGATGCACCTTGGCGCGCGCCACGCGCATGGCCTCCACCCCGCTCAGCGGCGCCAGCGCGCGCAGCAGCACGGCGACGCCTTCATCGACCTCGCCGCACACGGCGTTGCAACACCAGTGCATGCCGTACGTGAAATACACATACATCTTGCCGGGCGGGCCAAACATGGTGGCATTCCGCGGGGTCTTGCCGCGATACGCATGCGCTGCCGGATCAACCGCACCGCAATACGCCTCGGTCTCGACGATGCGTCCACTGCGGCCGTCAACGCCAACCAGCACCTTGTTCAACAACGCCACTGCCACTTCCCGCGGATCCCGCCGATAAAACGCACGCGGCAAGGCTTTGCCCCGGGTTGCCACGCGCGTCATGACCACCGCTCGTGCACTAGGCAACGCATCACTTGGCCTTGCCGGGAACGACATAGCTGCCGACGTCCGCGCGAAAACCGATGGCAAGGCGATTCCAGCCGTTGATGGCAATGATGGCCAGGGTCAATTCAACCATGCCCTTGTCGTCAAACTCCTTGTGCACTTCCTGATACAGCGCATCGGGCAGGTCGTTGCCGGAAACCTGGGTCACCGCTTCGGTCCAGGCCAGTGCCGCACGCTCACGCGCGCTGTAAAACGGCGCTTCGCGCCACGCCGACAACACATACAGGCGCTGCTCGGTTTCACCCGCAGCGCGCGCATCCTTGCTGTGCATATCCAGGCAGTAGCCGCAGCCATTGATCTGCGACGCACGCATTTTCACCAGCTCGATCAGGGATTGCTCCAGGCTACCGCGATGCACCGCCTGCTCCAGGTCCAGCATGGCCTTGAATGCATCGGGTGCGGCCTTGCGGTAATCAAGACGACTTTTCATGAGTGACTCCTCGGAAGTGGTCAAACCAAAGGAAACGCTGCCGTGCTGCTCGATCAGCGCGGCGCAAACAAATTCTGGGCATCGGCATAGGTGAAGGGCGAATCCAGGACATCGAAGCGCCCGCTCCCACGCATTACGCCGACGGCGTGATCCACCGCGGCAAATGCCAGCGTGGCCAACCGGGTAGCGGTAGTCACGCGAGCCACGCCAATCCGCGCCAACTCCTGCAGGTTCGGCATGGTTGGCCCGGCGGCCACGTTGACCGGTGCGTCCAGCGCGCGCACGAACGCCGCCAGCGGCGCTTGATCACTCAAACCGATGGGATAGATGCAGTCCGCGCCGGCGGCAAGGTACGCGCGGGCGCGACGCAGCGCTTCATCCATGCGCGCAGCCGCATCGTGCGCGCCACTGTGCAACCACAGATCCACGCGCGCATTGATCACCAGCGGAACACCGCTCGCGGTCGCGGCGTCACGTGCGGCAGCGATGCGCGCGGCCGCTTCATCGAGTGCACGCAACGGGCCGTGACCGGGCAAGCCATCTTCCAGATTGATCCCGGCCGCGCCCGCCTCGATCACCGCGCGCACCGACGCTGCCACGGCCTGCGCTGTCGCGCCATAGCCACCCTCGAAATCCACGGTCACCGGCACGCTGCACGCCCGCGTCATGCGCGCGACGGCCGCCAGCACCTCAGCCAGCGCCACCTGCTCGCCATCCGGGTAACCCAGCGACCACGCCATGCCACCGCTGGTCGTTGCCACGGCAGCAAACCCGCGCTGCTCGAACAGCCGCGCACTACCTGCATCCCACGCATTGGGCAGCAGCAAAATCCGCGAACGGTCGTGCATGTCGCGCAACCTGCGCGCTCGATCAACCTGTGCCTGTATGTTCATGGTCTGCTGCCCATACCCACGGTTTGAAAAAGTCCAGCGTACGCCGCTTGCGTTTCACGCGGCAACGGCAAAAGAATGACGTTCGCAAGTGTGCCACCCGACATCAACCACACCACGTTTCAGGAAAGCGGACCATGACGAACATCATGCCCACGGCGCTGGGTGCTGCACTGGCGCTGCTACTGGCGCTGGCACCGGGCGCGGCGACCGCCGCCACGGCAGCACGAGTGGCGACAACCCCGCCGGCGACGGCGCAGGCGGACCAGGCGTTCGCCCGCCTCGCCGACCGCTACTTCGACACCTACTACCTGCCCGCGAATCCAAGCATCGCCACCGCGGACGGTTACCACGCGTACGACGACAAACTGGAGGATTACTCGCGCGCTGGCGTCGACGCGAATATCCTGGCGCTCACGCAGTGGCAGGCACGGGTGGCGGCAGTCGACCCCAGCGCGCTCGGTGACTACGCGCGCGGTGACCGCGAGCTGGTGTTGAACAACATCCGCAGCACACTACTGACACTGCAGACGATACGCCCGTGGCAGAAGAATCCGGACGTCTATTCCAGCGGCATCACCAGCAGTGCGTTCGGCCTGATGCAACGCAAGTTTGCACCGCCGGAAGCCCGGCTGCGCTCGCTGATCGCACGCGAGTTGCAGATGCCCGCGGCGCTCGCTGCAGCGCGCAAGAACCTCGACAATCCGCCGCGGATCTACACCGAGATTGCACTGGAACAGCTGCCTGGATTGGTGCGCTTTTTCCAACACGACGTGCCCGCGGCGTTCTCGGCGGTAACCGATGCCAACCTGAAGCAGCAGTTCAGCGCCAGCAATGGCGCCGTGATCAAGGCCTTGCAGGACTACCAGACGTGGTTGCAGGCCGACCTGCTGCCGCGCGCGCACGGTGATTTTCGCATCGGCACCCAGGCCTTCCGCGACAAGCTGAAATACGACGAAATGGTCACCTTGCCGCTGGACCAGCTACTGGCCATCGACACCGCCAACATGCACCGGAACCAGCGCGAATTTGCCGCCGTAGCCAGGCAGCTTGATCCCGACAAGACGCCGCGCCAGGTACTGGCCGAACTGGCCGCCGACTACCCGCCACCAGACAAGTTGCTGGATACATTCCGCGATACATTCAGCCACCTGATCGACTTCATCCGCGCCAGGCAGATAATCACCATCCCGTCGGACGTGCGCCCGATTGTGGAGGAGACCCCGCCGTTCCTGCGCGCCATCACGTTTGCTTCGATGGACACCCCCGGACCGTACGAGAAAGTTGCCCAGGAAGCGTATTTCAACGTCACCGTGCCCGACCCGGGCTGGAGCAAGCAGCGCACGAGCGAATTCATGGCGCAGTTCAGCTATCCGGTCATCACCAGCATTGCCACGCACGAGGCGTATCCAGGCCACTACATCCAGTTTTTGTGGATGCACAAGCTGGACGACCGCGTGCGCAAACTGCTCGGCGCCAACACCAACGCCGAAGGCTGGGCGCATTACTGCGAACAAATGATGCTGGACGAAGGCCTGGCACAGGCGATGTACCCGGGTGATCTACGCCAGCAGCGCCTGCTGCGCCTGGGTCAGCTGCAGGACGCGCTGCTGCGCAACGCGCGCTTCATCGTCGGCATCAAGCTGCACACCGGACAGATGACGATGGATCAGGCCATCGCGTTCTTCGTCAGCGACGGCTACCAATCGCGTGCGGTCGGTGAGGTGGAAACCAAGCGCGGCACCGCCGACCCGACGTACCTGTACTACACGCTGGGCAAGCTGCAAATCCTGAAATTGCGTGCTGACCTGCAGGCAAGGCAGGGCAAGCATTTCAACCTGCTGCAGTTCCACGACCAGTTCATGCAGCAAGGTTTCGCCCCCATTGCCATCGTGCGCGCAGCGATGCTGCACGATCATTCGCCCACGTTGTAGACGGCGCGCGCCCACGCCATGGCTACACGTCGCCTGGTGCTGCTGTTCGACGGAACCTGGAGCAAGCCTGAGTCGAACACCAACGTGGAACGCCTGCTCAAGCTGATCGCGCCGCGGGACGCGGCTGGCGTCGAGCAACTGGTCAACTACATTCCCGGCGTCGGCGTCACGCCGGGGCTCGCCCACCTGCTCGGCGGCGCATTCGGCTACGGCCTGGCCGGCAATGTACTGGATGGTTACCGCTGGCTGTGCGCCACGTGGCAGCCCGGCGATGAGTTGTATCTGTTCGGCTTCAGTCGCGGGGCATACACCGCGCGCAGCCTGGGCGGCATGCTCCGCAAATGCGGATTGCTCAAACCCGCTGACGGCGCGCGCGCGAGCAAGGCGGAAGTCTCCGCAGCCTACGATTTCTACCGCGACACCAGTCACAAACCCGACGATCCGGTAGCCATTGCCTACCGTGCCAGCCGTTCGGTGGAAGTGGACATCCATTTCATCGGCGTGTGGGAAACGGTCGGCGCACTGGGTATCCCGGACACCGCGTCGTGGTTTCCGTTCTCCCGCAAGCGTTACCGGTTTCACGATACCGAGCTGAGCAAGACCGTCAAATACGCCTATCAGGCGCTGGCCCTGGACGAGCACCGTGCGGACTTTGCGCCGACATTGTGGACCCGCGATCCGTACAACCTGCAACCCGGCGAAACGCCGACTTCGAAAAAGCGCGAGCAGATTGAAATAGAGCAACGCTGGTTCATTGGCTCCCACTCGGACGTCGGCGGGGGCAACGATTGCGATGGCGCCGGGCGCAAACCGGA
>DATCWU010000146.1:0-1468 GCA_036566165.1 Rhodanobacter sp. | reverse complement strand
GTCCAACCTGGTCATGCAGCATGGCATCAAGGCCGCCGTCGAACGCGTGCGCGAAGGCGAAAGCCTGGCCGGCGCGCTCGGTGCCACCCACATCTTTCCGCCACTCATGATCCACCTGGTGGGTAGCGGCGAAGCCAGCGGTAAACTGGAACACATGCTTGAACGCGCCGCCCAGCTTGAAACACAGACGCTGGAACGCCGTCTGGCCGTCTTACTGACCTTGCTGGAGCCGGTCATGATCCTGGTCATGGGCGGCGTCGTGTTGATCATCGTGCTGGCCATCCTGCTGCCGATCATGGAAATCAACCAGCTGGTGCATTGAGATGTGTCGCCGCAAACTGCCATGCCCATACGCGTCGCGCAGTGGCGGCAACCGCTGCGCGCTGGCGAGTCGACGCAACGCGTGCCGCCGTCGCGGAAAGTCGACGTTCGCGGCAACGGCCATTGCGGCAGAAACCCGCGACGTGTTACGTTGCCTGCAGCCTGGTCCAGGCTCTCACTGGTTTCGGGGGATACCGGTGTATCGCAAACGAGTACAACGCGGCTTTATCGCGTGGGTGGCTTTGGCCGCGCTCGGGTTGCTGTTGGTGGCGCCAACCATCTCCCGTACGCTTGCGGCGCTTGCAACCACTTCCAGTGCGTGTGTGGCGTGCCCCGATGCGGGGATGCGCGACAGCCACGCGCTGCATCACGATCCGGCCGTGCCATCCGCACTGGATGCGTGCGCCTACTGCACGTTGATGTCACACAGCCCGGTGCTCACGGCAGCCTTGCTGTCGCTGTTGCCGGTAGCGCCAGCCAGTCTTCCGGCCACGGTGCTCGTGGTCCGGGCCGCGCCACTGCTGCGGCCATTGGATGTACGCCCGCGCGGGCCGCCACTGGTCTGATCCAGCGACCTGATCGAGATTGATCCCACCAACTGCGCACGGCGCGGCTGCGTGGGCGGCTCTGCCGTGCGCTGTGTTGGCGCCGGCGACACGCACATCCGGATTCAGTCCATGCTTACCAATACCTTCTTGCGGGCAGCCTCACTGTTGCCCCTGACCTTGCTTGCTGCGTCCATGGCCATGGCCGTCGAACAGCCGACCACCGACGCCGGCTCACCCGAAAATACCAAGGTCTTGCCGGGCGTCGAAGTACACGCCCACGCGGACACGCGCCGCGACATCCACTTTCCCGCCACCCAGGCCACGATCCCTGCCAAGCGCGTGCAGGTCACGATCAATGCAGTGGATGTGGAAGACGCTGTCAAATACCTCCCCAGCGTGTTTCTGCGCAAGCGCAACTACGGCGACACGCAAGCGGTGCTGGCCACGCGGACCTGGGGCGTGAATTCAAGCGCACGCACGCTGGTGTACATCGACGACATCCCCATATCCGCACTCGTCGTCAACAACAACACGCTTGGAGCGCCGCGCTGGGGCATCACCTCGCCGGAAGTCATCGACCACATCGACATGCTCTACGG
>DATCWU010000140.1:0-2964 GCA_036566165.1 Rhodanobacter sp. | reverse complement strand
GCTCCAGCAACTTGCGCATCCATGCGATCTTCGCCTCGAACTCGGCATCGCCACTGCCGCCTTCCTTGTAGCGCCAGTGTGCGGCAACCCCCAGCTCGTTGGCGCGATGCATGTCGTGCGTACGGATCTGCACTTCCAGCGCCCGCCCGGATGGTCCGCGCACAGCCGTGTGCAGCGAGCGGTAGCCATTGTTCTTGGGCCGCGCGATGTAATCATCAAATTCGCTCGGCACGTGCTGCCAGTGCGCATGCACGACCCCGAGCGCGGCATAGCAATCGGTGACCGAATCGACCAGGATGCGCACCGCGCGAATGTCATACAGGTCGGCAAACCCCAGCCCCTTGCGCTGCATCTTTTTCCAGATGGAATAGATGTGCTTCGGTCGTCCGGCCAGCTGCGCACGAATGCCGGCCGCATCCAGTGCCTGCTGCAACTGGGTGAGCACGTCGGCGATGAACTCTTCGCGGTCGGCCCGACGCTCGTCCAGCAAACCGGCAATGCGCCGATACAGCTCTGGCTGCAGAAAGCGGAACGCAAGGTCCTCCAACTCCCACTTCAACTGCCAGATGCCCAGGCGATTGGCCAGCGGCGCATGGATGTCGCGCGTCAGCCGCGCCAGCGCTGCCGCACGCTCGGCCGGCTGCGCAGTGGCGGCACGCATCTGCGCCAGTTGCCGTGCCAGCAGCACGAACACCACGCGCAAATCGTGCACGATCGCCAACAGCAAGCGCCGCAAACCCTCCACTGCCGCGTGCGGCGTACGTTGCTGCGCATGCAACGCCCACACCTGCCCGGCCGCCTGCTGGCCGCTGACCAGACGCTGCACTTCCGCCGGCAAGTCGGTGCGCCTGGCCTCCCATTGCGCCGGATCCACCCGCGCCAGCTCAAACCACAGTGCCGCCGCCTGGGTGGCCGCATCGCAACCCAGCGTAGCCAGCAGATCCAGCACCTCACAGCACTCGCTCTCATTCACCGCGCACGTCGCGCAGGCGGCCAGTGCGTCGGCCAGCAGTGGCGCTGGCGCGTGCTGCTGGTGCCATTGCGTCAGAGTGGATGTGCTTGTCGCATGCGACATGATCGGAGTACTCGTGGCAGACGCCCATGGTAACTGCAGCGCGTCGAAGCATCCCGCTGCTTGGCATGCCTGCCACTACCGCGCAAAATCCGCCGTGACCTTCAACCGCCAATGCCAGGACTTCACCATGATGATTCGCGCCCGCCATGTGTTTGCCATGCTCCTGCTCACGCTGCCGCTCGGCGCGCTGCCCGCCTACGCCCAACAGGCAACCAGCCTGCAGCAACGCATGACCCCGGAGCAGTTCAAGGCGGCGGGCCTGTACAAGCAGTCCCCCGCGGAACTGGCCTACCTTGAACACTGGCTGGCCACCCAGGACAAGCCCACTACGAAAATGGTCGACGCCAGCGGCGAACCGGTGTTTTACGCCAGCAAGGCGAAACGCGAGCGGATCGACACCAATATCGTCGGCGCCTTCACCGGTTGGGAAAAAAACCGGGAATTCACCATGGCCAACACGCAGGTCTGGCGCGTCATCGACCCGAACTCGCACAGGTGCAAGTCCGCCACCGACCCCGCAGTGCAGATCAAACCATCGCTGCTGGGCACCTGGCTGATGTACGTGCCATCGTGCTACGAAAACGTCCACGTCAAACGCGTACGCTGAGTCGCGTAGGCATTGGGTGCGCTGCCGCGTGCGCAACACTGGCGGCTGACTCAGGCCAACGAGCCAGTGCATGACTCCGCGGGTGACAGTAATTGCCGGGGCCATGTCGAGTGCTTGCGATATGGTTTGGCAGGCATAATGCTGTCGTCAGTCTGCCGCATGGCCCACCATGGATCCCATTCGATGAAACCCTCTTCGCCCAGCCTGCTGCTCTTGTTGTTATTGGCCTTGCTGCTGTTCGCGTCCGCCCCCGTATGCGCCCAACAGACCGTGGAGTTGCAGCAACAGATGGGCGCCACGGAATTCAAGGCGTCCGGACTGGAGAAGTTGAGCCCGTCCGAGCTGCAGCATCTGCAGCAATGGCTGGCCGAACATGCCGGAACCCTGGCGACGTCAATACCTGCATCGGAAGCCAAATCCGCGACGGCTGTTACTGGCAACGAGGCGGTAAGGAGTCGCCGAAGCTGGTTCAGTCACAAGTCCGACAGCGCCGATGCGAAAGCCGACACGAAAGCCAGAGATACTGTCACCAGCAAGATCGCGGGCGCTTTCAACGGCTGGGATCCGGGCAGCATCCTGACGCTGGAGAACGGGCAGAAATGGCGCGTAGTCGACGGCAGTTCGCTGACCGTACGCGAGACCATGGCCAGCCCTGAGGTGACGGTGAAACCGGGCTTCCTCGGCAGCTGGACCCTGAAGGTGCGCGGGTACAACACCAACGCCAAGGTCAAACCGGCCAACTGAGCGCGCGCGTCGAAGAGCGGTCGCCCGCGCGCAATCCGACGGCGCCGCATCCTTGCGCACACGCAGCGGCACGCGCCATTCCAAGTCGCGCAAGCATCGCCTTCAGCAGAATCGGTGAGCACGTGCTGCGGGCATTTTTTGTTCGGTTCGCATTGAGCTGCTCGCCAACCGCACTGCCGTCGTAATCGCGGGCACTGCCCGCCGATCACTGCCCGCCGATCGCGTTGTGTCGACGCGAAAACGACAAAGGCTGGCGGGCAGTGCCCGCCTTACACATAGGTGCCCGGTCGGCTGACTGCGCACTCGCTTCATGCAACTCAAACTGAACCGAAGTATGTCAACAGCGGGATTTTTACGCGCCCTTGCCGCTGTGATCAGTAGGTTCGCTTTACAGCTGTTACGTTCGCCCCGCACGCGCTGAGCTGTTCCAGGCGTGGGCACGCACCCAGGAGACTGAGATGAACTTCAGGATTACCCGCGTTACCGCACTGGCGGCAGGTTTGCTGGCCGTGGGCTTGGCCGGTTGCTCGCAATACGT
>DATCWU010000125.1:0-3401 GCA_036566165.1 Rhodanobacter sp. | reverse complement strand
CGTCGGGATGAGTCGCCTTGCTATCCACCTGCAAGGCTACCGGTTGGCCATTGAGGGTGGCGGTAACCGTCTCGCCCCGAGGTATGTCGCCAGCCTTGAAGATCTGGCCGAAGGTGACGGGGACATTGGTCTGCGCTTGCGCGACTGTGCTGATCACGTGGTCTGTCACCACCGTTCCCGCTCTCGCCGTTACCGCACCGAGCATCAACACGTAGCCTGCGCACCCACACAGCATCTTCGCGGCGGCTTGACCAAGCCAGTTTCCTTGTCTGAACCGTCCCGCTTGCTCGCTTATACGCATTAGTTTTGTGATCCTACTGTTGTCTTGTGATGCCGCATCATGATGTCCGAAGGGGCTGGTCGCATAAGTCAGGCCGCCTCGACAAATGCGGCCCTTTGCTGACGATGTAGTTGCTCCCGCGACGTTGCCGACCAAGCCCAGACGCCGCTGCTGGTTGGACCAGCCCCATGCATACCTGCATGGCAGTCTTCGGACTTCACGGCTCCTCCGTGACCCGCCACGCCTGGCGCATAATTCGCTACGCGTTGAGGGCACGCAACGTACCCGTCAGAGCCCGCTCCTGTTCGCGAAAGCGGTCTGAAGTGGAAACGCGGTTTTACCCGTTGATCGGTTAGCGGCTGCTCAATGAATCATCAGTGATGATAGAGTGAAGAAAACCAGGGAGCGTGAACCAGTTCACGTAACGCACTATTGCACCTGATTTTTTTCGCTTTCGCGCCAGAACGAGGGTAGTGCCGGGAGTGTGAACACCTGCGCCTGCAGAATCTGGTTCAGCCCCGTCTCGCCAGCTTCGCCAACCCTTCCTGACAGGCCGGCAAGCCTGGCAGCAGTTCGCACCTACGCTAACCTCATACCCAGCCGTCGCTTTGTCTCCCGGATCGTGATCGTGCCGCGATGTCACTTTACCGAAGCGAAGCGGTGGCTTCCGCCCACCAACGTTTGCAAGTAGTTGGCGGATTCGATCCACATCTGAACGGGGGATCGATCTTGAGTATTCGTTGTGTTACACGGTTTGTCGCCAGCAGGAAGTCAGACGCGATGTCCAGTCCTAAATGACGATACTTGATCTGCAAATCGTGATCTTGTGCCTGATGGCCGCGGCCATTGTGCTCTGGGCGCTTTATTTCCCGTATCCATCGCCGCTGATACGGCGCTGGCTTCCACCGCGCAAACGCTGGCCGGAAACGCAAATCCGCACGTGGCTGAAGCAGGGGGGATTTCAGCGTGCGTTTCTGCGTCATTTTTACAGTGATCCGGAGCGTATCGCGGCCCCCGGCAACAGCATGCTGGCCCCGGCAGACGGGCTGGTGACCAGTGCGGAGATACACGGAGGAGTGCGCTATCTGGTGATTGCGCTCAGTTTCTGGGACATGCATGTGCAGCGCAGCCCGGTGTCCGGAAGGGTGCTCAGCGTGGAATCGCACGGCGACGGCTTCATGGACGGAGAGGGAAGGGAGTTTGCTTTTCTGCGTGAGAAATCCTGTCCGGTGCAAAAGCGCCTGGTAGTTGCGACCGGAGCGGGACAAGTCGCCGTGCGCCTGATTACCAGCCTGGCGGCACGGCGTATCGAGACATGGGTCCGGGCGGGCGAGGAGGTCGAGCGCGGCCAGCGGATCGGCCGGATCCTGCTGGGCAGCACCGTGGTGCTCGAGCTGCCGGCCACCGTGAACCTGCTGGTGCGTACGGGTGATCGCGTCTGGGCCGGCGAAACTGCTGTTGCAGAAGGCGCGACCTCCCCATGAATGACTTCTTGTGGTCGTCCGGTCATCTGGGCTGGGGCGTTTTTGCGCTTGCCGTTTTCACCGGCCTATGGTGGTTGCTGAGCGATCTGTACTGGCGTCTGCAAAGCATCCGGATCGGTCGGCTTTTGGTTGCGCTGACCACCGGTTGGGTTATCGGGGTTGGGCTGATTCTTCTGGGCTTTTATATTGGGAGTCGGTAAGAGCGCGAAACCGCCGGTGGCTTCCACCTACTTGGCGGTCACGCCGGTCAACTCGCGATACAGTTTTTCCGCGGCTGGCTTGCCCTGAAAATCGGCGCCGGATTTTTGCAGCGCCGCGAGCGTGCTTCGCGCGCCGGCATGGTCCCCGGTGCGCGCCTGGGCCACGGCCAGGTGATATTGAATCGCCGGTGCCTTGGGTGCCGCCTTGGCTGCTTGCAGCAGGATCGGCAGTGCGGTCTTGGGCTGGTTATGCGCGATCAGCGCCCAGGCATAGGTGTCCGCAATGCCCGGCGATTCAGACGCCAGTTTGTAGGCCCGCTCCGCCAGTGCCAGCGCCTTGGGATTGTTTTGCTCCGTGTAAATCCAGGCGAGGTTGTTGAGTGCGTCGATGTTGGACGGATACGTCTTCAACACCTGCTCGTACTGGCCGGCAGCCAGCGCGTTCTGCGTATGCTTCAGATAGTAGTCGGCCAACAGCAGGTGGGTGGGGGCATCGTCCGGATGTTTGGCCACCCAGTCGCGCAGTACGCCTTCCGGGGCGTTGGCCCCGCTTTCGTTCAGCGCCAGGAAGCTCTTGACCACCAGCGGCCGGTCGTACTGGAGCTTCAATCCCTGCTGGTAGGCTTGGGCGGCTTCGCGATAAGACTTGTTCGCCATGTACAGGTCGCCCTCCAGCGTGAAGCCCGCTGCCTTGGTGGCGGGTTGCTTCTGCAGCATTTGCGCGAGCGCAATGGCGCCTGGCAGATCGCGCTCCTGCGATTTCAGGAATGCCCGCAGCACCACTGCCGTCACTTGACCCGGGTCGGCCTTGATCACCGCGTCGAGATTGCCTTCGGCGGCCTTCGTATCTTTGCCGAGGATCTGCGCGCGCGCCAGATTGGTGCGGTACAAGGGCACCTGTGGCGCGAAGTTCACGGCCTGCTGCAGCGGTTTCAACGCTTCGCCATGACGGCCGGCATTGAGTTCCGCCGCCCCGAGGGCATTGAGTGCCGCCGGGTTGTCGGGGCTGGCAACCACCAGCTGTTTGGCCGTGTTCACGGCTTCGTCGAATTTGCCGCTTTCGCTGTACAGCACCACCAGTGCGATATACGCGGTGGTGGACTTCGGCGCCGCGTCGATGGCCTGCCTGAAGCGCTTGGCGGCTTCCGCCTTGTCACCCTGCAGCACGGCGAGTTGACCGAGCGCGGTCAGCGCCGCCGCGTTGCGCGGGTCCTTCTTCAATACCATTGCGTAGCGGTTGGCGGCAGCTTCGTGGTGGCCTTCCAGTGAATCCAGGCTGCCCAGGCTCAGGAGCGCGGCAAGATTCTCCGGGTCCAGCTTCAAGGCCTCGGAATATTGGGCGCGTGCTTCGGCGTGCTGGCCGGCCGCGACCAGCGCGGTTCCGTACAGCAGGTGCGCGTCGCTGTTGCGCGGATTGCTGGACGCATATGCGGCCGC
>DATCWU010000112.1:0-6112 GCA_036566165.1 Rhodanobacter sp. | reverse complement strand
TGCTGGCCGGTATGGTGTTGCTGGGCGCGCTGACGCTCGGCAGCTGCCAGCGTGCCACGCCATTGCCGCTACGTCTGACCAACATCACCGGGCACATGCCGGATCTCGACTTCGCACTGACCGACGACACCGGCAAGGCCGTCACTGGCGCCGACTATCGTGGCAAAGTGGTGTTGCTGTATTTCGGCTACACGCACTGCCCCGACGTGTGCCCGCTGACGCTGGCGCAGCTGCACGTCAGCATGCAGCGCCTGGGCGCACTTGCCGATGGCGCGCGCATCCTGTTCGTCAGTGTTGATCCAACTCGCGACACCCCGGCGATACTCAAGACCTACGTCAGCGCATTCGACCCGCGTGCGGTCGGTCTCACCGGCTCACCACGCGCGGTGGAAGCCTTGAGCAAACGCTACCGCTCCGCCTTCACCCGCGAACCGGACGCCAGCGATGGCAGCTACGCCGTGAGCCACAGTTCGGCGATCTACGTGTTTGACCGGGCCGGGCATGCCCGTGTGCTGGCCACCCCGAGCGCGACGCAGGACGACCTGGTGCACGACCTGCATCTGCTGCTGAACACGCAGGCCGAGTCATGAGAGCGCTCGGCTTCGCCGCGCTGCTGGGTGTCGCCATGCTGCCCGGCGCGCTGTACGCGACCAGTGCGAACGACGTCCGGGTCAGCCACGCCTGGTTGCGTATTCTGCCCGGCGATCTACCGGCCGGTGGTTACGCCACATTGCAAAACACTGGCACACAACCCGCCGCGCTGACCGGTGCGCACAGCACGACCTACGCCGACGTGATGCTGCACCTCAGTTCGGTGGCCGGTGGTACCAGCCGCATGCGCATGGCCGAAGCCATGTCGATCCCTGCCCAAGGCACCGCGAAACTGGCTCCGGGCGGCTATCACTTGATGCTGACCCGCCCGGTGCACCCGGTAATTCCCGGTGACCATGTACTGCTCACGCTCACGTTTGCCGATGGCAGTACGTTGAACACGACTTTCATCGCGCGTCCGGCCAATGCGGCGGATGCCGGCCCGGACCGCCCCACGCAGCCGGCCACGGCACACGCGCTGCCGACCACGCACGGCGCCGTGCACGACCACGACTGACACTGCGGTTCAGTGCAACGCAGCGCCGGTCGGCGGCGCCGCCACCGCGGATCGCGACGCACGCTCCGGTAACCGCCCCGCGCGCGACAGGCGCAACCATACGCGCAGCGCCAGCAACGCACCGACCGACTCAATGAATGCAGCCGGCACCCAGGTGATCAGGCCGCCAATCATCTGCCCGGTCAGCACATCGAACGTGAACGCCCGGCCACACACTTCAAAGATGGGGTACAGGTCGGTGCGCGAAAAAGTGATGATGGCGCCGGCCACGATCTGCGGCGTCATGGTGATGCCTGGCGACAGCACGCGCATGCCGGCAGTCATCCGCGCTGGTGGATGTGGGCGGTGATCAAGCACCAGCGACCAGTACACAAAGCCGCTGATCAGCATCGTCCAGTTCATGAAGCGGTAGACGCGCCAGTCCAGCATCGCCAGAGTCTGCAGCGGTGGCCACAACCAGATCAGCACAAACAGCACAAACAGGACGGTGGCCACGACCGGATTGAACAGCACGCCGCTGATCCGCCGCCACGGCCACGAGCGTTGCAACGGCCGCACCAGCGCGCAGCGCCACGCCAGCGGCACGCCGGCCCGCAGCACACTCATGGGATACGTCGCGCAAATCAGCAGCGGCGCCAGATGGTGCAGCAGCAACTGCTGCGTGCGGTGCATGAAGAATTCGTGCTCGGCAAAGTAATCCAGATAAGTCTGCAGCGACACGTAGATGATCACCATGCCGATCCAGAACGCCAACCGGCGGGCAAAACTCACTCGCTGATGACGACAGCCACGCACATACAACACGCACGCAAGCGCAAACGTGGCCAGGAACACCCACGAAAACTCCCACGGCTCGATCCACTTCAACACGCTTGCCAGCACGTCACTGCACCGCATTCGCCCATTTCAATCGTCTCAGCATAATGTCGGGCGCCGTGGATGTCGCGGCCAGCGGCGCTGTGTGCCGGCCTAACCGCGACGGCGCAACAGCGCAAAGCGCCGCACGACCGCACCGTACGCGGGGTCGGCCATCCCGGGTGCGCGCTTTTGCCGCGGCCGCTGGCAGCAGGCTCACGCGCGGTGCCGGCTCAACGCCGCCGCCGGCTGCGCCGCGTGCGGCGCCAGCCATACAGCAGGCCGAAAATGATCAACAGCCCCGGTACCAGCGTGATGTTGGCCACTTTCACCCGCAGCCCGAGCGCATCGATCTCGGCGTTGAGCTGATGCTGCACGTCGCGCAATTCCTTGTTGATCGCCAGCTGGCGCTGCCGAAACTGCTCAATCTCGTGGCGCTGCTCGACACTGGTGCCAGCGCCGTCGCCCTTGGCCGGCTGCAACTCATCCAGCCGCCGACGCGTGTCGGCCAGCTCCTGCTCCAGCTCGTATTCCTTCTGCAGAAACTTCTGGTCCGCGACATTGCGCAGCGCCTGCACCCGCGTAAACGGCCGCTGTGAGGTCGAGCGGGCACGGATCGACAACAGCGCGGACGAACCGCTGAGGTTGTCCACCATATTGGTGACCAAGTCGCCATTGTCGGCAAACACCCGCATCATGGTCTGGCCGAGGACGGTCTGCGGCTCCACCCACAACCGGTCACTGAGCAAGTCCGTATCCGCCACGAGGATCACCTCGGCATTCGCTGCGGAACGAGCAATATGCCCCGGCTTGCCGGCGTACTCGGGGAACGCACTGGCAAACGTCCCGTGCAAGCGCGCCGCCAGCACGTAATGCGCATTGTCCGGGGTGTAACCAAGCAGCAACTGTGATGGATCGCCGGCCGCTGCCAGTACCCGCTGACGCGGCACCACCTCCGCCTCGGCGCTGCTCTGCAACAATGGCAGCAACCGCGTGGTGGCGCCTGGCGCCAGATCGAAATACCCCGCGGTGGACACGTTGATGCGTTGCAAACTGGCGGTGATCACGTCGTCGTGATTGAGCTCGGCCGCGCCCAGGTCAAGCATGGCCGGGTGATTGAGGCTGCTGCCGGCCAGCTCGATCTGCAATGCGCGCGCCCGATCAAGCACCACCTTATGCGGGTCGTAGAGTACGCCCCACGCCGCAAACAACCGCTGCAGGCCGGCATCGTCGTCCACTGCGGCCACTTGCGTGCCGCCATACATGACACCGGACTGCTCCGCGTCCGGATCGACAAACACTGCCAGATGCCCACCACCCAGTACGTACTGATCCAGCGCGTACTGCGCGGCCACTGGCAGTGCGCCGGGATGGACCAGCAGCAGTACCTTGATCGCCGGATCAACGTGCTGCAACTGCGCCGCATCCAGCGTTTTCACCGCAAACAGCTGGCCGAGTTGCTGCACTGTCGCCCACGGCGGCTCTCCGAGTGCCGGATTGCCATCGATCGGCAGCGTACTGATGACACCTATCACCGGCTTCTGCGTCTGGTTCAACTCATACAGCAGCCTGGCGATGTCGTATTCGAGGAAGGCCTCGCGCGCAGGATCAAAAAAACTGATGGCAAGCGTGGTTTCCGGCGTACGCTCCTCGCCAGTGTCCGCATCCAGCGGACCGGACATGGCCGTACCTGCCAGACCGAAAAATACGCGTTCGCCATTGCTGCCGCCATTGGCCGCCGTCAAGCCACTGCCCTGCGCACTGGCCTCGTCATCGGAATACGGCACCGGGTCGATCAATTGCAGTCGAATGCGTCCGTGTGCGCGGGCGACCATCTCCTGCAACATCTCGCGCACGCGCTGATCGTAGCTGCGCAACTGCGGCAGGTCGCGCGCCGCGTGGGCGGAGAAGTACAGCGTCAGGCGCAGCGGACGCTGCAAGGAATCGACAATGCGCAACGTACCCGGGGTCAGCGTGTACAGCCGATCAGCGGTCAGGTCGATGCGCGAGGCATGCAGCCAGCGACTGCTGGCCACGATCAACGGCACCAACACGCACACCAGCAGTACCAGCAACGCCACCAGCAACACACTGCGGCGCGGACGGCGCAGGCTTGACCAGAAACGCCGATGTGACCGGGCCATGGCTCAGCGCGTCCGTTTCAGATCAAGCAGCAACGTGCCGGCGAGTAACCAGCCAAGCGTGCTGAGCACGAAATACAACACGTCACGTACGTCCAGCACACCGCGGGCAAGCGCCTCGAAGTGACGCAGCATCGACAGATGCGCAACGCCATTGATCAACTTGCGCGGCAGCGTGTCATGGAAAAAATCCACGATTTGCGGCTGGCCGACCAGAATCAGCACCGCACACACCAGCGCGGTGAGAATGAACGCCACCACCTGACTGCGCGTCAGCGCGGACAAGCACGCGCCAATGGCGACAAACGTGCCGGCCATCAACCAGCTGCCCAGATAGCTGGCCACGATCACCGGGTTGTCCGGCGTACCCAGATAGTTGACCGTGATCCAGATCGGGAACGTCAGCGCCAGCGCCAGGCCGATGAACACCCAGGCCGCAAGAAATTTTCCCGCCATCGCCTGCCACAACGTCAACGGCAAGGTGAGCAGCAACTCAAGCGTGCCGCCGTCGGCTTCCTCCGCCCACATGCGCATGGTGATGGCCGGTACCAGAATCAGATACAACCAGGGGTGCATGATGAAAAACGGCTGCAAGTCGGCCAGACCACGTTCGTAAAAGTCCCCCACGTAGAACGTCAGGATGCCGCTGACCACCAGAAACATCACCAGAAACACATAAGCCACCGGGGTGACGAAATAGCTGCGCAGCTCGCGGCGCATGACGGCGATGATGGGACTCATGCGTGGTGCCCCGGCGCGATAGCCGGATCCGTGCTATCGGCGGTGACCTGGCGGAACACCTCGTCCAGGCGACCACGCTCAAGCTGGATCTCCGACACCTGCAGACCTTGCTCGCGCAGCAACTGCTCAACTGCCTCGAGAATCCGCTCGCCCGGCTTGGGAAACACGGTAATGCGGCCATCCAGCGCATCCACTTCAATCGCCGCCACCTGGGGCAGACGGCCCAGCATCTCCTGCGTCATGCCGCTGCCCGGTGCGCTGAAAGAAACCGCACCGTGGTAACGCGAGCGCTGCTCGAGCTCCACCGGCGTCGCATCCGCGAGCAACTTGCCATGCGCAATGATCACCACGCGATTGCACAGCGCATGCACTTCCTCCAGCAAATGCGTGGATATCAGGATCGTGCGATTGCGTGCCATGACGTCAATCAGGCGGCGGACGGCATGCTTCTGGTTGGGGTCCAGGCCATCGGTCGGCTCATCGAGCATCAACACCGGTGGGTCGTGCAGGATGGCCTGCGCCAGGCCCACGCGTCGGCGCAAGCCTTTGGACAAGGTGTCGATACAACTGTCCAGCACCTCCTCCAGTTGCAGTTGCTGCACCACCTCGTCGAAACGCCGATGGTCGGCTTCGGTGTGCATGCCGCGCATGCGCTGGATGAATTGCAAAAACTCGTGCACGGTCATTTCCGCGTAGCTCGGCGCCCCTTCCGGCAGATAACCGAGCGCACGCTTGGCCTTGAGCGGCTCGCGGCTGACGTCATGCCCGCACACCCGCGCCGTGCCCGAGGTGGGCACCAGAAAGCCGGCGATCATGCGCATGGCCGTGGTTTTGCCTGCGCCATTGGGGCCGAGCAGACCCAGTACCTGGCCCGGCTCGACGCGGATGCTCAACGCATCCACCGCGGTCAGGTTGCCATAACAGCGGGTCAACTGGTCGGTCTCGATCATGTCCGTCGCATCGTACTGCGCAGACGGCAGTTACCACTCAAGGGTAGCCGATACGCAGCGCGGTAACGCATTCGCGGCAATGCCTGCGCTGCTCATGACGATGAAGTGGAGCCGGCTGCAGCCAGTGCTCGCGAGCGACGCAACGCCGCCGCGGCTCTTCGCCCCGCAGCGTTGCCGGGAAGCTGACGCGAAAGGTGCGACCGATGCGCATCAACGCGCCTGGCGCCACCGCTGCAAAGACAGATGCGCTGCCTGATCCCATCCCGGACAAGATCGACGTCAGGCCCGCGCCGCAGCAGCGGCGGGTGGCCACACGC
>DATCWU010000097.1:0-5736 GCA_036566165.1 Rhodanobacter sp. | reverse complement strand
GGCGGCTTCCGTCGTCGCCAGCCACTGATACAGCTCGCGGGTGCCGAGAAAAAACGCGCCCTGCAGGTAATGCCCACCAGGCACATCGTCGGCCAGACGCCCGGCGGCCGAAGCCCGCTCCAGCGCCAGATTGTCCCAGCTGCGACGCTTCAGGATACCCGCGCGCTGCAGGTGCATGAAGCCATCCAGCACCATCTCGCTGGCCCCGAACAAACCCGCCTTGAACGGTGCCAGGCCACCGAACCAACGTGCCAACGCATGCGTGTCGCCGGCGCGATCCAGCGCCAGCAATGTGCGCCGCCACACGGTGTTGTCCTGCTGGCGCAGCAGCAAGCCCTTGACCAGCGCGTCGGACAGCGAGCCAATGCCAATCTGCAGGCAGCCACCGTCGGCAATCAGCGCGCTCGCGTGCATGCCAAGCGCGTATTCGGGCAGGCTGACCGACGCTCGCGGCAGCGCAAACAGCGCCGGACTGACCGCTGGCGTCAGCTCCATGTCAAAGTAGTTTTCCGGCACCTCGGCCGCACCGCCAATGTACGGCAGATCCGGATGCACCACGGCGACACACAATGGGCGTGGTTGGCCGGCCGCGCGGGTCATGCGCAGGAAATCCAGCGTCAGGTCCGGGTTGCACGACAAGCTGTAGTGCACTCCATCCGGGCCTTCCCGGCGCGCCACCAGCTGCACGAGCAGATTGATGTCCTGCGCAAGCAGGTCGCGCGCAACGTGCGTGTAGTTCTGGCTGATGTAACTGCGCTGGGCGTTGCCCGAATGCAGCATGGCACCGGATTGCAGGTAAAACTCGTGCACGGCAACGTTGGCCGGCAGCGCATCATCTGCCTGGTCCAGCGCGTATTGCGGGTCAACATAATCGGTACCGAAATGCCGCTTGACGAACGGTGCGAGGAAACGGGCTTCGAGCCCGGGTTTGGGCCTTGGCCGCACCAGCGACAGTGCGGTGTACAGCCGCATCGACCGCGCACTGTCGTCGCGGACAAGTTGATGCAGCGCGTTGAGCAGACCATGCGGTTTGCCCAGACCCAATGGTGCAGCGACCCGCAAATCCACACCAAGCCGGGTGAGGATGTGTCCGGCACAATCGCGGATATCAGTGAACTGGCGCGCGCTCGACATGCACCGGATAATGCCAGAAGCCTGCCTGCACGACGTCCATGCAGGGCATGACCTACACTGCCGGATATGCCCCCGGCGCCGCTCATTCCCGCCACTCCCAACCGCCTGCTGGCCGAGCGGGCGCTGAGTCGCGCGGCTGGCGCACCGCTGCTCAGCGGCAATGCGGTGGAGTTGCTGATTGACGCCGCCGCGCATTACGCCGCGTGGCTGGCGGCCATCCGCGGCGCCCAACATCGCGTGTTGCTGGAAAACTACATCGTGCGCAACGACGCGATCGGGCATGCGTTCCTCGAAGCGTTGGTCGAGCGTGCACAAGCGGGCGTGCTGGTCGCCGTGCTGGTGGACTGGGTCGGCTGTCTGGGGCAGTCGCGCAGCAAATTCTGGGCGCCACTGCGTGCTGCCGGTGGTCAGGTGCGCATCTTCAACCCGCCGCAACTTGGTCAGTCCCTGGGCTGGATCAGTCGCGATCATCGCAAGGTGCTGGTGGTCGATGGCACGCACGGTTTCCTGTCTGGCGTATGCATCAGCGAGAAATGGCTGGGCGACAGCGGGCGCGGTATCCCGCCATGGCGCGATACCGGCGTGGCGCTGCACGGGCCCGCGGTGGCGGAAATTGAAGCGGCATTTGCGCAAAGCTGGGCCAGCATCGACAGCGCCCTGGTGGACTTCCCGCCGCTGCCCGGTGCGGCCGAGCCAGCCGGCACGGTGGCGTTGCGCGTCATCGCCACCCAGCCGGCTACGGCCGGGATGTACCGCCTCGATCAGTTGATTGCGGCCATGGCACGCAGGACGCTATGGCTCACCGATGCTTACTTCGTCGGCCTGGCGCCATACGTGCAGGCACTGGTGGCGGCCGCACGCGACGGCGTGGACGTGCGTTTGCTGGTGCCGGGCAACAGTGACATCGCAGTCGTCGCCAGCATGTCGCGCTCCGGTTATCGGTCATTGCTGCAAGCTGGCATCCGCGTCTTCGAGTGGAACGGTTCGATGCTGCATGCCAAGACCGCGGTGGCGGATGGCCAATGGGCACGCGTGGGTTCATCCAACCTCAACATCGCCAGCTGGCTGAGCAATCGCGAGATTGATGTCGCCGTCGAAGATGCAGACTTCGCCGGACAACTCGCCGCGCAATATATCCGCGACCTGGAGAATGCGACCGAGATCGTGCTGGCGCCACGCCGACACCGACACTTGCACAGCACCAGCGAACAAGTGCGCAGCAGTCACGAGCGGCCATCCCGCGTGCGCCACGGCGGCGGCAGTTCCAGCCGCGCTGCAGTCGGTGCATTGCGCATGGCCAACAGCGTCAGCGCGGTACTGGGCAGCCAGCGCGTGCTCAACGCCACATCCAGCGGGCCACTGCTCAGTGCCACCGCAGGCTTGGCGCTGTTCGCCTTTGTCGCCATGCTGTGGCCGGCGTGGATCGGCTGGCCGCTCGGCGTGCTGGCTGCCTGGTTTTCACTCAACCTCGGTATCGCCACTTGGCGCACCTATCGGCGCCGCCGTGCCGCATCGGCGAGCAAGGCAGAACCCAAGGCACCCGAGTAGTCACAACCGGCGTGGTCCATTTGTCATCCCGATGGCGTCATCCCGGCGCTGGCCGGGATCGCACGCGGGCGTAAGCGATTCCGGCCTGTGCCGAAATGACGCATGAGTTGTTGGCACAGGGAACGACGCAGGAGGTGAGCAACCACCTGCGAAACCTTGGCCAAGCTGATGTTTCCGCACAGCAAGCTTGCGCGCGCATGTTAGGCTTCCGCTCCCATGTCCGTGCTTGATGCCAACAGCCAACGCCATATCCTCACCCCCAGTTCGCTGAACCGGCTGGTGCGCGAGCTGCTGGGCGACGCCCTGCCCCAGGTGTGGATTGAAGGCGAGCTGTCGAACGTGGCCAAGCCGGCCTCCGGGCATCTGTATTTCACCTTGAAGGACCGCACGGCGCAGGTGCGCTGCGCGATGTTCAAGCAAAGTTGCACGACGCTGCGCTTTCGTCCGGTCGACGGCATGCAGGTGTTGCTGCGCGCGCGCGTCGGACTGTACGAACCACGCGGCGAATTTCAACTGGTCGCCGAGTACATGGAGCCAGCCGGTGAAGGCGCCTTGCAGCGCGCCTTCGAGGAACTCAAGGCGCGGCTCGACGCGGAAGGTTTGTTTGCTCCCGCGCGCAAACGCCCGCTGCCGCGTTTCGCGCGGCGCATTGGCGTGATCACGTCCGGAACTGGCGCAGCAGTGCACGACGTGCTCAGCGTGCTGGCACGCCGTTGGCCGCCGGTCGAGGTCGAGGTGCTGGCCGTACCGGTGCAGGGTCGCGAAGCGCCGCCGGCGATTGTCAGCATGTTGCGCAAGGCTTCGGCGTGCGGACGTTACGACGTGTTGCTGCTCACCCGCGGCGGTGGCTCGCTGGAAGACCTGTGGGCGTTCAACGAGGAAGCCGTGGCGCGCGCGATTCACGCCAGCGCCGTTCCCGTGGTGTCGGCTGTGGGTCACGAAATTGATTTCAGCATTGCCGATTTTGTCGCCGACCTGCGGGCGCCCACACCTTCCGCCGCGGCCGAACTGCTGGTGCCTGACGCCGTAGCCATTGGCCGGCAACTGCGTCAATTGCGGCAGCGCCTGGCGGACATGCAACAGGCGCGCCTGCAAAGCCACACGCAACGCGTGGATCTGCTGCTGGCCCGCCTGCACAACCAGCGCCCGCAGGCACGGCTCGCCCGCGACCGCGAGCGCCTGTTGCATTTGCAGCACCGCCTGACGACCACGATCCATGCCCAGGCGCAGCAACGCCGGACGCTGCTGCAGCGAACGTACAGCCGCTTGTCGGCACTGCATCCACGCACCCGGTTGCCGCTACTGGCGCAGCGCCTGAACGAGCAACAGCAGCGCCTGCGCCGTGCCATCGAGCAGCGCTGCGAACGTGATGAAATACGTCTGCGCCACCTCGCTCACGCGCTGCACGCGGTCAGTCCACTGGCCACGCTGGAGCGCGGTTACGCGATCCTGTTTGATGCGACGGGTCAGGTGCTGCGCTCGGCCCAACACGTCGCCATCGACACACCGCTGCGCGCACGCCTCGCCGACGGAGAACTGGCCTTGCGCGTCAGCAAGCCAGGCGACGCCACATAGATCAGCCGGTGCGACTCGACACCGACCCGCCACAAGGCGGACGCTGTCCGCCGTTGACTTTCAATGCACGAAGCGACGCATACACAGCACTGCGCGTTCACGTGAAGTCAACGCCGCGGGACGCCATTGCTCACGACGAAGGCGGCCGGATGTGCTGCCACCGCTTTCACCCCATAGGCGTATGGTTTCCCACGTGCCCTTTACACCGGGCGCGGCAAACTGAGTGATTGCGGCAACCGTGCAGAGAGAAACCATGCTCGACAAGACCTACCCGTACTACCTTGCCAATCGCCCGCAAACCTCGAAGCTCATGCTTGAGGTGCGCGACAAGTACACTGGCAAACTGGCGACACGCGTCGCCGTGCCCGATACCAGGGCGGTGGAAAAGGCCATCGCCGCCGCGGTGCAGGCCGCGGCCCCGCTGCGCCGATTCAAGCCGTGGGCACGCCAGGCCGTCTTGCAGCACTGCGCGCGGCGTTTTGCCGAGCGCCGCGACGAACTGGCCGAGGCACTGTGCATCGAGGCCGGCAAGCCGATCAAGGATGCCGCGGGCGAAGTCACGCGCCTGATCGAGACCTTCCAGATCGCTGCCGAGGAAGCGGTGCGCATCAACGGCGAAACCCTGAACCTGGAACTGGCCAGCCGTCTGGACGGCTATCACGGCTACACCCGGCGGGTGCCGATTGGTCCGGTGTCGTTCATCACGCCATTCAACTTCCCGCTCAATCTGGTGGCACACAAGGTGGCGCCCGCCATCGCGGCTGGCTGCCCGTTCGTGCTGAAGCCAGCCGAGAAAACGCCCATTGGCGCGCTGATCATTGGCCAGGTGCTGGCCGAGACCGATCTGCCACGCGGCGCGTTTTCGATCCTCCCGCTGGATGGCGAGCACGCCGCGCCGCTGGTGGAAGACGAACGCTTCAAACTGTTGTCATTCACCGGCGGGCAGATTGGCTGGCAGCTCAAGGCCCGCGCCGGGCACAAGAAAGTGGTATTGGAACTGGGCGGCAACGCCGCCTGCATCGTCGACGCCGACCAGGGGCCGCACTTGCAACGCGTGGTACAGCGGCTGGTGTTCGGCGCGTTTTACCAGTCCGGTCAAAGCTGCATTGGCGTGCAGCGCATCTATGCCCACGACGACATCTATGACGCGTTGAAAAAGCGGCTGGTGGCAGCCACGCGCAAGCTCAAGGCCGGCGACCCGAAACAGCCGGACACCTTCATCGGGCCGATGATCAACGAAGCCGCAGCCACGCGCCTGCACGATTGGATCAATGCCGCGCGGCACGCCGGCGGCAAACTGCTGTGCGGTGGTAAACGCGACGGAAGCATGTTGCAGGCCACGCTGCTGGAAGACGTGCCCGGCGACGCCGAGCTCAACCGTCAGGAAGCGTTCGGGCCAGTCGCCCTGCTCTCGCGCTACAGCAAGTTTGACGACGCCATCGCGCGCGTCAACGATTCCGACTACGGCCTGCAGGCGGG
>DATCWU010000091.1:0-1587 GCA_036566165.1 Rhodanobacter sp. | reverse complement strand
AGCGGCTTCGATGCCGTGCAATACCCACGGCATGTACCGGGGCTGGATCGGCGCGGATGGCGCCCAGGTAGCGATCTACAGCACCGGCTTGGCCGGGTGCCCACACGCTGTCGTGTTCACCACCACAGGCCTGTGCATGATACGCACACGACACCCATGAGCCGCCAGCATGCCCGGTCAACAGCATGAGGTCGCCTTCCGTTTCCTGGCCCAGCCCACTGCTGTGAATTTAGTGGCAAGGTGCACGGCGGCATGGCGACGAAGTGGATTGATCAGGCGCGGGCGATTGCGTTACGGCGCAAGGCAGCGGGGTTCGGTTTGTCGCGCCGATCCTGATTGGCGATCCGGTTTGGGTGCATGCGCGGTTGATCCACACCGGACGCTCCAGCATGCATTCGGTGGTCGATGTGTTTGCGCGGGATCTGCGTCGGGCGCGGTAGCGCCTGGCGATCAGTTGCGTGATGGGGGTTGTCGCGTTGGACGCTCCGGATGGCAAGCCGACGGCGGTTCCAGCGTGGTCGCCGCGGGATGCAGACGGGCAGCGCCTGCAGGCCAAGGCACAGGAGTTGTGGTGCTGTCGCGTGGCATGGAGCAGTTGCGTGGAGCAGTTGGTAGATGCGCGTGATGGGTGACGTGACGTTTTGCGGCACGCCCGAACGCCGCAAAAAGCGTGCCGCGACACGCTGGTCTGCGCGTATCGGGTGTTGACAGGCACCGGCGCGATCCACACAATACGCCTTCTTTGTTGGAGGGATACTCAAGCGGCCAACGAGGGCAGACTGTAAATCTGCTGGCTTACGCCTTCGGTGGTTCGACAAATTCGTCTGGAACGAATTTGAACAGCCCGCAGGGCTGGCCCCGAAGGGGCGCAGGGCAGGATGCCCGGAGTCATTCACCTCCCGAGTTGGAGTTGCGAAGCGAGATCAGCGTCAGAAAAAATCTGGAGGGATACTCAAGCGGCCAACGAGGGCAGACTGTAAATCTGCTGGCTTACGCCTTCGGTGGTTCGAATCCACCTCCCTCCACCAGATATGCACGCGACGCGAAAGCGGCGCGACCCCGGAGGGGGCATAGGGCGGCCAGAGTCACCTGTCTCCCTCCATGTACAAGATTCATCGGGTTCGCAGAGCCGGTCCCTGTGCGCGACGCGAGAGTGGCGCGACCAACCGATGTTCCGCGTAGAGCGGGAGTAGTTCAATGGTAGAACATCAGTTTTCCAAACTGATTACGCGGGTTCGATTCCCGCCTTCCGCTCCAATACAACCTGCTTCAATACAGCCAGCTTCAATACAGCATTACACGCTCATGTAGCTCAGTCGGTAGAGCACTTCCTTGGTAAGGAAGAGGTCACAGGTTCGATTCCTGTCATGAGCACCAGTTCCTCGCACTGCGGTTGCCTGCCGGCAGCCTTTCATCCATTTATTGACTCCATCGGAGTTTAGCGCGCATGGCAAAGGGTAAATACGAACGCACCAAGCCGCACGTCAACGTCGGCACGATTGGTCACGTGGATCACGGCAAGACGACGCTGACGGCAGCGTTGACGAAGATTGGTGCCGAGCGTTTTGGTGGTGAGTTCAAGGCTTA
>DATCWU010000082.1:0-7755 GCA_036566165.1 Rhodanobacter sp. | reverse complement strand
TACTGCTTTGTCCAGCGTGACGAATTTGAGCGCGGCATCGCCACCGGGATTTTTCTCGAGCATGCCGAGGTGCACGGCAACTTGTACGGCACCGCGCGGGCGAATGTGCAGGCCTTGCTGGCGCAAGGTCGCGATGTGCTGCTGGAGATCGACTGGCAGGGTGCCGAGCAGGTGCGCCGCAGCCAGAGCGATTGCGTCAGCGTGTTCATCCTGCCGCCATCGCGCGCGGAGCTGGAACGGCGTCTGCGTGGTCGCGCCTCTGACAGCGAAGACGTGATCGAGCGTCGCTTGCACAACTCGCGTGGCGAGATTGCGCACGCGTGCGAGTTTGACTACATCCTCGTCAACGATGTGTTCGCCGAGGCGCTGGACGACTTGCAGGCGATCGTGCGCGCGGTGCGCCAGCGCAGTTCGGTGCAGTGGCAACGGCACGCAGCGTTGATCGCCGAATTGCTGGCCGCTGACGCATGAGCGCGCGCGGACGTGGACTCCCGACGCGTGGTCTTGCGCGCACGCTTGGGCTACTTTGCATACTTTCTTCCTGCAGCCCGCGCCAATGACCGAGCCCGTTTCCACACCACCAGCCGACGACACCCTGGTGCGCATTCGCGGGTTGACGACGGTGCTTGGCGGCCGGGCCGTGTTTGACGGCCTGGACATGGACATCCCGCGGGGTCGCATCACCGCGATCATGGGCGCCAGCGGCACCGGCAAGACGACGTTGCTCAAGCACATCACCGGGCACATGCGTGCCGATGCCGGACAGATTCTGCTCGACGGCGAAAACGTTGCCGAGCTGCCGCGCGAGCAGTTGTACGAACTGCGCGAAGGCATCGGCTATCTGTTTCAAAACTCTGCACTGTTGACCGACTATGACGTGTTCGAGAACGTGGCTTTTCCGCTGCGCCGACACACGCGCTTGCCGGAGGTGTTGATCCGCAATGTCGTGCTGATGAAGTTGCAGGCAGTGGGGCTGCGCGGCGCGGCGCGCCTGATGCCCAGTGAACTGTCCGGTGGCATGGCCCGGCGCGTGGCGCTGGCGCGCGCAATCGTGTTTGACCCGATGTTGATCCTGTATGACGAACCGTTTGTCGGCCTGGATCCGGTCGCGTTGAACCAGATTCTGTTGCTGATCGCCACCCTCAATCGCACGCTGGGCATCACCAGCGTGCTTGTCGCGCACGAGTTGTCCGCCGTGCGCGAGATTGCCGATCACGTGCAATTGCTGGCCAACGGCAAGGTGGTGGCGCAGGGCGATCCGAAAACGATTGCCGACGACGGCTCACCGTGGACGCGACAGTTCTTCGGTGGCGAAGCCGACGGTCCGGTGCCGTTCCAGTATCCGGCGGTGGATTTTGCCACCGAGCTGGGTTTTGCCGGAGCCAGGCCATGAATGCGCGGCGGTGGGGCGGCAGCAACGTGGTGACGCAGACGCTGGCGCAAATCGGTGCGTGCGGATTGTTTTTGTTGACGCTGCTGGCAGCGGTACCGCGCAGTTTCCAGTATTTCCGCGAGACGTCGCGCCAGTTGTGGTTTGTCGGCGCGATGAGCCTGACCATCATCATGGTCTGCGGCTTGTTTGTCGGCATGGTGTTGATGTTGCAGCTGTATCACGTGCTGTCGATTTTCGGCGGCACCTCAGCCAGCGGCATGGTGGTGGCGTTGTCGGTGTATCGCGAGCTGGGGCCGGTGGTGACGGCGCTGTTGTTTGCCGGGCGTGCAGGCACGGCGATCACCGCCGAGATCGGACTGATGCGTGCCACCGACCAGATTGCCGCGATGGAGATGATGGCAGTCGATCCGATCGCCTATGTCGCCACGCCGCGCTTTCTGGCCGGGGTAGTGGCAATGCCGCTGCTGTGTTGCGTGTTTTGCGCGATGGCCGTGTTTGGCGGGCACCTGGTAGGTGTCACCTGGCTCGGTATCGATAACGGCACGTTCTGGTCCAACATGACGGCGCAGGTGGACTTGCGCACCGATATCATCAACGGCGTGCTGCTGAAGAGTCTCGCGTTTGGCGCGGTGGTGACATTGATTGCGGTGTACCAGGGGTTTGCCACCGCTGCGACCAGCGAGGGCGTAGCTCATGCCACCACGCGCACGGTGGTGGCTTCGTCCATCGCCATCCTGGCGCTGGATTTCGTGCTTACCGCGTTCCTGATGTGACCGCACCGCATGTGCCAGCTCGCCATCATTGTTCCACTGATCAACCGTCCATCTTGAGGATCGTGCCGTGAGCCAACCCCGCAGTTCCTACGCCATTGGCACTGGCCTGTTCATCGTGCTCGGCTTTGCCGCGCTGGCGTATCTGGCGACGCAGACCACCTCGGTGGCCAATGTGCATCAAGGCGCCAGCTATACGCTCGACGCCCGCTTCGCGAACATCGGCCAGCTCAAGGAGCGTGCTCCGGTCAAGATTGCCGGCGTGCGCATCGGCCAGGTGCAGTCGATTAGACTGCTGCCGGGGCAGGAAGTGGCTGATGTGACACTGTCCATTGATCAGCGCTACAACAAGATTCCGCAGGATTCGATAGCGACCATCTTCACCAGCGGCCTGCTCGGCGATCAGTACATTGGCATCCAGTACGGTACCGCTAAACAACTGGTGGCCCCCGGCGGCACGCTGGTGTTCACCAAGCCGGCACAGCAGTTGGAGGAGATGCTCGGCAAGTTCTTCGGCGCCGGTGGCATAGCCGACAATCTCGGCGGTACCTACACAGTTACCGCGCGTTTCACCAATGTCGGGACGCTGGCGGCCGGTGCCCCGGTGAAGATGGCCGGGGTGCCCATTGGCAGCGTGCAGTCCGTGCATGCCGATCCGCTCAAGCTGGATGCGGACGTGACGCTGGCGATCGACAAACGCTACAACCAGATTCCGGACGATTCTGCCGCTGCGGTGTTCACCAGCGGTTTGATCGGCACCCAGTATGTTGCGATCCAGCCAGGTGGTTCGCCGGATGCACTCAAGCAGGGTGACGAGATGATCCTCACCCAGTCGGCGATGCAACTGGAGGATTTGATCGGCAAGTTTCTGGTCAACGGGTCACCGGCTGACAAGCAGGCTGCCGGCAGTGTCCCGGCGTCAAGTTCAACGGCCCGCAAACACTGAGCCGGGATCGTCATCTTCGAGGAGCGTCCATGTTTCGCCAATTGGTTTTAGCCACCACGGTTGCATTTGCCGCGCTCTCGAGCAGCGCGCTGCCGGCGCAGAGTGCGTCGCCATCCGCCGCCACTGCGACGACGCAACAAACTCCGTTGCAGGTGGTGCAGACCATCGTCGAGCAACTTGGCAATGCCATCGACGGTCATCGCGAGGAGTTGAAGCAGAATCAGGAGAAACTGATCAAGGTCATAGATGGGGTGTTCCTGCCGCACTTTGATATCGATTACGCGTCGATCCTGGTGCTTGGCCAGCATGCGCGGGATACCCCGCCGGCTCAGCGCGAGCGCTTTGCCAAGGCGTTTTACAACTCGATCACGCACCGCTACGCCGAAGGCCTGCTCAATTACACCCGCGGCAGCGTCAAGGTGTTGCCGTTCAATGGCGATCTCAACGACAAGCGCACGATAGTGCGTACGCAGGTTGTACTGGATGACGGCAAGCTGGTGTCGGTCGATTACGCGTTCCGCAAGAGCCGTAACGGCGACTGGAAAGCCTACGACGTGATCATCGAGGGCATCTCCTACATCACCAACTATCGCAACCAGGTGGATGCGGAGATTCGCAAAGTGGGTATCGATCAGTTGATCGGCAATCTCGAGACGCAGGGCGCGAAGGCGCTTACGGTCATGGACGCGGACGGCAAACCGATCAAGTGAACACGGGTGCCGCACCAATGGCTTTCCAGTTTGCGGCAGCCACGCCGGATACGTTGGCGTTGCGCGGCGTGTTGAGTTTCGCCACTGCCGCACAGGCGCAGCAGAAGCTGCAGGCGGCATTGGCGACGGCTGCGGTGACGGTGCTCGATCTGTCCGGCGTGACGCATGGCGATAGTGCCGGGTTGTCCTGCCTGCTGGCGGTGATGGCTGACGCGTCCGCGCGTGGGCGGCCGGTACGGCTGGTGCACTTGCCGGAGGGCATGCAGACACTGGCCGGGGTGTGCGGCGTCGATCACTTGCTGGGCTGAGCGGCTCTCATCCGCGCGGTGCCGGAGCGCCATGTACAGAAAAAGGAGCCGCGTGGCTCCTTTTTTTGTGCGCAGCCAGAGTTCAAAGTTACTGCGTACCCTGGGCCGGTTGACTTTTCTCCCACTGGTGCTGCTGATCCAGCAGTTCTTCCGGATCAAAGCCCTTGTCATCCAGCCCCTGCATCTCCTGGATGATGGCGGCCGGTGGATTGCCATCGTAAATCTGGTAAAGCCGCCGCTGGCGATAGGCGTCGCGTATGAACACGTACGGGTCGTAAGCCGACTGCAGGAAGCTTTCCGCGTCGATGGCGCGGGAGCGGATGGTAATGAGGTACAGCGCTTGCGGTGCGTACTGCAGGCCGTGGTAATGGTGGTTGCTGGCGTAGATGCTCAACGGGTCAAAGAAATAACTGTCCACCGGAATGCGCCAGACGTCACGTGCGGTGTTCGGGCCGAGCAGCGGAAGTACCAGATAGTCACCTTCCGGCACGCCCCAGCGTGCCAGGGTGATGCCGAAATCGTTGTCCTCCAGTGGCAGGCCGAGCTGACTGGCCGGGTCGAAGAAGCCGCCGACGCCAAGTGTGAGGTTGATCAGGAACCGGCCGGTGTTTTCCAGTGCGTGTTTCGGGCGCGCCTGCAACAGGTCATTGGCAACGGTCACTGGCATGCGGATGTTGGTGAAGAAGTCGCTGACCGAACGGCGTACAGGCGCGTTGGTCACTCGGCGATAGCCCAATGCCACCGGACGCACGACGACCTTGTCCACGCTGTCGTTGAACTGGTAGGCCGCGCGGTTGTACTTCTCCAACGGATCATCCGTGCGCGGCTTGGCAATCGCGCAGCCCGCCAGTAACAGCACTGCAGCTATCGTGGACCAGGGGCGCAGTGGCAGACGGCGGAACGAAAAAGACATGATGGGGAAGATTCGGGAGAAGGGCGGGGCGGATAAGTGTACCGATTCGTATGGTTTGATGCGCGGGCACGCCGCGCGGTTCCACGCCGCATTAGTGCAGCCGACCATCATACGCGGGCGTGCATTGCCAGCAAAGCACCTGCGCTCTACACTGACTCACCGTATAAGTCATTATTCTGTGAGGATTTCGCATGGCCCGCATTACCGTGGAAGACTGCCTCGAGGTAGTTGACAACCGCTTCGAACTGGTGCTGATGGCGACCAAGCGCGCGCGCCAGCTGGAGAAAGG
Source organism: Rhodanobacter sp. (assembly GCA_036566165.1). Taxonomy (GTDB): domain Bacteria; phylum Pseudomonadota; class Gammaproteobacteria; order Xanthomonadales; family Rhodanobacteraceae; genus Rhodanobacter. The sequence goes on along the minus strand of DATCWU010000082.1, from coordinate 2,426 downwards.
TGCCGAGCCGGCAGTCAACCCGGGGCATGACAAGCCGACCGTGATCGCGCTGCGGGAGATCGCCGAGCGCCGGATTGACCAGACCATGATCGATCAGATTGACAAGGCTGAGCGCGAGCGTGCCGAACGCGAAGCGCTGGAATGGGCTGCGGCGGAGGTTGACGACGATCTGTCCAAGGGCGGTGACGACTGATGGACGGCGGCGGCTGTAGCCAGCGCGTCACCCACGCCGATCGTTTCGGTGCCTGGCGTCGCGCGCGTGCAACGTCCGCCTGCTGCCTGACCGTGATCGCCCATGGCCACGCCCCGGCGGTTGCTGGCCGCAGCAGCGGCTGGTGCTGGTGCAGCAAGGTGCAGGTTTGAGCAGGCACCGACAGCATGTCCGCGGCCACTCATCCCGCTTGTGCTGATCTGTCCACGCTGCCGCCGTACGCTCTGGCGCTGAAGGAAAGCGTCGCGTATTTGCCGGTGGAGCAGGTCGAGCTGGTCATGCATGCGTTTGGCGTCGGTGCCAGCGCGCACGCCGGTCAGGAGCGCAAGAGCGGCGAGCCCTACATTACCCATCCGGTGGCTGTGGCGCGCGTCCTGGCCGAGCTTGGCATGGACGCGGAAACCATCATCGCCGCACTCCTGCACGACACGCTGGAGGATACCGCGCTCACCCGTGAGGTGCTGGCCGGCGAGTTTGGTGAGGTGGTCGCCGAGTTGGTCGATGGGGTCACCAAGCTCGACAAGATGCAGTTTGGCACGCGGCAGGAAGCCGACGCCGAAAGCTTCCGCAAGATGCTGCTGGCGATGGCGCGCGACATCCGCGTCATCCTGATCAAGCTGGCCGATCGCCTGCACAACATGCGCACGTTGGGGGCCAAGGATTTGCCGTCGCGCCGGCGCATTGCCCGCGAAACGCTGGAGATCTTCGGCCCGATCGCGCAGCGCCTGGGAATGAACAAGTTCAAGGCCGAATTGCAGGATCTGGGGTTCCGCGCGTTGTATCCGGATCGCTACCGCGTCATCAGCGAACGTATCCGTGCCGCCCTTGGCAACCGGCGCGAGGCGATGGCGAAAATCGAGGCGGCGCTGGCTGAGCGGCTCGACGCTAATCATCTGCAATGTCGTGTCGTGGGGCGCATCAAGTCGCCGTGGAGCATCTATTCCAAGATGCGCAGCGAGCACAAGAGTTTTGCGCAGTTGATGGACGTCTACGGTTTCCGGGTGGTCGTCGATAGTGCGGTGAGCTGTTACGTCGCCCTGGGCGTGGTGCATGGGTTGTACAAGCCGGTGGATCGCCGCTTCAAGGATTTCATCGCCATTCCCAAGGCCAACGGTTACCAGTCATTGCATACCGTGTTGCTGGGGCCGTTCGGTGCGCCGATCGAGGTGCAGATCCGCACGGCGGAAATGAACTCGGTGGCGGAAAGCGGCATCGCGGCGCATTGGGCGTACAAGACCGACAGTGGCCCGGCGAACAGTGCGCAGGCGCGGGCACGCGAGTGGTTGTCCTCGCTGGTGGACAGCCAGGTCAACACCACCTCGTCGGCCGAGTTCATCGAAAACGTCAAGATTGACCTGTTCCCGGACGAGGTCTACGTGTTCACCCCGCACGGCGACATCCTCTCGCTGCCGCGCAACGCCACGGTGCTGGATTTCGCCTACGCCGTGCATACGGATGTCGGCGACCACGCCGTGGCTGCTCGCGTGGACAAAAAGCTGCTGCCGTTGCGCGCGCGTCTTGAATCCGGACAGCTGGTGGAGATCATCACCGCGCCATCGGCCACGCCCAATCCGGCGTGGCTCGAAGCGGTGGTGACCGGCAAGGCGCGCACGGCGATCCGTCAGCATCTGAAACACCTGCAGCACGAGGATGCGGTGGATTTTGGCCATCGCATGCTGGATCGGGCGCTGGATGCGCGTGGTTACAGCCTGGATGGAATTTCGCCGGCGGTGCTGGATCGGTTCCTGGGCAGCGTCAAGTTGCGCCGCCTGGAGGAATTGCTCTCCGATATCGCGCTGGGCAATCGCATGCCGGATCGGGTGGCCACGCAATTGCTGCGTTCGCGCGGCAGGCAGCCCGGAGACGTCCCGCAGGCGCCGCACGCGGATGAAAACATCCGCATTACCGGCGCCGAACGCGGCGTGCTGAGTTTCGCCAACTGCTGCCATCCGTTGCCCGGGGACACCATCGTCGGCTACCTCTCGCCAGGCAAGGGCGTTGTCGTGCACCGGCAGGAATGCCCGAACGTGGTCGAATTGCGCAAGGCGTCCGAGCGTCGGGTGGGCATCGAATGGGCACGCGACGTGCAGGGCGATTATCGGGCGGAGTTGCGCATCGAGGTGGCCAATCACCCCGGGGTACTGGCCACGGTGGCCGCAGCGATCGCAGCCGCCGACTCCAACATCGAGAACGTCGAGTATGTCGAGCGCGATGC
>DATCWU010000081.1:0-8448 GCA_036566165.1 Rhodanobacter sp. | reverse complement strand
GGCGCGGATCAAGCGTGAATACTTTGCTCATGCGCTGGCGAGATGTTGGTCGAAGAATGCCAACGTGCGTTGCATCGCCAGCTTGGCACTCGCTGCGTGGTAAGCGGAACTGCCATCGCGATTGAACGCATGGTCGGCATGCGGGTAGGTAAACACCTCCATCTGTGGCAGCGCGGCGCGATGTTTGGCCACGGCGTCAGGCGGGATGTTCGGATCGTTTTCGCCAAAGTGGAACATCACCGGCGCCTGTGGTACCTCGTGCAGAAAGGGCAGGTTGCGCGCGCCGTAGTAACTCACTGCGGGCAACCCCAGACGCATGGCGGACAACAGCGCCACCGTGCCGCCCCAGCAGTAGCCCACGGCGCCGATCTTGCCTGCGGAGCCGATGGATTCGGCGGCACTGGCCACGTCTTCCAGCGCGCGGTCGAAACCGAGCTCGGTGGCAAGCTGCTTGCCCTTGGCGTAACCGGCGCGGTCGTAGCCCAGCTCGACGCCACTTTCCAGATGATCAAAAAATGCCGGCGCAACCGCCGTGTAGCCAAGTTCGGCAAAGCGGTCGGCCACGCTGCGGATATGCGCGGTTACCCCGAAAATTTCCTGGATCACCACCACACCGCCCTTCGGCTCGCCTGCTGGCTTGGCCAGGTAGGCGGTGATGCAGTGCATGGTGGTGGTGTTGAGATTGATCGTCTGGCCCATGGGCATGTCCCGGTTATGGATGCGTCAAGCTTACCCGCGCGCCCTCCCGATGGGGTCATGGCGCCAGCCACGAGGGCGGGGGAGTGCCTGCCATGGCTTGCCGCAAGGCCCCGCACAGCTGAAGATCAACGCCAAGCCGAACAAGACAGAAAGGAGGCGACCCAATGATCCGTGACCCATGTGCGCGCGGAACTGAGTCCGGCCTGCAGGTCGACCCACGGGTATCCCTGTGCCCGTCGGCCCATGGGGTATCGTGAGCAATGCGCTACCACGCGCCAGCACGTGATGCCGTCGATCCGCAGGTATTCCGGCGCTTGCCGCTGGCCGCATGGCATGAGTACGCGGCGTTGTTGCACGGTGACGCCTGGCCGTCCGTCGCTGCACTCAATGCACGCTTGCCGGATGGCAGCGATCATCGCTTCGCGACGCAAACCACCGAAGTGCTCGCCGACGGCATGCACTATGAGCAACGCATTGCCGAGCGCGGCGAGATTGCTACCCGCGAAGGCAATTGGCACGATTTGCTCAACGCGCTCGTGTGGCTGCGCTATCCAGAGTTGAAGCTGGCGTTGAACCGGCGGCAGATGCGCGAGATTGCGCACATGGGCAGCAAACAGCGCTCGCGTACGCAATACGCGCTGACCCATTTCGACGAAGGCGGCGTCATCGTGCTGCTGCATGATCCGGCGCTGCTGGAGCTGTGGAACGCACACGATTGGTATGCCCTGTTCTGGACCCACCGCAATGCCTGGCTGGATGGCTCGATTCAAGCCGAGCTGTTTGGCCATGCACTGCTGGAGCAGGCGTTGACGCCGTCGCAGCTGCTGGTCGGCAAGGCGCTGGTGTTTCAGACCACGCGCGATATCGACTTGGCGCAAGTCCGTGCCACGTGTGCCGCGGCCATTGCCGGGGATGAACTGCTGCACGATCCACTGGAACTGCGTCCGCTGCCACTCGCTGGCGCACCTGGCTGGCGCGCAGAGAACGATCACGAAATATTTCATCGCACCACAGTCTGCTATCAGCCACGCCGGGCAGGGCGCGCATACCCGCCGCCGTATGTCATTCCCTGATGCGCGCGTCGGTGTCCGGCATGCGCTCAGTCGTATTTCACATCCAGCACGGCGAAGTGGGTCAGGCCACCGGGTAGTTCGCAGGAGAATTCGTCGTCGATGTGCTTCTTGAGTACGGCGCGCGCCAGCGGCGAGTCGATGCTGATCCAGCCTTGCCGGGCGTCGGTTTCGTCCGGGCCGACAATGCGGTAGCGGGCGGTTGCGCCGGAGTCGAGGTTTTCCACTTCGATGTGTGCGCCGAAGAACACCGCGTGCTGGTCGGTGGGCAGGCCTTCGGCAACTTTCAGCGCGGGAATGCGTTTGCTCAGGTAGCGGCAGCGTCGATCAATTTCGCCAAGTTGCTTCTTGCGGTAGGTGTATTCGGCGTTTTCCGAACGATCGCCTTCGGCGGCCGCAGCGGCCAGCGCCTTGACCACTTGCGGGCGCAGCACATGCCACAAATGATCCACCTCGGCCTTGAGCTGCTCAAAGCCTTCGCGGGTGATGATCGCCGTGGAACCGGGCAGCGGTGCGCGCCAGCGCGTCATGCCGGGCAGCCGACAGATCGACGGTATGCGCGAGGGGTGGCAAAGCGCGTCACCGCTTGCCCCCGAAGATGCCGCCGAGTACGCCACGCAGAATCTGACGCCCGATCTGGCTGCCCATGGTGCGCATGACTTGCTTGCCCATGGTCTCGACCATGCCCTGGCGGCGTTTGGTGCCGAACAGGGCATCGTGCACGGCACCCCCCCATGGGGACCCGGCGGTGGTAGCGGGTGCCGCGGCGCCCGTTGCGGTGGCGCCACCCGCGGTGGGGACGGCAGCGCTCGGTGCCGCCTTGGCGTCGGCGCGGGCAGCCAGCATTTCTGCAGCCGAGTCGCGGTTCATGGCGGTGTCGTATTTCGCACCGACGGGTGAGCGCTGGCGTATGGTCGCGCGTTCGGCATCGGTGATCGCGCCGATGCGGCAGCACGGCGTGGTCACCATCACTTGTTCCACCGGCGTCGGCACCCCACCGCTGGCCAGCGTCGAAACCAGCGCGTCACCGACGGCGAGTTTGGTGATGGCCTCGACCACATTGAGCTTGGGGTTGGCGACAAAGGTTTCCGCCGCAGCCTTGACGGCCTTTTGATCGCGCGGAGTGAACGCCCGCAACGCGTGCTGGATGCGGTTGCCGAGCTGGCCGAGGATGACGCCGGGCACATCATCCGGATTCTGCGAGCAGAAATACACGCCAACACCCTTGGAGCGGATCAGCCGCACCACTTGCTCGACGCGTTGCTGCAGCGCCGGTGGGGCGTCATCAAACAGCAGGTGCGCCTCGTCGAAGAAGAACACCAGCTTCGGCTGGTCGAGGTCACCCACTTCAGGCAGTTGCTCGAACAATTCGGACAGCAACCACAGCAGGAACGTGGAATACAGCCGTGGCTGCATGATCAGTTGATCAGCCGCCAGCACGTTGATGATGCCACGCCCGCTCATGTCCTGCCGCATCAGGTCGGCCAGGTCCAGCGCCGGCTCGCCAAAGAACTGATCCGCGCCGTCGTTTTCCAGTTGCAGCAAAGCCCGCTGAATGGCGGCGATGCTGGCGGTGCTGATCAGGCCGTAGCGGCCGGAGACAGCCTTGGCGTTGTCGGCCGCGTAGGCCAGCAGCGCACGCAGATCGGCCAGGTCCAGCAGCAGCCAGCCTTGCTCGTCGGCCAACTTGAACACCACTTCCAGCACGCCTTGCTGGGTGTCGTTCAATTCCAGCACGCGACCGAGCAGGGGCGGGCCCATTTCACTGATGGTGGCGCGCACCGGATGCCCGAGCTTGCCGTAGATGTCCCAGAACACAACCGGGTTGGCCTGCGGCTTCCAGTCGGTGAGTTTGAGTTTGTCCAGGCGCGCCTGGAGCTTGTCGCCCGGTGCGTTGGCGGCCATGCTCAGACCGGCCAGGTCACCCTTCGCGTCGGCCAGAAAACACGGCACGCCGAGGCGGGAAAAACCTTCCGCCAACACCATCAGCGACACGGATTTGCCGGTGCCGGTGGCGCCGGCGATCATGCCATGGCGGTTGCCGTAGTGCGGATCGAGGGTGACGCTGGTGCTGTCGTTGCGGCCGATCAGGATTTCAGTCATGGCGTCCCATCCGTTGCTGGTTGCTGGATTGTAGCCAGCGCCGCACTTGTCGGGCGTGCGCCGTACGTTGAGTCGATGCGGCGTGCCGGCTATGGTAAACAATTTGCCGAGTGCCCGGTCGATGTCGTTGTGTTCCGCTGTGCGTGTTTTGCGTCCGCTGTTGTGGGTGGCCGCGCCCGTTCTTCTCGTGGCCTGCGCCAGTGCCGCGGGGCCCAGGCCGACAGCGACGGTCAACGCGCTGTATGCGCAGCTCGACCAGGCCAGCGTGGGTTACGAGACCGCCTTGCAACAGGCGCGTGCCGGCGACGCCAGTGCCGCGCAAAAGACCTTGGCCCATGCGCTGGACACGTTGAAGCAAGCCTCGGCGGAGTGCGGTCGCACGGAGGGCTGTGACCCACAGCGATTCTTCTCGGTGTTCGACCGCCTGCTGCGGCTGAAGGACGGCAGTTTTCTTGGTGACGACGGGGTCGACGCCGAAGCCAGCCCGGCACAACCTGGCCTCGCCGGCGAACCGGCCGGGGCGTCAGCCTCGCCGCAGGCACAACGCAGCGTGACGCTGCTGCGCGGGCAAAAACTTTCCGAACTGATTGCCATGAATGGCCCGGTGAAGGCCGCGCTGGAAATGTGGCTGACGCAGTGGCGTCCCACCTTGATGGATACGTATGTCAACTACGAATATCTGCGCTCGCAAATGGAGCCGGCATACGCACAGGCACGGCTGCCCGAGGCGCTGCTGTTTGGGATCATGGCGAAAGAGTCGGGTGGCAAGGTGCATGCGGTGTCCCGCTCGGGTGCCGCCGGGCCATTGCAGTTCATGTATGCCACCGGCATGCGGTTCGGACTGACCAGCGACAGCAGTTTTGATCTGCGTTTCGACCCCGCCGCGGCGGCACGTGCCAACGCCGAGTACATGGACGAGCAGCTGGAGATCTTCAACAACAATCTGGAGATCACGCTGGCGGCGTACAACGCCGGCGAAGGGCGCATGCGGCGAATGGTGGGTGATAACCCGGCGGTCAGTTTCTACGACCCGAAAATCTACAACCAGCTATCGCAGGAAACGCGGGAATATGTGCCAGCCGTATTGGCCGCGGCGTGGTTGTTCCTGCATCCGGACAGCTACAACCTGCGTTTCCCCAAGGTCGACGGCACCCCAGTCACGATCACGCTGCAACGTCCGGCGTCGTTGACCGAACTCACAGTATGTCTGGGTTCGGCCGGCGGCATGAGTGCCGGCTGGTTCCGCACATTGCGCAATCTCAACCCGCGCCTCGATCCGCAAGTGGCGCAGCCGACCGGGGCCCGACTGCAGCTGCCGAAGGCACTGGAAAGCGCCTACGCGGCGCGTTGCGTCACCGGACCGTGGCCGATCCTTGCCGCCGACCTGCACGCCGCGGTGGTTCCGGCGACAAGCACGCCGACAGTGGCAAGTGCGGCGTCGGCCCGCCCGGTGGCCGCACGCACGTACAAGGTGCGCCGGGGCGACACGCTGATCGGCATCGTGCGCAAGCTGCAATGTTCCAGTGTGCAGGAGGTGGCGCAGATGAACGGCCTCAAGCACCACCGGCTGGCGATAGGGCACACGATCAAGCTGCCGGCCTGTTCCTGAGTTTGCCGGCGCGTTTGGCGCGCGCGGGTCAGTGAGCGTCGTGGGTGGAGTTGGTCGGCAGGCGAAAGTGTCGATGCAAATCAGCCTGGCAGCGCTTCAGTACGGAGGGCGGAAAGCTGTCCGGCCATGCTGCGCTGAGGTCAATGTCAACCGGCAGCAGCCCTTGCGCACCAAGCAGGTGCGCCATGCCCAGCGTGTCAGCCGCCGCCAGCGCCCGCCCCAGCGCAGAAGTAGCGACGCTGTCCGGTTGCTGGTGTTCATCGAGCGCAACGATGACACGTGGCGGCAGTTCCCAGTGCCGGGCTGCCTGCAGCGACAGCCGGGCACCCAACGCGGCGCACCGGGCGATGAATCGGGTATCCAGCGCGGGCGCGGGCGCGTCGGCCAGTAGTTGATTGAGCAGGCGCACCACGGCCCCGGTGCCGGTGTGGCAGATGATGCCGGCCAGGTAGGCCTCGAACGTATCCCCACCCGCGTGCTTGCCCAGCCATGCGCAGGCATGGGCGCAGCGCTCGGCGTGATCCCACAGATACTCGCCAGTGTGTCCGAATCCACCAGCGTTGGCCTGCAGGATGGGTTTCATCGCATGCTGTGTGATCACACGGTGCAAGCCATCCTGGCCAAGCAACACGACCGCCTGCTGCAGGTTGCTGATCGGCTGCGCGGCGCGATAGTAGACGCTGCCGGTGACGCGCATGACTTCGCCGACCATCAGCGGGTCGCGACCCACCAGTTTGGCCAGTTCGCCACCTGCGGCAGTATCGCTTTTCAACGTGCGCAACAATTGCGGCAACACGGCAGGCAGCCGCGGCAGGCTGCGCATGTCGAAGCGCGTGCTGAGCAAATCCAGCCGTTTGAGGATGGCCGCGCCATGCTCTGCAGGCTCACCTGCTCCAGCCGCAGGCAAGGCAAAAATTAGACGGTGAAAGCGCTCACTGATGGCTGCCGGCGGCACGCTCGGTGTGGGCGCGGGTGCAGCGGATGGTGCGCTGGCAGGCGTGCCCCGCGGTCTGGCCGTGTGTGGCGGGACACGCGCTGCTACCGGATCGGTCGCGCCGAAGAGGCGCCGCCAAAAGCTCATCATCGCGCGCAGTCCTCCTCTCGGTCATCTGCCTGTCGGCATCGGGAGCTATCGGCCGCAGCGGAGAAATATTGAATCTGCTGATTGTCAGCACGCTGGCGTGTGCTGGCGGGAAGCGAACATGCGCATCGTACAGATGCGCTGTCCTTGGCGGGTGGGGCAGCGCGATGCCAAGGCTGGGTTGCGCGTGGTAGATGGCGCGCAACAAACTGCGCGCTGGTGAGGCTTCGCCGGTGACTATGCCGGGCGGGTATGGTGCGTGCGATCGAGGCCGCTAGCGTGACGATTCCAGCCCGGTCGTGCGTTGCTGCGCCGTTGCCGCCAGAGCCCTGTGTGCTGCCAACGTGTCCAGTGCGACGACGCCAGCGCGTCGACGGGACGGCGCTGGCATGACGTTGAGTGCAGACACAGCCGATTTGCGCGGTACGCGCAAACTGGATGCGATTACTGGCTCTTTTTCTTTTCCTGCTTGGCAGCCCGTTTTTCCTTCAGGGTCTTGCTCGGCTTCTTCTTTTCGCTCTTTTTTGAATCCATCCCCTTGCTCATGCTGTTCTCCGCGATGTGGATGTAAGTGGTTCGGTGCGATTGTGGACCGCACGCGTCCGCAGGCACAGGCGCTGCGGTTGACGCACAGGGAAGTCTAAGTGGTTCCGGGCCATGTGGGGATATATCAGGCAGCGCTTACGGGCGCGCGGCACGTGCTGTCATCAGATGCGCTCGTCGGGCGCCAGGTAGCGCCATTGTCCGGATGCCAGCCGCGCGAGCGGAATGCGCCCGATGCGCAGGCGCTTCATGCCCAGTACCCGCAGCCCGACGGCCTGGCACATCAGCTCGATCTGGCTGGGTTGCAGGCGCTTGAAGGCAAACCGCAGCCGGCGCTCGCTTTGCCAGCTGACCTTGATCGGCGGCAGCGCATAGTGATTGATTTCCAGTCCATGGTTGAGCAGCGCGAGGTCGCCTGTGGTCAGCGTGCCGTCCACCTCGACGACAAACTCCTGTTCAATGCGCTCGCCACCTTCGCCGAGCTTGCGCACCACGCGCCAGTCCTGGCTGAGGACCAGCAATCCGCTGGCCTGCGCCGGCAGCGGCAACAGTGCGGTCAGGTGGGTCAGGTGCCGCTGCAACGGTCGTACACCGGATGGGTCGTCGGGCGTGTGCGTGGCGGGGGTGACCAGTGCGCTGGCCGGGTTCGGACCGTCGCCGGCGTCATAGCCAACTGGCTTGTGCAGCACCAGGGTGATGGCTTCCAGTGGCGCGAGCGTTGCGGCCGGATCGATTTCCACGCTTTGCGTGTCGATCATGAATTGCGGCTTCTCGATCACCACCCCGTCGACGCGCACCCAGCCGCCTTCGATGTACTGCTCGGCCTCGCGCCGCGAACAATGGGTCAGCGCTACCACGCGTTTGGCCAGGCGAGTTGGTTCGGTCATGGATAACGGCAAGCGAGTGCGGATGCGGGCAGTGTAGATGGTGGGGTGACGCGTACACCGTGCATGGGCACGCCGGGATGCGTGCCGCAGGTCGGCAGTGGCAATTGGCCGCAAGCGCCCCCAGATTGATGGCTTCCGCGTTGGCGAGGACGCCGCATGATTCCGTATTCCATCCTTGACCTGGCACCGGTGACTGAAGGCAGCGATGTCACGCAGGCCTTTCGCAACACGCTGGATCTGGCGCAGTGGGCCGAGCGGCTGGGTTACACCCGTTACTGGCTGGCCGAGCACCACAACATGCCGGGCATCGCCAGTGCGGCGACAGCCGTGTTGATCGGCCACGTAGCTGGCGGCACGTCGACGATCCGCGTGGGCGCCGGCGGCATCATGCTGCCGAACCACGCACCGCTGCAGGTGGCCGAGGCGTTTGGCACCCTGGCCTCGTTGTATCCGGGA
>DATCWU010000069.1:0-5415 GCA_036566165.1 Rhodanobacter sp. | reverse complement strand
CCATCGCGGCGCTGGGTGCGCGCAACGGCTTGCGCCACGCGCGCCGCAGCCTCGATCAAGGCACCGTCGGCAGCGATCGATCCAACTTCCAGAATGCCGCGCGTCGCATAGGCGATGGTATGCGTGAGCGGCCGCTCGTTGTCTTCCAGATCGTTGTTCTGCAACCATCCATTGGGCTGCATCTGGGTAAGTGCCCACTGCACGTTGCGCACCGCCGCATCCAGATAACGCGGCTCCTGCAAGACCTGGCTGGCTTTGGCCAGCGCAAACGCCACGCGCGTGTTGTAGGTATTCGCGCCTTGGGCGGCAAACGGTGAAGCGTAGCGACGCCATGCGCCATCAGGATCCTGGGCGGCCACCAGCCAATCGGCCGCACGCATCGCCGAGTCATGCAAGCGCGCGTCTTGCGTCTGTTGCCACGCGGACAGCCAGCCAAACAACACCTGTCCGGTATTGAAGATCGTCGGCACAATCTGCGCTGCGTCCATTGTGCCGGCACGCACGCCCCCTTCAGGAAGCTGGATGGCGGTTTCCCACTCGGCCATGCGGATGGCACGCTCCCGATACTCGCGTTGACCGGAAAACTCCGCATAGCGCAGGAAGGTTGGAATGATGTAACCGGTGGTTTCCGGATAGGCACCAGCCCATTGCCGCTTCGTTGCATCGTAATAGGCGCTGACGCCGCCGCAACCGGTGGCGTCCTGGGCGCGCGCCAGCCATTCGGCGGCAGCTTGCAATCCACCCCGCGCATCCACGACAGGGCGCGTCCATTGTCTGGACAGAAGTCTCGCGACCACGTTCATGACTTGCTCCCGGCCACCGGTGATCCCGGCATCCTCTTCGAAGTTCGGCCGAGCAGCGCGCGACGGACATGCCGCAGGCCTTGCACCAGGCACGGCATGGGATCACGCCACCGACACACAGCATCGGCCACCTGCCCACCGCGCGGATAGCCCTGGGTGATGCGCTGGCCTTGGGCAGCTGCGGATTGCACGTCCTCGGAGCGCACCCGCCATACGACCGGTCGTTTTGTTGCGGCAGGCGGCGGAAGCGGCAGACCCAGCACCGAACACCAGGCCGCGTACGGCAGGTTGACGCCGTTCAAGGTTGCCACTTCTTCCTGGTAATCGGTACGGCCGATCGTTGGCTCCACCATGCGGAACTCGCCGCTGCGCGTGTCGCGCTTGTACTCCATGCTGGCCATGCCGACCACGCCTGCGGCCTGGAAAAACCGGGTGGTCATGGCGGAAAGTTCCGTATGCACTTCGGGGGCGGCTACACAGCTGGCCGTACCGCCCACCTGCGGTGGCCAGGAACGGATTTTGCGTCCGGCAAAAGACCCGGCAGCCTGCCCGTATTGATCAACGTATTGCAGACAGAAATAAATATTCGAATCGGGTCCCTCGATCCACTCCTGCACCACGACGTCTGCCATCACCAACAGGATGCGGCGAATCAACGCTACCGCTTCCGCCGCACTGCCAGCGCGGTAAGCCTTTTTGAACTGCCGTGCATACGCCGCATCCCGCTCGCCAGGCTTGACCACCACCGGATAATGCAGCTCCCCAAGTGCGGGCAGATCCGCAAGCACGCGGATGTGCACCAGCGGCGGAATGGGACTGCCGAGTTGTTCGGCTCGACGCTGGAACCCCTCCTTGTGCAGCAACGTGTCCACAACTTCCATGGGCGGCAGGCTGAATCGGTACAGAGCCGACAGGCGATCGCGATGATGCGAAATGGTCTTGACACTTTCCTCCTGGGTCAGGAACAAGACCGGGCGCACACCGGAAAATTGCGTCGTACCCAGACGCACGAGGTCTTCGACCAGCGCTTCACCGTGCGTCGCACGTATCTGCAACGGCTTCGCCGCGCGGGTACGCATTTCCGCGCGGCGCATGTCTGCATCCAGCAGCCAGACCGGGACCCGCGCGCGCGCCAGGCTGCGTGCCACGCCCAAGCCATTGGCTCCGGCGCCCAGTACCACGGCGGGCGTATCAGCGGTCATGCGCCGCTCCTGCGTTGCGACCGTGACGGTCGAGCACGTCGCCGTAGACGCCGCGGTAGCGTGCCACGCTCGCCGACCAGGTGCGTTCGCGCTCGACGAACTCCCGCCCATTGGCTATCACCCTGTCCCAGCTCGCGGGAGTCTTCAGCAGCTTGATCAAACACTGCGCGAGGGCTTCGGCCGATCCTGCGGAAAAAAGATGGCCATTGTGGCCGTCGCGAATCAGCTCGCGATGGCCGCCGACATCCGAAGCGGCCACCAGCTTGCCCATGGCCATCGCCTCAAGCGGCTTCAACGGCGTCACCAATTCCGTCAACCGTCGCGAGATACGCGGATAGACCATGACGTCCATGGCGCTGTAGTACCGAGTGACTTCGCTGTGCGGCACACGACCGACGAAATGCACCACGCGCTCGAGGCCGAGGCGGGTGACCAGCGCCCGCAGATCGGCGTCCTGCGGTCCCCCGCCCAGCAACAGCAGGCGTGCCTGCGGCACCGCGCGCAGCACCGGCGGCATTGCCCGGAGCAACACATCCAGCCCCTCATAGGCGTAGAACGAGCCGGCGAACCCCAGCGTGTTCCCGCGCGTGAGTCCATATTTCTCCAGCAACTGCGCATCGGCGGCGGCCGAGAATCGAAATTGGGAGATATCCACGGCGTTGGGAATGACGGTGATCTTGTCTGCGGAAATGCCGCGCTTCAGCATGTCGCTGCGCAAGCCGTCGCAGATCGTGGTCACGGCGTCTGCCCGTTGCAGAGCCCGGGTTTCCAGCGCGCGCGTCAACCGATATCGCGCCCCTCCCTCTCTCGCTGTACCGAGGTCGACGGCAGCGTCTTCCCAGAACGCACGGACTTCATACACCACCGGGATGCCGAGGGCCCGGCCCACCGCGAGCGCGGGGAACGCGTCCAGCACCGGGGAGTGCGCATGAAGAATGTCCGGATGCACGCTGTCCACCACTTCGGCAAGCCGGGTCTGCAATGCGCGCATCAGGTAGCGATACTGGAACAGCGGCAACCTCGCCAGGAAGCCGGACGCCGGCGGGGGGCGGTAAAACATCCAGTCGCCGACATGTTCCTCGCGCTGTCGGTCGCTGCCCTGCTTGGGACCGGTCATTTGCATCGTTTCCCACCCTAATGCACGCTGCGCTCTGAGGATGGCGAGCGTCCGGAATGTATAACCGCTGTGCAAGGGCAGCGAATGGTCGAGCACGTGCAAGATACGCAACGGCCGGTCAGCCGACGTCCCCGGCCGAGCCTGACGCTGCGCAACGCTCAGGATGTCGTTCATGGCTCTGCTCCGGGTGCCGCGCCACCTGCAGCGGCCAACAGTACCCGCGTATAAAGTGCGTGCTGCGCTTCCACGACCGGCTGCCACCCCAGCCGCTCCGCAACGCCGCGGGTGGCGGTACGCGTCGGTGCCCGGTCCCGCAACCGCAGCCAGGCTGCGGCAATGGCTTCGGCACTCCGCTGTGCGGCGATCTCCCCCGCTTCAGGCGCATCCAGCAATTCGCTGATTCCGGCAAACGGCGCGGCCACCACCGGCGTACCACAGGCCAGCGATTCCAGCACGACGTTGGGCATGCCTTCACGGCTCGATGCCTGCACCAGCACGTCCGCCGCGTTGTAGTAGTCACACAGCTCCGCGTGGGAGATGGCGCCAAGCAACCGCACGCGAGCATGCAGACCAAGCTGTTCCACCAGGCCGCGCAGCTTGCCCTGTTCCGGCCCCTCGCCAGCGACCAACAGCGTCGCATCCGGCACGCGCGCCAGCGCCGCGATGGCAATGTGCACACCCTTGAGTGCGACCAGATGGCCCACTGTCAACCACACCGGACCCGTGAGACCCAATTTGGCACGGATCACCGTGCGGTCCCGTGGCTCGAAACGATCAAGGTCAACGCCATTGCGCAAAACCGTAATCTTCCCGGGATCCACGCCCAAGGCGGTGACCTTGTCCTTCAGCGCCTGCGATACAGCCACGATGGCAGCGGCGCGCTCTGCGGCCCACTGGATTTGCGCTCTGGGTCGACGATAGTGCGGGATCCACGCCACGTCGGTACCGCGCGCGGTGATCACCACCGGTTTGCCTAGGGCCGCGCCAAGCCGCGCTGCAGCCACGCCATCCGGATAAAAGTAGTGGGCATCGATCAGATCGAAGTCGGCACCGCTGGCTTGCAATTTTCGGAGGGCCGGCAGAAGGGCGCGATACATCAGCAATGGCGCGATGCTCATGCCCAGTTTCGGAATGGCCGGATAACGGGGATGGCTGATCTGGATGCCATGGCGCTGCTCCTGCGCAGGCACCCTGGCAAATGCCGAGTAGGCCCCGAAGCGCTGGTGCCGAAACGGAAACCATGGCACCGGCGCTACAACGGTCGCGGTAATCCGGCCGGAATCCACGAGGTGGCGCAACCGCTCCTCGACAAATACACCGTGGCGCGGTTGGACGGCATTCGGGTACAGACTGGTGAATACCAGCAGGCGAATCTTGCGTTCGCCACCCGCTTCAGCTCTGGTTCCGGCACTCCGCCGCGTCGCGTTGAATTTTTCCTTTGCTGACGACATGACACCGTCGGCAACACCATTGACCGATGCAGTCTTCATGGCACGGCCTTCGACAGCGCGTCCGGATGGCCGTCGAACAGTTTGCCGATCCAGGCAGGCATCCCGAACACCAGAATGCAGCGATTCATGACTGTGCCCCAGCGGCCACGACCCTGCGCGCCGGCCCGGCGGGGGCCGCGGCAGCGGGCTGCTGCATGCGGCGCAGAAAGGCGTCCAGCATCAGCAGGCTCCACAGCGTCGCGCTGTGATCGCGCCGGCCAGCCGCATGTTGCCGCATCAGCCGATCGAGCATGGCCGGCTCGAAATACCCGCATTCAGCGATGGCTCCGGTAAGCAATGCGTCCCGAGCGCGCTGTGCGAGTGGGCCACGCAACCATGCCGCCAAGGGCACGTTGAAACCCATCTTGGTCCGGTACAGCACGTCGTGCGGCAAATCCGGTTCGAGAGTTTTCTTGAGGATGTATTTGCCGGTACTTCCTCTCAGCTTCAACCCGGGCGGCAACGAGGACGCCCACTCGACCAGTCGGTGATCGAGCAGCGGTACGCGGACCTCCAGGCTGTGCGCCATGCTGGCACGGTCCACCTTGGTCAGGATGTCGCCGGGAAGCCAGGTCTTGAGGTCCAGGTACTGAGCCAGCAGCAGCGGATGATCGGTGGGCGCGCGTTTTGCGTGGGCGCGGAACACGGCAAGCGCGCTATACCCCTGAAGTTCGCGCTTGAAGCTCGCGCTGTACAGCTGCTGGCGCAGCGCCGCCGAGGTGGTGCTGACGGTATGGAAATAGGCTTCTACATCGTCGCCGGCGAGGGCCTGCAGCGTGGTCTTGGCGCGCAGCGGGCGCGGC
>DATCWU010000051.1:0-29885 GCA_036566165.1 Rhodanobacter sp. | reverse complement strand
CGCACCATTACCGCCGCACAGCCGTGAACGTTTCGCTCCGCTGGCAGTGCTCGACATGCATGGTGAGCGAGTCACCGTGCAGGACGGGCGTCTGTTGCGCCTGCGTCCAATCCAAGCGAACGACGTGGCGGCGCTGCAGCGTTGTTTCACCCGGCTGTCGCCGGAAGATATCCGGCGCCGCTTCATGCACGCGATGGCCGAGCTTCCGGACCCGATGGCGCGTCGCCTGTGTCAGATCGATCCCGAACAGGAGACCGCGCTGGCCCTGCTGGACGACAGTCTGCGCCCTGCTGAAATTCGCGGTGTCGGACGCATTTTCGTGGACGAAGCTACCGACAGCGCCGAGTTCTCGGTACTGGTGGAGCAAAGCTGGGGGCACCTTGGTCTGGGCGGGTTGCTGTTGCGGCGCCTGATCGAGGATTGCCGCCAACGCGGTTTGGCCGAAGTGTGGGGTTACGTACTCACGGAAAATCAGCCCATGCTTGATCTGTGTCGCGAACTCGGCTTTGAGCGTCAGCTGATGTCGAACGAGCCGGGTATCACGCGGGTCGCGCTGCGCCTGCAGCCATGAAACACGATGTCGGTCGCTTGGCTGGCTGAAGATCTGCGACCGCCACTGACACTCGACCTCGCCAGTGCGACGACCCCCGGCCTGTGCCGGAGTGAGGAGCACGTCCCTGCACCAGCGCTGCAGCGAACAGCATTGCTGGTACGTGCAGACCAACGTCAAGCGCTGACGACGGCGTCCGCAACCGAGGATTGTTGCCGACGCGTTACACTTGCACGCTTGCCTTGGCGCCTTTCCATGGCGCCCGATGATCGCGTTGCCCATGTCCTCTTCGATTCCGCTTCCCGCGTTACCCACCACTCCCAAGCAACGCCGCTACTGGACCCCTCCGTACGGCTCCGCCCGCGCGCTGCTCATTGCCGAAGCCGCGCGTGCGCATACCGGTTTGCTGGTGGCGGTAACGCGCGACACATTACGCGCGCGCGCGCTGGAATCGGAATTGAAGATATTCACCGGCGGCCTGCCGGTGCTGCATTTCCCGGACTGGGAAACCCTGCCCTACGAGGCGTTCAGTCCGCACCCCGAAGTTGTCTCGCAGCGCATTGCCACCCTGTATCGCCTGCCTGGTGTCACCCGCGGTGTGCTGGTGGTACCGATCGCGACACTGATGCAACGCATCGCCCCGCGCAGCCACATCACCGGCGTCGGGCTGATGCTGGACAAGGGCCAGAAATTCGACATCGCCACCGAGCAGCGGCGCATGGAAGCGTCCGGTTATCGACATGTACCGCAGGTCAACGAGCCCGGTGATTTTGCCGTGCGCGGCGCGCTGGTCGACATTTTCCCGATGGGCACGGACGAGCCGTATCGGGTCGAGCTGCTGGACGACGAGGTCGAGTCCATTCGCAGCTTTGACCCGGAAACCCAGCGTTCGCAACAGCAGGTGACACATGTTGAACTGCTGCCGGCGCACGAGTTTCCACTGACCGACGAAGCAGCGAAGACGTTCCGCAGCAACCTGCGCGAGCGGTTTCCCATCGACACGCGCCACTGCCCGTTGTACCAGGACATGAAGGAAGGCGTGACGCCGGGTGGCATCGAGTATTACCTGCCGTTGTTTTTCCAGCAAACCGCCACCCTGTTCGACTACCTTGCAGACGACGCGTTGTTCGTACTTTGCGAGGGTGCGGCTGAAGCCGCCGATCAATTCTGGGCGCAAACCGCCGAACGCTACGACCAGCGCGCGCATGACATCGAGCGCCCCGTATTGCCGCCAGCGGAGTTATATCTACCGCCGGACACCCTGCGTGCCCAGCTCAACCAGCGCCTGCGCGTGGAAGTGGTGGAGCCCGGTCATCCGCACGCGGCTGCCACCGGCACCCAGAGCGCGCCCGAGGTGGCACTCAACCGCAAGGGGGATGAGCCGGGTGAAGCGTTACGCCAGTTCCTCGCCAGCTATCCGGGTCGGGTGTTGATAGCCGCCGATTCAGCGGGGCGGCGCGAGGCGCTGCTGGAAACCCTGGCGGCGATGGAAATGCATCCGCAGAACGTCCAGGACTGGCCAGCGTTTCTCAACTTGCGCGCACTTCCCCCTTCTGTCCCGGCTTTGCCCGGGGAGAGGGTTGGGGCGAAGGGGGCTCTTGATGTTGGGGTGAATCAGGAGCCCCTCCTCACCCCAACCCTCTCCCCCGACTCTGTCAAGGGAGAGGGAGCGAGCTTGCGCTTCGCCATCACGGTTGCGGCGCTTGAGCAGGGTTTTGCGCTGAACCAGCCGTTGCTCACCGTATTTACCGAGCGCGAGTTGTATGGCGAACGCGTACGCAGCGAACGCGAACGCAAGCGTCGGCGCGGCAACGCGCGCGACCCGGAAAGCATCATCCGTGATCTCACCGAGCTGACGCCGGGCGCGCCCATCGTGCATGTCGACCATGGCGTGGGCCGCTATCGCGGTTTGATCTCGATGGACGTCGGCGGCATGACCGGCGAGTTCCTGGCCATCGAGTACGCCAAGGGCGACAAGCTGTATGTGCCGGTCGCGCAGCTCGGCCTGGTCAGTCGCTACAGCGGTACCACGCCGGAGCTCGCGCCACTGCATTCGCTGGGCGGCGACGCGTGGGAGCGCGCCCGGCGCAAGGCAGCGGAAAAGGTACGTGACGTAGCCGCCGAATTGCTGGCGATCTACGCGCAGCGCGAAGCGCGCGGCGGCGAGGCGCTGACGATCGACCGCCCACTGGTGGACGCGTTCGGCAGCACCTTCCCGTTCGAGGAAACGCCGGATCAGGAAACGGCCATCGAGGCCGTGCTCACCGACTTGGCCGCACCGCGCGCGATGGATCGCGTGATCTGCGGCGATGTCGGCTTTGGCAAGACCGAGGTCGCGTTGCGCGCCGCATTCGCCGCCGCCACCGCGGGCAAGCAGGTGGCCGTGCTGGTTCCCACCACCTTGCTGGCGCAACAGCACTACAACAACTTTGCCGACCGCTTCGCCGACTGGCCGATACGGGTGGACGTACTGTCCCGCTTCAAGTCGAAAAAGGAAGTCTCGGAGGCCCTCGCACGCCTTGCGGCCGGCCAGATCGACGTCATCGTCGGCACGCACAAACTGCTGATGTCCGACGTCAAGTTCAGGAATCTCGGGCTGGTGGTGGTCGACGAAGAACAACGCTTCGGCGTGCGCCAGAAAGAGCAATTGAAAAAGCTGCGCGCCGAAGTGGATTTGCTGACCCTGACAGCCACACCGATCCCGCGCACCTTGAACATGGCGATGAGCGGCCTGCGCGACCTGTCCCTGATCGCCACCCCACCCGCGCACCGCACCGCCGTGCGCACCTTCATTTCCACGTGGGACAAAGCCACCATTCGTGAGGCGCTGCAACGTGAGCTGTCGCGTGGCGGCCAGGTGTATTTCCTGCACAACGAAGTCAGCACGATCGAACACACGGCGCGCGAGGTCGAGGCGCTGGTTCCCGACGCACGCATCCGCATCGCCCACGGGCAGATGCCCGAGCGCGAGCTGGAAGGCGTCATGGCTGATTTCCACCGCCAGCGCTTCAACGTGTTGGTATGCACCACCATCATTGAAACCGGCATCGACATTCCCACCGCGAACACCATCATCATCGACCGTGCCGATCGTTTCGGCCTCGCCCAGTTGCACCAGCTGCGCGGCCGGGTCGGCCGCTCCCACCAGCGCGCGTTTGCGTATCTGGTGGTGCCCGATCGCAAGTCAATCAGTGCGGATGCACACAAGCGGCTGGAGGCACTGGCGTCGCTGGAAGAACTCGGCGCCGGCTTCACCCTGGCTACCCATGACCTGGAAATCCGCGGTGCCGGCGAACTGCTGGGCGACGAGCAATCCGGGCAGATTCAGTCCATCGGCTTTGGCCTGTACAACGAGTTGCTGGAGCGCGCCGTACGCGCACTGAAATCCGGCAAAATCCCCGATTTCGACCTGAGCTCCGAACGCGAAACCGATATCGAATTACACCTCCCCGCGCTCATCCCGGAGGACTATCTCGGCGATGTGCATACGCGGCTGACGTTGTACAAACGCATTGCCAGCGCCAGGAACGAAGAGGATTTGCGTGACCTGCAGGTGGAAATGATCGATCGTTTCGGCCTGCTGCCTGAGCCAACCAAACACCTGTTCACCGTGGCCAGTCTGAAATTGCTGGCCACGCCGCTGGGCATTCGCAAACTCGACTTTGGCGCGAACGGCGGACGCGTCGTGTTTCGCGAAAACCCCAACGTCGACCCGCACATCATCATCAAGCTCATCCAGAACCTGCCGCGCGTATACAAGTTGGCCGGTCAGGACAGGCTGAAGATCACGCTGGACCTGCCTGGTGCCAGCGAACGCATTCGCAGCGCCCGGGAAATATTGCTGCTGCTGGGCGCCAAGCGGCCGGAGTGACGTGCGCAGCGCACGTGGCGCGCAGTCCCTCGCGTGGCGCGCCAGAACACGGCCCTCCCCACAGTCACCCACATGTCTGGCGGACGCGTGCCCGTGTTACGCCAGGTGCTGGCGCACCCACGCCACATAGCGATCGACAAAACCCTGCAGGAACTTCCGCGTGCCTTCATTACTGATGTTGCCGTCGGCATCGATCAGCGTGTCATCCTTGAAGTGCACAAACACCTCGGGTTGGGCAAGTGTGGCAACGTCGAGATACGCCAGCACATTGCGCACGTGCTGCTGCGCCAGTGCACTGCCGGTGGCGCCGATGGAAGCGCCAATGACCGCCCCGGGTTTACCGGCAAACGAGTTTGTGCCCCACGGCCGCGACGCCAGGTCAATGGCATTCTTCAAAACGCCGGGAATCGAGCGGTTGTACTCGGGGGTCGTAATCAGCACCGCATCCGCCGCCTCGATCTGCTGCTTGAGTTCGCGTCCAGCCGCCGGGTAGTCAGCATCAAAATCCTGGTTGTAAAGTGGCAACTGGCCAATCTGCACTTGATCAAACTGGAAATCAGGTGGCGCCAGCCGCGCAACTGCGCGTGCCAGACGGCGATTGATCGATCCTTCGCGCAAGCTGCCGACCAACACGGCAACCACGATCTTGTGTTCCTTGTTCATGAGTGACTCTCTGCGTCAAAGTGGGGGCATCTGTGTCGCAACATGGCATGCATGCATGCACGGTAACAACCAGCCCGGCAATACTGCAGGACAGATTAGGCACTGCGCGACATCGTGGCGCGCTTATTGCTTGACCCGTACGGAAGGATACATCAACAAATGGATTTGGCTGCGCATAAACGCCGTGGAAGACTCCGGATCAAGGACGGATTGCCGCACGTGATCGCAGTCCCCGGCGCCTCCATCCTTGGACCGCGACAATCCCGTGCCGGCGACGGTGTGGGTTGGGGGACTGCGGACGACACAACCGCGCAGGCAACGACATCGTTACCGGACGGGAGAAATAGCAACGTGGGCAAGTCAGTCATCAGTCCTCTGTCACGCCATCTCAGGTGGCTGTGGCTGATTGCTGTCCTGAGCCTGCTCGGTATCAGCAACGCTTGCGCGTCCCTCCAGCTCACCGGGACTTGGCGCGAAGCACAGCCGCAGGACACCCCGGAGCTGGTGCTGCAAGACCATGCGGCAGGTCGGCTGAAAAGCTTCGATCCGACCCACCTGCAACAGTTTCCATCGGGCGTGGCCGGCACCTGGATAATCCTTGCCCCCCAGCCGCCATGGGACAACCGCGAACGCGTGCTGACGATTTACCCGCCGCCATGGCGCAAGATCACCGCCTATTCGTCGAGCCTCGTTCCGGTGCAAACCCTGAGCATGACCGACTTCAATGCGCCCATTGCCAGCCACGGACGCCTGGCCTGGCTTCTGCCTGCCGATCAGGCGGCGTCGGCGCGGATCCTGCTGAAACTGGAGCCGTCTGCGGTAGGCAGCGCTCCCGTGCGCTTCAAGTTGCAACCGTTTGTCGAATATCTGCAACAGGACGCCGGCTGGCTGGTCTTCGCCAGCGCGTGCCTGGCCGCGATGCTGACGACAGTGCTGATGGCGCTGTGCTTTGCAATGATCCTGCGCGACATGGCCTACGCGTGGTATGCCGGCTACATCCTGTGCTACGCGTTGATTCAAGGCACCGAAACCGGCTTTGTATTCCACCCGTTGGGGTGGCAATGGCTGGTTGACAGCGCGCTGGCCGTGCACTTCGCCGCGGTCGCGTTGTCGGTCGCGTTTGCCGCGCTGTTCATGGCCCGCTTCTGTGGCTTGCAACGCCATGCCCCGATGTTGCGCGTGCCGGTTCTGGCGCTCGCGGTAGGCATGAGCCAACTGGTGCTGCTGCGCGCCAGCAACATCCCCTTGTTGCTGCAAGTGGAGAAGGTGTTGTTTACGCCGCTGCTGACGATTGGCGCCTTGTTGCTGCTGGTGGTGGCCGTCGTGGCTGTCGCGCGCGGATCGCGTTCGGCGTGGTTTTTCCTGGCTGGCTGGGTGCCGCTGTTGCTGTTTACCGCAGCGAGCAACGCGCAGGTCAAAGGCAATTTGCTGGATTGGGGCTGGCTGAGCAACGCGGGGCTGGTCGCTGGCGCATTCGAGGCCATCATACTTTCGCTGGGCTTGGCCGACCGCGCCCTGATCCTGCGTCAGGACCGCGACGAAGTGCGTGCGCTGGCCGACAACGACGCGCTGACTGACGTCTTCAATCGCCGCGCCTGGAGCGAGCGCGCCAGCGCTGCGCTGGCGGCGGCCGGCAAGGGACCGACTGCGCTGCTGTTTCTCGACCTCGACTATTTCAAGGCACTGAACGATCGCCTCGGCCACCATTCCGGCGACCGCGCGCTGGTCGCCGTGGCCGAGGTTTTAAAGGCAGAGTTGCGCCCGGCGGATCTTCCCGGCCGCTACGGCGGCGAAGAGTTTGTTGCGTTGCTCAGCTCGACGACGGCGGCGCAGGCGGTTGACGTGGCGACGCGCCTGTGCCGCCGTGTGCACCGTCTGGATGTTGCCGCCAGTGGTGACGAATCCACGCTGACCGTCAGCATCGGCATCGCCATCCACCAGCCCAGCGACAGTCTGGAGGCGCTGGTGGAACGCGCCGATCAGGCCATGTACAGCGCCAAGCTCAACGGGCGCAATCAGGTTTCTTTGTACCAGGCGGATATCGTCGCCAAGAACCCACGGTTGCGTGCGCTGGAGCGCCGCAAAAGCGAGAGCTGAGCTGCGGCACGACGTTTGCTGTCTCACGCAACCACGTTTGACCAGCTTCGCCGTTGTAACGCTATTCCACCTCGGGAGTCTCTACCACCCAAGCTCCTAACTCGCGGCCAGGGCGTGCGCTGCCGCCACCACGTCGGCTTCCCCCGGAAGCACCAGCAACGCCGCACCGGCCAGTGGTGTGAACGTATCGGCGCCAACCACGCGCCGCAACGGCGTCGAGCTCAAGCCACCTTCAACGATCGCCGTGATCACGCCCTCACCCACGCCGGCGCTCTTGCGCCCTTCGTCCAGCACGATGATGCGGCTGGCGGTCTTGGCCTGCGCCACGATGAACGCGGCGTTCAACGGTGCCAGCCAGCGCAAGTCGACCACGCGCACGTTCCACTGCAGTTCGGCAGTGATCGTGCGGGCCGCGCGCAGCGCCATCGGTACGCCATTGCCGAACGTGATGATCAGCAGATCATTCGCCGCTTGGTTGTATACACGACCCTCGCCCAGCGGCATCGCCTGGTCCGGTGGCGGGTAGCTGAACTGCCACTCGCCATCGCCGGCAGCGTACAGATCCTTGGTCATGTACAACGCGATGGGTTCCAGGAACGCACACACCCGGCCATCCACCTTGGCCAGCGCCAGCAGCGTGCGCAGCATCCTGGCCGCATCGTCGCCGCGACTCGGACAGCCCACCACCAGCCCGGGAATATCGCGCAACGGCGTGACCGAGTTGTCGTTGTGGAAGTGTCCACCAAAGCCGCGCTGGTAACCGAGCGCGGCAATGCGCAGCACCATCGGGTTGCGGTACTGGCCGTTCGAGAAGAACTGCAGTGACGCTGCCTCGCCACGAATCTGGTCGCATGCATTGTGGAAATACGCGAGGTACTGGATCTCCGGAATCGGCAACATGCCCATGTTGGCGTAGCCCTGGGCCAAGCCCAGAATCGTCGTTTCGTCCAGCAAGGTATTGAACACGCGGCTGCCCTTGAACACCTTGTGCAAGCCCTTGGTGACGGTGTACACGCCGCCCTTCTGCGCCACGTCCTCGCCAAACACCAACGTTTCCGGATACTTTGCCAGCACGTCGTGCAGGGCATGGTTGATCAGGATCGCCATGTGTCGTGGCGGCAGGCGTTCCGGCAATTTGTCCGCGCCGCCAAACACGCTCAAGCGTTTGTCCGCGTAGTCCGCACGCTCGGCCTCGGCTTTCACCGCCGCTGGCGTGTACGGTGCCAGCGGTTTCATCACCCCCTTCAACGTCGTCAGTCGCGGCCGCGCGTCAGCAGCCTCGGCAGCCGCAAAGCAGCGCGCACGCATGGCCTCGTAGGCTGCGAGCAACGCCGCTTTCGTGTAAACCCCTACCTCCAGTGCAATGGCGGCGGAACGCAGCAGCGGGTCGGTTGCTTCTAGCGCCACCAACTCCTCAAGGGAGCGCCACTCGATTTCGAAATCACTGCCCGCATGTCCCATCAGGCGCGTGGCTTGCAGATGCAGGAAGGTGGGCCGGCGCGTGCTCCGGCAATGCTCGATGGCAGCCTGCACCTGCGCATAGCCACTGGCCAAATCCAGCCCGTTGGCAAAAAAGTAATCCAGGTTCGCGCGATGCTGATAATTGTTTGCGACCCAGCCCGATGGGGTCTTTACCGAAATGCCAATACCGTTGTCCTCGCACACAAACAGCACTGGCGCCGGCAGCTTCTGGTACGCGGTCCACGCTGCCGCGTTGAATGCGGTCTGGGCCGTGGCATGGTTGCTTGAAGCATCGCCAAACGAGCAGATGGTGATGCTGTCATCCGGAATCGGCAGCTGCTGACCGATGCGCCGCGCCTGCTCGATGGCCACTGCCGTACCCAACGCCTTGGGCAGGTGCGAGGCAATCGTAGAGGTCTGCGGCAGCACCCACAAAGGCTTGCTGCCCCATACCTTGTGCCGGCCGCCAGATGCAGGATCCTCCTTGCTCGCCGCGAAACTCAACGCGGAATCCACGACCGGATCCATACCCGGCAACTTGCGGAAGCGCTCGGCCATGAACGCACCGGAGCGGTAGTGCAGGAATGCCGGGTCAGTGTGTCGCGTCAGGCGCGCCACCATCGCGTTGCCTTCGTGGCCCGAGCTGCCAATCGTGTAAAACACCTTGTCCTGCTTGCGTAGTACCCGCGCCATGAGATCCAGATGGCGGCTGATCAATTGCGATTCAAACAATTCGCGAAAACCACGCACATCGAGGGCGCTGCCGGGCGACACGGGGGCGTCATCGCGTGGCGTCGGGCGTACGTCGCCCTGCCACGACTGCACGAACTCGATGAAATTCTGATCGACGATCTCGGCGCGGTTGAAACCCTTGTGGCGAGCGCTGATGACAACAGGATTGGACATGATGGTTATCGGCAAAGTAGGCGGAATGTTTTCTGTAGGAGCCCACCTTGTGGGCGATGCCTTGGGAAAAGCATCGCCCACAAGGTGGGCTCCTACAACCAGAAATCAGTGTTGCATCGGCGTGTGCCCGGGCTGAGCCTGTACACGCGCGAGCCAGTCTCGGATATGCGCAAACGCCTGCAAGTCGAAGCCGCCGTCGCCAGCGCAGTGGGTATACGCATACAGCGCGATGTCGGCGATGCCGTAACGCTCCCCGACGAACCATTCGCGCCCGGCCAGGTGTTGCTCCATCACCGCCAGCGCCTGCGCGCCCTGCTGCAGCAATGTGGGCAATTCGGCCTGACGCGGATGCCCTGCCGGCAACCGGCTGCGGATGAAGCGTGCCACGGCGATACACGGCTCGTGGCTGTACTGCTCGAAGAACAGCCACTGCAACGTCTGCGCACGCAGCCAGCGATCGTCCGGCAAAAACGGGGTGCCCTCGGCGAGGTAGCACAGGATCGCGTCGGACTCGGCCAACCGGCGGCCGTCGTCCAGTTCCAGCAACGGTACCTTGCCGTTCGGGTTCTTTGCCAGATAGGCAGCCGTACGCGTCTCGCCATGCGTACTGTCCACGTCTGTCCAGCGGTACTTGCGACCCAATTGATCGAGCAGCAACTGCACCTTGTAGCAGTTGCCGGAAGTACGCATGCCGTAGATGGTGAGCATCGATCAACCCCGTGGAAGTGCGCGAAGGATAGCCGCACGGCGAAGATCCTTCGCGCGCCCGAACGATTCGAAGAGGCGGATCTGCTCGGCCAGCGAGGGGACCGGCACGCTGATGTCGCCAAGATCCATGTCGATGATGTCGGCAACACGGACCGTCTGCCAGCCGCCTTCACCATGCAGTTCCATATCACCCATCACTTCCACCGTCCACGCAAAAAAATTGAAGCGGGCGAACTGCGAACGGAAGAGTCCGTCGCTGTCGCGCGGCTCGACTACCTGCCTGTGGGTTGCCCAGCGCGCAATCAGCGCATCCGCATCGTGACGACTCACCAGCAAGTCGATATCGGCGACGCTGACATCGGCACCGATCAGTTTTGCCGCAGCACTGCCGATCACGGTCCAGCGATCGACACAACAGACGCGCATTTCGCGTGCAAGACGCGCCAGCATCGCAGACAGGTCCGGCGCCTGCTGGTCAGTTTCAAAGCGCGGCGAATTGCCACCCACGTGCACGGCACTCCGCTCAGAATGCGTTGATGCCGGTCAGCTCGCGGCCAACCACCAGCTCGTGCACAGTCTCGGTACCTTCGTACGTGATCACCGATTCCATGTTCAGCGCATGACGAATCGCATTGTGTTCAGTGGTGATACCTGCCCCGCCGAGAATATCGCGACACTGCCGGGCAACGTCGATCGCCATGCGGCAGTTATTCCATTTGGCCAGTGACACCTGGGTTGGCCGCATCGTACCGGCATCCTTCATACGCCCCAGTTGCAACGACAATAGTTGGGCCGTGGTGATGCGTCGTGCCATGTCCGCCAGCTTGACCTGCACCGACTGGTTGGCTGCCAGCGAGCGACCAAACAACATGCGCTCCGCGCTGTATTCCAATACCTCCTTGAGGCAGGCTTGAGCGGCACCAATCGGGCCCCAGGTGATACCGTAGCGCGCCTGGGTGAGGCAACCCAGCGGGCCCTTGAGACCTTTCACGTTGGGCAGCATGGCACTGGCCGGCACCCGCACGTCGTCGAAGAACAGCGCCGAGGTGACCGAGGCGCGCAGACTCATTTTCTTGTGAATCTCCTGTGCCTTGAAGCCGGCGCTGTCGGTCGGCACCACGAAACCGCGAATGCCGTCATCGGTCTGCGCCCAGACAATGGCGATGTGCGCGAGGTTGCCGTTGGTGATCCACATCTTTGCGCCGTTGATGACCCAATCGCCACCATCCTTCCGGGCATGGGTTTTCATGTTTGCCGGATCGGAGCCGCCATGCGGCTCGGTCAAGCCGAAGCAGCCGATGACTTCTCCGGCCGACATGCGCGGCAGATAATGCTTCTTCTGCTCCTCGCTGCCATAGGCAAAAATGGGATACATGCACAGTGAGCTTTGCACCGAGGCGAAGCTGCGCAGACCGGAATCACCACGCTCCAGCTCCTGGCAGATCAGGCCGTAGCTCACGCCGCTCATACCGGCGCCGCCGTATTCCGTGGGAATGGTCGCGCCGAGCAAGCCCAGACTTGCGATCTCCGGAATCAACTCCCTTGGAAAGCGCGCTTGATCAAAGCAGTCGCCGATGATCGGCAGCACCTTCTCGTCGACGAAGCGGCCCACGGTATCCTGCACCATGCGCTCTTCGTCGCTGAGCAAGGAGCGAATGTCATACAAATCAAGCGGGTCGAGACGGACAGGCATGGAAGCTCCGGGGGCAGCAACGTAAAGGCCTTATTGTAGCGCGAGCGCCGTCGTTATCCGGGCGGCCGGCGCACGTGATCCTGGCGCCCGGGACCACCCGGCCGATCCATGGCGCAGGGCATCGCCATCATCCCCGGCATACGCCCGCATCCGCCTGCGCGGAAAGGGCTGCCAGCCGCGGCGGCCACGCCTGTGGCCAACCGGCAACGAGCGCAGTGGCATGGGTCGACATGGCTGTCAACGGAACGGTTATGATGTCCCGTCCCAGGGGAACAGGACAATATGTACCGTCCATCTACGCCTTCCGCCCAGTTGCCGCGGCCCCCGGCCACGCGACTGAGTAACCGCGAACTGCTGCCACGGCGCGTGTATCGCTTCCGCATGCTCGGCATGGGGCTGGCCGGACTGCCACTGCTGTTTGTCCTGAATGAACACAATGCGCCACCGGCAGCCTATGCGTGGGCCATTTTCACCTGTGTGTTGTGGCCACAACTGGCGCGTTGGTTGGCCGGTCGCGGACCACATGCGTACAAGCGCGAGCTGCGCAACCTGATGCTGGATTCAATCATTGCCGGCTCATGGATCCCGCTACTGCACTTCAGCGTGCTGCCGTCGGCGCTGCTCGCCACCGTCGCCACTGCCGACAAGATCAACACCGGCGTACGCAATCTGTGGTGGCGATCGCTGCCCGGCATGGCGCTGGCCATCCTGTTTTGCGGGTGGATCACCGACTTCGCGTTCGAGCCAGAAACGAGCATGGCCGTGATATTCGCGTGCCTGCCGATCATGGTGCTGCACACACTGGGGGTGAGCCTTGCCAGTTACCGGCTGATTCGCAAAGTGCAGCACCAGAACTATCAGCTTGATGCGTTGAGCCGCATCGACGCACTGACCGGTCTGGACAACCGTCACCACTGGCAGGAATGGGCGCGCACGTTGTTGCAGCAGCACCATGCTGAAGGACGCCCGGCCACGATGTTGATGGTCGACGTTGACAGCTTCAAACACATCAACGACCAGCATGGTCACATTCTTGGCGACGACGTGTTGTGTGCGATCGCCGCCATTTTGCGCAAGGGTTGCGGTCCGAACGCACACATCGGCCGCTTTGGCGGTGACGAATTTGCCGTGGCCCTGGCCGGTACCCGGGCCGACGCCGCGCCCGTTGCCGAGTACATCCGGCATGCTGCGGAAAAGCTTGTGCTCCCCGGGGCACCGGGCTTGCGTTGCTCGGTCAGCATCGGGGTCGCGGAAGCCGGCGATAGTGACGACACCTTGCGCGAATGGATGGAATCCGCCGATCGCGCCATGTACGGCGCCAAACATGGTGGCCGCAATTGCACCGTCAATGCCCGCGACGTGCATGTAGGTGCCCCGGTACCCCAGGCAAACGTGGAGACCCACCGCCTCGAACAGTCGTGATGCAGCCACGCTCAGCAGCTTGTCAGCGGTTGCCTGTTTGCTGATTGCCTACTCCACTTGGTACGTGACCGGTCGCCACATGCTTGCGTGCCGACTCCACGTTTGCCGGGGAGTCGTCGAAAAAAATGTCCGCGCCAAACGCGTCGAGAAACGGGCCCTTGTCGCGGCCACCGAGAAACAGCGCTTCGTCGATACGCACGCCCCAACGACGCAAGGTGAGGATCACGCGTTTGTGCGCGGGTGCCGAGCGCGCCGTGACCAGCGCCGTGCGAATTGGCGAGTGCTCGGCAGGGAACGCCGTTTGCAGGCGGTGCAACGCGGTAAGAAAGCCGCGGAACGGACCAACTGACAGGGGCTCGGCGGCGTGCTCGGCCTCGCTGCGATGGAATGCCTCCAGGCCTTCCTCGCGGGAAACCCGCTCACCTTCGTCGCCAAACAATACCGCGTCGCCATCGAACGCAATGCGCAATTGTTCACTCGCGCGCGGTGGCGCGGTACTGGGCAGGATGGTGGCGGCGGCAACCCCGGCCGCCAGTGCGCGGCCGACATCTTCGGCGTTGGCCGAGAGAAACAGGTCGGCCTTGAACGGCGCGATGTAGTCGGAAGTTGGCGCCCCGCTGGTGAAAGCGGCGCGGCTGATTTCCAGGCCGTAATGCTGAATCGCATTGAAAATGCGCAACCCCGTGTCGCCGGAATTGCGCGACAGCAGAATGACCTCCACGGGTGGCACGGCACCGGCGAGCTTGTTCAAACCAAGCAGTTTTTGCACCAATGGGAAGGCCACGCCGGGTTTGAGGAGGTCGTTCTCGTGCGCGATCTGGAAGTCGCGATAAGCGTCAAGTCCTTCGCGCTGGAACAACGCATGGCTGTCCGTCAGATCAAACAGTGCGCGCGAAGAAATCGCCACGACGAGACGGTTGTCACTCGTGGCGAGTGGATCGTGGGCGTCTCTGGATGGGGAAGTCATGACTGCATGATCACGCCCGGCGATGACAGAATCCAGTATGACGGCAATGGTTCACACATTGATGGCAGTGCCTTGCCTGCATCTTCACCCGCACAGGGGACCGCACAAGCGTCGCCCGAGGCCGATCCGAACCACCTCAGCCGCGTTGGCGCAGCTCAATCGGCGGCAAACTGCTCATCGAGGATGCGCTGTTCAAGGTTGTGTTCCGGATCGAACAGCAATCGCAGGCCGGGGCCTTCGGTCTGGTGGATAGCAACGCTGCGCACGTTGCGTACTTCGAGGAAATCCGCCGTTGCGCTGACCGGGCGCTTGCCCGCATCGAGCACGCGCAAGCTGACCTGGGTGCGATGCGGCAAGATGGCACCGCGCCAACGCCGTGGACGGAACGGGCTGATTGGCGTAAGTGCCAGCACATTGGCATCCAGCGGCAGGATCGGGCCGTGCGCCGACAGGTTGTACGCAGTGGAACCTGCCGGGGTCGACACCAGGATGCCATCGCAGACCAGACTTGCCAGCTTGACCGCCGTGTTGAGCTTCACTTCCAGGTGTGCCGCCTGGTTGCTCTGGCGCAGCAGGGACACTTCGTTGAACGCCAGCGCCACGTGCTCGGCACCGGAGGTATCGACGACACGCATTTCCAACGGGTGCAACTCGGCCACGTGGGCGCTCGTGATACGCGCCGCAAGCTCGCCCTGACGATACTTGTTCATCAGAAAGCCGACCCGCCCCAGCTTCATCCCATACACCGGCGTGGCGCGCGCGCGATGCACGTGCAGCGTGCGCAACATGAAGCCATCGCCGCCCAGGGCCACGATCACGTCGGCGTCGGCAACTGACACGTCCCCATAACGATCCACCAGCTTGCGTCGCGCCTGCTGGGCAACGTCGGTTTCACTGGCGACAAAGGTAAAACGCATGCGCGGGTCCATCGGCAACGGAGCGCTTGAGGTTACACAGCATGCAGGCGCAAGACCATGCAGTCATGCGCCTGCATGCTGTGCCGTCCACTGCATCCAGCTACAGCGGGCGGGGTTGGAAACCGCATTGGGCGATTTCTGCTCCCCGCCCCGTCCACCTCTCAGGCCACCGGTACCTGGGCAAGCTGAGCCAGGCGGCGCACAGCCACCGAGGCGATCGGATAGTCCGCGTTCTGCGTGAGGATTTCCGCCAGCATGCTGCGCGTGTACTGCAACGTCGGATCGTCGCGCTGCAGCCATGCCTGTACCGGCGACTGGTCGCCGTGCTCGCCAGGCAACATCAGCACTTGCGACGCCAGCGCACGATGCTGGTGGTTGAGCTCGTCCAATAGCGAGCCGCGTGCCTGCGCATGCCAACGGCCTTCCACCGGCAACGCCTCGATCTGATTGCGCAACCAGTCCAGGTCCAGCACTTCACCCAACTCGTAGAACACCCGGGCCACATTTTCCACGGACTTGCCGCTTTGTTGCGCAACCTCGACCATGTCCAGCGCCGCCCGCAGTACCGGCATGCGCGCCAGGCGCAATGCCAGATCGGCCGGCAAACCAAGGCCTTCCCACTTTTGCTGGCTGGAAACAAAGTCGGCCTTGCCGGTGGTGGTCAACACTTCCGGCAACGCGCTGCGCAAGGCGGACACACTGGCCTGATAACGCTCGACGTTCGCTGCGATGTCCAGCGTGGTACCCGGACGATTGAGCAACCAACGGGTGAAATGGCGCAGCAACGACCAGATCTGCTTGATCGCGTCCATCTGCGTGTCTTCCGCCACCTTGCTGTCCAGCGCCTCAATCTGCGCCCACAAGTCGCGCGCATCGAGGATTTCACGCGCCGCCGTGTAGGCCTTGGCGATCGCCGCCGGACGTTGTCCGGTGTCCTCTTGCATGCGCATCATGAACGTGGCGCCCATGCGGTTGATCGTGGAGTTGGTCACCACGGTCGCGATGATTTCACGCTTCAGCCGATGCCGTTGCATGTTTGCCGCGTACTTCTCGTGCAGCGGCAGCGGGAAATAGCGCATCAGTTCCTTGGACAGATACGGGTCTTCCGGCACGTCCGAATCAAGCAATTGCTGGTACAGCCGGATCTTGTCGTAGGACAGCAGGATCGCCAGCTCCGGCCGGGTCAACCCCAGCCCGCGACTCTTGCGCTCGGCCAGCTCGGCATCGGTGGGCAGGTTTTCCACCTGACGATCCAGCGTGCCTTCGGCTTCCAGTGTGCGGATGAAATGCGCCATCGAACCCAACCGCGGCACCGACTGATGTTCCATCAAGGTGATCGCCTGGTTCTGCCGGTAGTTGTCCAGCAATACCAGCTCGCCTACTTCATCGCTCATTGCCGCCAGCTGGGTGTTGCGCTGATCCACCGTGATCTCGTTGCGACGCACTGCATCGTTCAGCAGGATCTTGATGTTCACCTCATGGTCGGACGTATCCACGCCGGCCGAGTTGTCGATGAAGTCGGTGTTCAGCAACACTCCCTTCTGCGCCGCCTCGATGCGTCCCTTCTGGGTCATGCCGAGGTTGCCGCCCTCACCGATGATCTTCGCGCGCACCTCGGCACCATTGATGCGCAGGCCGTTGTTCGCTCGATCATGCACATCGGCATTGGTCTCGCTGGTGGCCTTGATGTAAGTGCCAATGCCGCCGTTGAACAACAAATCCACCGGTGCCTTCAACACCGCGCTGAGCAGGTCGTTCGGCGCCATGTGTTCCACATCGGACGGCAGACCCAGCGCCACGCGCACTTCCGGCGAGATGGGAATGGACTTCAGGCTGCGTGCATACACACCGCCCCCGGCCGAGATCAGCGACTTGTCATAATCGTCCCAACTGGAACGTGGCACCTTGAACAGGCGCTGACGTTCGACAAACGCGCGTGCCGCATCAGGCGCGGGGTCGAGAAACACGTGACGATGGTCGAACGCAGCCAGCAGGCAGGTGTGCACGGACAACATCATGCCGTTGCCGAACACGTCGCCCGACATGTCGCCGATGCCGACGCAGGTGAAGTCCTGCGTCTGGCAGTCCCGGTCGAGCGAGCGGAAGTGGCGTTTGACCGACTCCCACGCACCGCGCGCCGTGATGCCCATGCCCTTGTGATCGTAACCGTGCGAACCACCCGAGGCATACGCGTCGCCAAGCCAGTAGTCATGCCCGACAGAAATGGCGTTGGCAATATCGGAGAACTTCGCCGTGCCCTTGTCGGCGGCGACGACCAGGTACGGATCGTCGCCATCGTGACGCACCACATTCACCGGGTGCACGATCTTGCCGTCGACGAGGTTGTCGGTCAGGTCGAGCAGGCCCTGGTTGAGCATCTGATAGCAGGCAATACCCTCGGCCTGCTGCGCATCGCGGTCACCGCCCACGGGCGGCCGCTTGACGAAGAAGCCGCCCTTGGACCCGACCGGCACGATGACGGTGTTTTTCACCATCTGGGCCTTGACCAGTCCCAGCACCTCGGTACGAAAATCCTCCCGCCGGTCTGACCAGCGCAAACCACCGCGAGCCACCGGCCCAAAGCGCAAGTGGATACCCTCGACGCGCGGCGCGCATACCCAGATTTCGCGGAACGGCACCGGCTTGGGCAGGTCGGGTACCTTGTGTGAATCAAGCTTGTAGCTGATGTACGGACGCGGTGCACCATCCCACAACTGGAAGAAGCTGGTGCGCAGCGTGGCGTCGATGACGGCGACGAAGCTGCGCAGGATGCGGTCTTCATCGAGGCTGGCAACGTTTTCCAGCAGCGCGCCAATCGTCCGATGAATCAGGCTCAACTGGGCGTCGCGCGGCTTGGACAATACCTCGCCCAGAGCGGCAACCAGCGTCGGCTGCGCGGCCTGCACATTGGCCGGGATCAGCGCCTGCATCTCGGCAGTCAGCGCTTGCGCAGCAGCGGCAACGTCGGCCGCGGCGCGCGTTTCACGCTGCGGATCAAACTTCGCCAGAAACAGTTCCACCAGCAAGCCGGCAATCGCCGGATAGTGATTAAGCGCGTTCTCCATGTACGCCTGCGAGAACGTCACCCCGGCCTGCAACATGTACTTGCAGTAGCCGCGCAATACCGCTACCTGCCGCCAGCTGAGCTTGGCGCCCAGCACCAGACGATTGAAACCATCATTCTCGGCATTGCCGCGCCAGATGTGCGAGAACGCATCCTCGAACAACGTACCCACCTGTTCGACACTGAAGGCGAGCTTGCCCACCGGCTGCACTTCGAAATCCTGAATCGACAGCGGTGTGGCCGTATTCGCAATCTCGTAAACGTGCTCGGTAAGCACGCGCAGACCGAGGTTTTCCAGTTGCGGCATTACTTCGGACAGTGCAATGTCACCGCCACTGCGGTACACCTTGAAGCGCAGCGTGGCGGGATCGCCCGCCGGGTGATAAAACGACATGCGCAGTGCGTTGTCACCATCCAGCAGCGACAGTTGCTGGATGTCTTCGGCCGCGACCGCCGCACTGATGTCGGCGACGTAACCGGGCGGCAGCGAGCTTGCGTACTTGTTGGCCAGCAACACCCCAGCCTGATCGCCCAGCAGCTGTACCAGTGCATCACGCACATCGTCGGACCAGGCGCGGACGATGGTATCCACGCTCTGCTCCAGCGCATGCAGGTCGTAGTTCGGCTGATCACCAATCTTCGGCCGGATCACCATGGTCACGCGCGCCAGTGTGGCCTCGCCCATCTGCACAGACGAGTCAAGCTGCTCGGCGCGCAATGCAGTGCTGAGCAACGCCTCGATGCGTTCGCGCACCGAGGTATTGAAACGATCGCGCGGCACAAACACCATGCAGCTGAAGAAGCGTCCGTAGCGATCGCGGCGTATGAACAAGCGCGTGCGTGCGCGCTGGCGCAATTCCAGGATGCCCATGGCGCTGGTGAACAGCTCGTCTTCACTGCTCTGCAACAGCTCCTCACGCGGCAGCGTCTCCATGACGTGGCGCAACGCCTTGCCGGAATACGAATCGCGCTTGAGGCCCGAACGTTGCAGCACAGCCGCCACCTTGTGCCGCACCAGCGGCACCTCCTGCGGGCGGGTCATATCGGCATTGGACGAGAACAAGCCGAGGAAACGTTGCTCGGCCACGGGTTTGCCGGCGGCGTCAAATTTCAGCACGCCGACATAATCCATGTAACCCGCGCGATGCACATTCGAGCGCGCGTTGGTCTTGGTCAGGATCACCGCATCAGTGGCACCGGACTGTGGCAATTCCACCGCCGCCAGGGTTTTCAGCGAGCGCGGGGCCATGGTGCGATCCATGTTGCGTAGAATGCCCAGACCCGAGGACCCGACCGCCCGCAGCACGCGCTCGCCATCTTCCTGCGCCACTTCGTATTCGCGATAGCCAAGAAACGTGAAATTGTCGGCAACGAGCCAGCGCAGAAATTCGCTGGCTTCGGTAACGGCCGCGGAATCGAGCGGCAGCTTGCGCTGCGGCAGATCAGCGGCAATTGCCAGCGCCTTGTCGCGCATGGCAGCCCAGTCCTTCACCGCCGCACGGACATCATCCAGGGCAGCCTGCACCGCGCTCTGCAGCGCTGCGTGCTGGTCATCGGCGATGCGGTCGACCTCGAAGTGCATGATCGATTCCAGCTGACCCGCGGCACCCTCCTCTGCGTCGGCAGTCAGGCTCGACAACGCGCCAGACGCGGTGCGCACGACATGCACTACCGGATGGATCACCGCATGAATGCGCAGCTGATGCGCCACGACCATGCTGACCGTGTCCACCAGAAACGGCATGTCATCGGTGACGATCTGCAGCAGACTGCGGCCGCCATGCGCTTCCTTCGGGTTGAGCACGCGGACCAACGCCTGGCCGCTAGGCCGCTGCCGCATGAAATCCAGCAGGCTGGAAACGACCACCGCCCACTGTGCCGGCGTGTGCAAGCCGGCATCATTGCTCGCCATGCGGCCGAAAAACGCGTGGCAAAAAGCTTGCGCCTCACTCATGCGCTGTGGCGACAAGCCAATTTTTTTCAGCTCGTCCAACACGGCAGAAGAAGGGGAAGGGTCGCTTGTTGCGGAAGTGGGATTCATGGCATCTACTGATAGAGGGAAACAGTTTGGCGGAACGCCGGAAAAATCCCTCGAAGGATACGCTGCGCGGTGTTTTGTTGCTACCTTCGCCGCGGTACGGGCGGCCCGTCGAGCGCGCCAAACAGCCATCTGCACAAGATGACGAAAACTCTGCGTGACACGGCTGGAATCGCTCTTGC
Source organism: Rhodanobacter sp. (assembly GCA_036566165.1). Lineage (GTDB taxonomy): Bacteria > Pseudomonadota > Gammaproteobacteria > Xanthomonadales > Rhodanobacteraceae > Rhodanobacter. The sequence continues at coordinate 9,346 of DATCWU010000051.1, read as the reverse complement.
ACACCGCGTGCAATCGGTAAAGTGTTGGGCGAACGCAGGTCCATGTTGGGCGAACCCACGCATCGACGGCGGCATCGCGTGCACATTGCGGACACGGCAAAATCACCACAATGCAAAGTTGTTATGTTCGCGCGCGGCCGGCACCGGCGACGGGGCGTCCACCCGGGTCATCCACTTCTGGCTGGAGGACCGGCGACGGCTCGCGCATTCCTTGCCACAACGGTCCAGTCTGCACCAGTGCGCAAAGAAAGTGGATTCCCGGTTTCAATAAATTGTAAACTGCCCGGTATAGCCTCGTCGCCACGATGGCTGCGCCAAGGTCGCGCGTTGGTGCGCAAGCCGCGCCAGTCGATCCCATGTGGTCCGACCAGCAACCTGCACGCCATGGCCCAGCGGCGTAGTGCACAGAAGCGCACCACGCAGCTGCACCAACCATTGCATCATTCTGGAGTTCTCATGAAACCCTCGCTATTGCGCACACCGATACTGTGCCTGGCCTTGTTGGTGCTGGGCGCGTGCGGCAAAGGCACGCCGCAGGCAGCAGCGCCGATGCCACCGCCAGAAGTGGGCGTGCTTCCCGTGCAGCCGCAAAACTCGCCATTGACACAAGACCTGGTGGGCCGTTTGTCACCGTTCCGCAGCGCCGACGTGCGCGCGCGCGTGGCAGGCGTGCTGCTCAAGCGCAGCTATACGGAAGGCACGGACGTCAAGCAAGGCCAGCCGTTGTTCCAGATTGACCCCACCCCGCTGAAGGCCGTGCTGGGTGCAAGTCTGGCCTCATTGGCACAAGCCCAGGCAACCTACACGAACAACAAGGTCACCGCCCAGCGCATACGCGATCTGGCACCGAAGGGCTATGTCTCCAAGGCGGATCTGGACAATGCACTGGCGGCCGAACGCACTTCCGCAGCCGCCGTGCAGGCAGCGCGCGCGAACGTGCAGACGGCGCGCATCAACCTGGGTTACGCCAGCGTGACAGCCCCCATTGACGGCCGCGCCGGCCAGCAGCAAGTGACCGAAGGCGCATTGGTGGGCAATGGCGAAGCAACTTTGCTGACGACGATCGACCAGATCGACCCGCTGTACGTCAACTTCACCATGAGCGTTGCGCAGATGGAACAAATGCGCCGCGCGCAGAATGCCGGCAACGTCACGTTGGCCGCCCCGAATACCGCCAGCGTGCAAGTTACGCTGCCCGATGGCAGCGCCTACGCACAACCCGGCATATTGAATTTCTCCGATACCTCGGTCGATCCGGCGACCGGTTCCGTCAACCTGCGTGCCACCATTCCCAACCCCGGGCACAGCCTGCTGCCGGGCATGTATGTCACCTTGCAAGCCAACCTGGGCGAGCAGCACAAGGTATTCCTGATCCCGCAGCAAGCGTTGCAGCGCGACACCGTTGGCGCTTATGTGATGACGGTAGGCAGCGACAACAAGGTCGTGCGCAAGGACGTCACCACGAGCGACATGCGTGACGGCAACTGGGTCGTCAACCAGGGGCTTGATGCCGGCGACCGGGTGGTGGTGTCCGGCGTGCAGAACGTCAAAGCCGGCGCGCCCGCGAAGCCCACCCTGTGGCATCCCGCCAACACCACCTCCGCCGCCAAGGTCCCGGGGCCCGCCCCGGCCGGCCATTGACGGAGCGCACGCATGCCTACCTTCTTCATTGATCGCCCGATTTTCGCCTGGGTGGTAGCCATCCTGATTTCGCTGGGTGGTGTGCTGGCGATACTCAACATGGGTGTGGAATCCTACCCGTCGATCGCGCCGCCGTCGGTGACCGTCAGCGCCAGCTACCCGGGCGCCAGCGCCGACACCACCGAAAAAACCGTCACCCAGGTGATCGAGCAGCAACTGACCGGCATCGACCACCTGCTGTATTTCAATTCATCGTCCAGCTCCAGCGGTCGCGCGAATATTACCTTGACGTTTGAAGGCGGTACCGACCCGGATATTGCACAGGTCCAGGTACAGAACAAGGTAGCGTTGGCGACACCGCGCCTGCCGTCGGAAGTGACGCAACAGGGCGTGGTGGTGGCCAAGGCCAACGCCGGCTTTCTGATGGTGGTCGCGCTGAAATCAGACAACCCGGACATCGACCGCAACCGCCTCAACGACATCGTCGGGTCACAGGTGCTCGATCAAATCTCGCGCGTCCCCGGCGTCGGCAGCACGCAGCAGTTTGGTTCCGAATATGCCATGCGCATCTGGCTGAACCCGGACAAGCTGCAGGGCTACAACTTGTCGGCAACACAAGTGCTGGCCGCGATCCGGGCGCAAAACGTGCAGTTCGCCGCCGGTTCGCTCGGCGCCGATCCTGCGCTGCCGGGCCAGGGCTTCAATGCCACCGTGTCCACCGAAGGCCGCTTCACGACACCCGAGCAGTTTGCCGGCATCATCCTGCGGGCCAACGGGGACGGCACCACGGTAACCCTCGGCGACGTGGCGCGGATCGGCTTCGGTCCGAACAGCTACGGCTTTGACACCCAATTCGATGGCAAACCGATTGGCGCGTTCGCCATCCAGCTGCTGCCTGGCGCCAACGCACTGGATGTATCCACGGCGGTACGCGCCAAGATGGCCGAGCTCGCACCGAGTTTCCCGCAAGGCGTGAGTTGGTTCAGTCCATATGACAGCACCACTTTCGTCACCATCTCGATCAACGAAGTGGTGCACACACTGATCGAGGCGATCATCCTGGTGTTCCTGGTGATGCTGCTGTTCCTGCAGAACCTCCGCGCCACGATCATCCCGACCCTGGTGATTCCCGTCGCCTTGCTCGGCACGTTCCTGGGCATGCTCGTACTCGGTTTCACCATCAATCAGCTGACGCTGTTCGGGATGGTGCTGGCCATTGGCATCGTGGTCGACGACGCGATCGTGGTGATTGAAAACGTCGAACGCATCATGACCGAGGAGAACCTGCCGCCGCGGGCCGCCACGCGCAAGGCGATGGGCCAGATTACTGGCGCGGTGGTGGCGATTACCGTGGTACTGGCGGCGGTGTTCATACCGTCGGCACTGCAACCGGGTTCCACCGGGGTGATCTACAAGCAGTTTGCGCTGACCATCGCCTTGTCGATGGGCTTTTCGGCGTTCCTCGCACTGTCGTTCACGCCGGCGCTGTGCGCCAGTTTTCTGAAGCCGGTGCACGAAGGAAAAAAGAACGTCATCTTCCGCAAGTTCAACACCTTGTTCGACAAGGTTACCCACACTTATGTCGGCCACACCGGCGCGGCGATCCGTCACGCGCCACGCTGGATGCTGGCGTTCGTGCTTATCTCGGTGCTCGGCGGCTTCCTGTTCACGCGCCTGCCCGGCAGCTTCCTGCCCGAGGAAGACCAGGGCTACGCACTGGCCGTCATCCAGTTGCCGCCAGGTGCCAGCAAACAGCGCACCGCGGACGTCATGACGCAGATGCGCCAGATTCTGGCCAAGGACGATGCCGTGGACGGGGTGATGCAGGTCACCGGTTTCAGTTTCATCGGCAACGGTGAAAACGCCGGCATGGCCTTCATCAAGCTCAAGGACTGGTCCGAGCGTGAGGTGGGCGCCGCGCAGTTCATCCAGCGTGCCAACGTCGCGATCCAGCAAATCCACGATGCGCGCATCTTCTTTGCCAACATCCCCACCGTGCAGGGCCTGGGTCAATTTGGCGGCTTCGACATGTACTTGCAGGATCGCGGCGGCGCCGGTCGCGAAGCGCTCACCGCCGCCCGCAACACGTTGCTCGGCAAGGCGGGGCAAAACCCGCTGCTGACCGGTGTGCGGCCGAACTCGCTGGAAGACGCACCCCGACTCCAGCTGGCCGTCGACCGCACGCAGGCGCAGTCCATGGGCTTGTCCGTGGGTGACATCTACAACGCGATCGGGTTGATGCTGGCGCCCATCTATGTCAACGATTTCACGTTTGAAGGCCGCATCAAGCGCGTCATCATGCAGGCTGACGCCCCTTACCGCATGGGCCCCAAAGCGCTGCAGCACATCTTCACGCCGAGCGCCAACGCGACGGCGGCGGGTGGTGGCGCGGCAATGATTCCGCTGTCCAATGTGGTAAATGCAAAGTGGGATGTGGCGTCGCCGTCATTGACCCGTTACAACGGGTATTCGGCGGTCGAGATCGTGGGTTCGCCGGCGCCCGGGCACTCCTCCGGCGAAGCCATGAACGCGATGCAGCAAATCGTCAATGATGATTTGCCATCGGGCTTCGGTTTTGACTGGACCGGGCAGTCGTACCAGGAAATTCTTTCCGGCAATGCCGCCACGCTGCTGATGGTGCTGTCGCTGGTGATCGTGTTCCTGGCGCTCGCGGCGTTGTATGAGAGCTGGTCGATCCCGATCTCGGTATTGTTGATCGTACCCCTGGCATTCCTCGGCGCAGTGATATTCACCTTGCTGCGCGGTCTGCCCAACGACATCTATTTCAAGATCGGATTGATCACGGTCATCGGCTTGGCGGCAAAAAACGCGATCCTGATCGTGGAGTTTGCGGTGGCCGAACAGCAAGCCGGTCGCACTTTGCGCGAGGCGACAGTCGACGCTGCCCGCTTGCGTCTACGCCCGATCCTGATGACCTCGCTGGCCTTCATCCTCGGGGTGTTTCCGCTGTTCATTTCCAGCGGCGCAGGTGCCAACGCACGCCACGCAATCGGCACCGGCGTGATCGGCGGCATGCTGTTTGCCACCTTCCTCGGTGTGCTGTTGATTCCGGTGTTCTACGTGGTGGTACGCCGCCTGCTTGGCGACAAGCTGGATGGCGACGCGCCGCCGGCCAATGATCACCCGCCAGGAAGCCCACAAATGTTCGATTCGGACCCACGCCGCGGAATGTGACCCTTCCAGGTCAGGTAATTCCTTCAGCCAAACCAAAGAAGCCCCAATTCGTCGGGGCTTCTTTTGCCTTTTTACATGTTTACCAGGCGTAGGACCTTGTGGCACCGGGTTGTCGCTGTTTCGACTACTTGAAAACCCCGACCTTCGGCCCATGCAAGGCCCACTCGCTGCTTTCGTAAAAGCAGGGCTTGCGTCCGCCTACAGCGGCCGAGTTACTCTTCTCTTGCCCACAACCTGTGCACACAAGCGCAAGAAAAACCCATCACCGCAATCCCGTTTCCGCCCGCGCGATCACCATGCGCTGGATTTCGCTGGTGCCCTCGTAAATCTCCGTGATTTTCGCATCGCGGAAGTAGCGCTCCAGCGGCATCTCCTTGGAATAGCCCATCCCGCCATGAATCTGTACGGCCTGATGCGCGATCCACATCGCCGCCTCCGACGCCACCAACTTGGCCACGGCTGCCTCGGTGCCAAAGCGCCCACCGGTTTTTTCCGCTTCACCGCGTGCCCATGCGGCCCGCAGCGTCAACAAGGTGGCGGCGTCCAGCTTGCACTTCATGTCGGCAATCTTGGACTGCGTCATCTGGAACGAGCCGATGGGACGGCCAAACGCCTTGCGCTCGCGCACCCAGGCCAGGCTGGCTTCGTAGGCAGCGCGCGCGATACCGACCGACTGTGAGGCAATACCGATACGGCCGGCATCAAGCACTCCCATCGCCATGGAAAAGCCTTTGCCCTCCACGCCCAACAGGTCCGCCTGCGGGCAAACGTAGTCAGTGAATTCGATCTCGCAGGTAGCCGAGGCACGAATACCCAGCTTGGGCTCCTTCTTGCCGGCATGAAAGCCGGGCAACTGCGTATCGATGATGAACGCGGAGACGCCCTTGGCCCCGATGCCTGGGGTGGAAACCGCAAACAACACAATGTAGCGCGCCACCGGGCCCGACGTGATCCAGCTCTTCTTGCCGTTGATCACCCAGTCGCCGTGTGCATTCTTCGTGGCCCGCGTGTGCATCGCGGATGCATCGGAGCCCGACTGCGGCTCGGTCAGCGCATACGCACCAATCGCCTCGCCGGTGGCAATCGCGCGCACGTATTTCTGCTTCTGTTCCTCGCTGCCGTGTTGGAGGATGGCATTGCAAAACAGCGAATTGTTGACTGACATGATGGTGGCAGTGGCCGCATCGGCAGCGGCAATCTCGATCATTGCCAGCACATAGGCAATGGAATCCATGCCCGCGCCGCCGTACTGCTCGGGCACTTCGACACTCATCAAGCCCAGCTTGCCCATCTCGCGGATATTTTCCAGCGGGAACTCGGCGCTGGCGTCCATCGCCGCCGCCACCGGCACGATGCGTTTTTGCGCAAACTCGCGAGCGATCGACTGAATCGACAACTGCTCTTCGGTCAAGTGAAAATCCATGCGTAGCTCCTGACGTCGCGCTGCTTCGCAACGATGATGTGATTGTCTGCTGGACGGCCAAGAGCGCACGTGTGCAGCGTTGCGCCAGTCCCCGAGGGCGTCGTGAACCCCGACCGCGTTCGCACGACCCGGCGCAGCACGGACGGAATCAGTCTCGGACTGCCCGCCCCGCACCAGTCGAACCCGGGGTTCGCGTATTTCGCGGAACCGATTTTACTGGATTCACAGCGCACGACGCGACTGCACACAGCAAATCTGCGCCGGTAACGATCAAGTTTCGCCAGGCTTGCGTCCCGGCACACTTGTCACCGATCGGCAACTTCACGGTTGCCGAGCCGGCAAGGGGCTGAAGCCGGCGCACGGAACACGCCGCGTCAATGCGCGTCAGGGGTGGCGGGCCTGCCAGGCAGCCAGCGCCAGTTGGTAGCGTTCCATGGCTTCATCGTAGCGGTCGTACACACAGCGTACGCAACCCTCGCCACAACAATCGGCAGCGTCGGGTTCTGGTGGACGCACCGGGGGCGGATCAGGGCGCTGGCCGCCCTCGCCGCCCGGCGCTGAATTTGCTGCCGTCGCACCAGCAGACGGAAGCCCGATCTGTATCGAGACGATTGCCAGTGGGTCGCTCTTGTTCACGACCCACTACCTGCCGCCCTCTGCGTGCGCATGGCACCGGCCAACATCGCGATGCGCACCGCGCGGGCTCGATCAGCCAACGGGCATGCTCGACAGCGCATCACCCACTCTCACTGCGCCGGTTTGCGGAACCGGTAGATGAACTGATCGGTATGGCCGCGTATGGATTTGTCGAACACCTTGGCCGTGTGCGGGTCAGCCGGATTGCGCAGCGCGTTGCTTTCGCCATCAAACACGAAACCTGCGGCCTGCACTTGCTGTTTGACGATGGCCGGATCAATGCGATGCAGCGTGTCGGTATCTGCCATGCCGCTGCCAGCAGGCGCAACGTGATCAATCACGACAAACAAGCCGCCAGGTTTGAGCGCGGAAAATGCCTGGCGGTCCAGCACCAGTGGGTCGACCTTGCCCATGAAGGCGTCCGGATAGTCGTGATAATTCTGCGAAGTGAACACCAGATCCACCGGCTCGGGGGCGCTCAGGTCGGCGGCAGGTTGCTGCAGCAAGCTGATGTTGGCGTAGTGCGGTTGCGCTGCCAACGCAGTCAGCTTGGCGAAATTCTCCGCGGAAAATTTAGCGGCCTCATTTGGCCACACCGTGTAGACGTGTCCCTGTGGTCCGACCAGCGCACTGAACACGCGTGTGAAATAACCGCTACCCGGGATCAATTCCAGCACCTTCTGCCCGGGCTTGACCTCGGCAAATGTCATGATCAGCGCAACTTTGCGCCGCGCATCCAGCGCTTGATCTGCCTGGCGTGCCGGATCATTCACGGCATTGGCGACCTCGGCCGTGATCGCACCACTGTGCAGGTTGGAACTTTGCGCCAGTCCCACTGCGGGCAAGGCGAACGCAAACAAGGCGACGAGCAGGATTGGACGCATGACGCACTCCACTCTGAGTCTGGGTGATGGGTATTGTGCACCGAAACGCCATGCGCCGGCCCGCGCCCACGCGTGCCACGCCCGACACACGGACAACCGGCGAATGGGCCGCGCGCGGCGCCAGCAGGCACGGCAAACAGGCACGGTCCAGGTCTGTTCAAGGCCGACGCAGGCTGGTAAAACCATCTCGCTACTTCAGCTGACCGTGGAGGCAAGCATGTCGGTACATACCACCTTCACGCTGTCCTGCGCGCTGGTGCTGGCCAGCGGGGCATGCGCGCTGCCGGCGCAATCGGCGGCGCAATGGCGGGCGCAGCAGCTGGAGGCGTCACGCCAGTCCGAGCACATCATGCACGAGGCCAACAAGCGCAAGGGCCTGCTTGCGCACTATCAGGTGATGCGTTACGCCTACGCAGCAAACAAGGATCCCGCGTTCCGGCTGATCTTTGGCCAATACCTGAGCTGGTATCAGAGTTTCATCGGCAACTACCCCGATGCCGCAGCCAGTTTCTCGATCAAGGAAGTGGCGCAGGCGGACGACCATCCTTCGCCACTCGAGGCCAGCGGATACACCGCGCGCCCGGCGCTGGCAGCCATCGCCGAGCTGGCAAAAAATTACCAACTGGTTTTCCTCAACGAGGCGCACAACGTACCGCTCACACGCACGTTGACCGTGCAACTGCTGCCGCTACTGCGCGCACAGGGTTTCAATTACTTTGCCGTGGAGACGCTGTATCAGACCGACAAGGGGTTGGCTGCACGCGGTTATCCCACAGCAGACAGCGGCTTTTATACGGCCGAGCCGATCAGCGCGGAAATGGTGCGCACGGCGCTCAAACTGGGCTTTCACGTCATCGGCTACGAAGCACTGTCCAATGCCACCGGCGATGCGCGGGAGGCGGAACAGGCGCACAACATCTATCGCGATGTCTTCCAGCGCGACCCCCACGCGCGACTGGTGGTGGAAGCCGGCTACGCGCACATCCAACAGTCGGGCGCCTTCCTCGGCGGCGAATCGATGGCCCAGCACCTGCATCGGCTGTCGGGTATTGATGGCCTGGCAGTGGAACAAACCATGCTGATCCCGCACCCGCACGTAGACGATGACCATCCGCTGTACACCGCCATCGTGCAGCAACTGCAACCGCGCGAACCCATCGTGTTCGAGAATGCCGCAGGCAAACCATGGACACTGCGTGACGGTTACACGGTCAGTGTGATTTTTCCGCCGCAACAGCTGCGCCGCGGCCGTCCCACCTGGCTTAGCCTGGGCGGTTTGCGCCAGCCCTATGTCGTCAATGGCGATCGTTGCGACGAGCACTTCCCCTGCCTGGTCGAAGCGCGCTACGCCGACGAGGGCAACGACGCCATTCCGGCAGACCGCATGGTGCTCGATCCACTGCCCGCAACCGCCACCTTGAACGACCGGGTGCGTCATGGCCAGAGCGCGCCATCCGGGGAGCTGTATCTGCGGCCAGGCAAGTACCGGCTCAGCATCAGCGACGAAAATGCGCGCACCCTGTTCCGTCAGAACATCAGCATCAGCGCGCCTGGCGCTGTACCGACC
>DATCWU010000049.1:0-16053 GCA_036566165.1 Rhodanobacter sp. | reverse complement strand
TGCCGCTCTGCACACCCTTGCCGGTGACTTGACATACACGGGCCATGATGACCTCCGTTGAATGGCTTCAAGCAAGCCGCAGCCTGATGAAAACCGGATTTGCCGCCCGTTGGCCAGGGCAACATCGGCCCAGCGACGACCGCGGATTAGCGAGGTGCCATGCGCTGCTGGTGGGTGACGCTTGTCGCCTTGTCGTAAGGTCCGCAGTGCACGACGGACTGCCCGGGTTGCCGGGTCGATAGAGGGCGAGCCGGGTATTCTCGCAGGAAACCGGCGCTGCGCGCAATCGCCGCAGCCGTTTCGCTGACTGCCGGCGTGCGCGAATTCCGGAATTATGGAACAATCAGCCTCTTTTGATGATGTCCTTGAGGGATTTCCGATGGCAGAAGTGACTCCCGCCGAGCAGCCCACCAATGGCCAGGCGAACACGCCGCAGTTGGTGCTGCAAAAGATCTACGTGAAGGACGTCTCGTTTGAAGCGCCCAACGCCCCGCAGGTGTACCAGGAGGTCAACGAGAATGAGCAGCCGCAGGTGCAGCTCAACCTCGCGCAGAAGGCCAGCGATCTGGGCAACGACCTGTTTGAAGTAGTGCTCAGTCTCACCCTGACCTGCACGATCGGTACGCGCACGGCGTATCTGGCCGAAGTACAGCAAGCCGGCTTGTTCGGTATTGCCGGCTTTGCGGATGCCGAGCGCGACAGCATCATTGGCAGCTATTGCCCCAACCTGTTGTTCCCGTATGCGCGGCAGATGGTGTCCTCGCTGGTACTGGAGGGCGGTTTCCCGCCGTTCCTGCTGCAGCCAATCAACTTTGATGCGTTGTACGCCGAGCAGCGTCGCCGGCAGGACAGCGGTGACACGACGCCTGCCGTGCTCAACAGCTGAGCCGGAGACATGCTTGTGCAGCCGACCGTTGCCGTACTCGGCTCCGGGTCCTGGGGCACTGCGCTGGCCGCTTTGCTGGTACGCAACGGCACGCCCACGCGCTTGTGGGGGCGTGACGCACAGGTGTTGGCGGGCATCGCCGCCACGCATCGCAACCAACGTTATCTGCCGGATGTCGAACTCCCGCCCGAGCTGACCTGCGAAGCCGATCTGGCGCGCGCAGTGCGTGGTGCCAGCATCGTGTTGATCGCGGTGCCCAGCCATGCTTTCGCGGCCGTGCTCGCCGAGTTGGCGCCGCTGCTCGATGCCGACATCGCAGTGGCCTGGGCCACCAAGGGCTTTGAGCCAGGCACTGGGCGCTTTTTGCATGAATTGGTCGCCGCGCAGTGGCCGGATCGGCGCGCTGCCGTGATTACCGGCCCGTCGTTTGCGCGGGAAGTTGCCGCGGGCCTGCCCGGCGCCGTTACCGTGCACTCCGATGACGGGGCGTTTGCCAGACAGCTGGCCGGCTTGCTGCATGCGCCAAACCTGCGCGCGTATTCCGGCGGCGATGTACTCGGTGCCGAACTTGGCGGCGCGATGAAAAACGTGCTGGCGGTCGCCACCGGCATTGCCGATGGCATGCAGCTCGGGCTCAACGCCCGCGCCGGCTTGATCACCCGCGGCATGAACGAGATGTTGCGCCTCGGCGTGGCGCTGGGCGCACGCCCGGAAACGCTGATTGGCCTGTCCGGTCTGGGCGACCTGGTGCTGACCTGTACCGGCGATTTGTCGCGTAATCGGCGTCTGGGTCTGGCGCTGGGTCGCGGTGTGGCCATCGACGTGGCGCTGCGCGAGATTGGCCAGGTCGTGGAGGGCGTGCTCACCACCGATGAAGTGATGCGGCTGGCGACCAAGCACGCGCTGGATCTGCCGATCAGCGCGGCCGTGCATTTGGTGTTGCATGGCGTGGCAACTCCGGCCGACGCGCTGCGCGCGCTCATGGCGCGTGAGCGCAAACCGGAATATCCGCATGGTTTGTTCGGCACCGATTGAGCGTGCGGGGCGGCCTTGACGGGGCACGTGCCGCGCACCGGTGGCGGCGTGCAGGTTGCTTCGTTCCTTGCGGCAGCCGCGTCAGCGCGGTGACTGGATACGCTGCGCGGGGCAGGTGCGGTATCGGTGCGCGGGCCTGCTAAGCTCAAGCATTTGACCGCCGCACGGATCGCATGCGCATGCAGCAAGCGGACGACAAACAACTCAGTGCACCCACCTCCGGTACCGGTGATGACCGCATGTCGCCGGCGTGGCGCAAGCTGTTGGCCGCGCCTGCGCCAGCAACGGATGTGCAGCACGGCGTACTCGGCTTCTTCGTCGAGGTACTCGGCGCGGACGGCAACGCCTTTGCGCATGTGGATGTCGCGCCGGTCTGGTTGACGGTGGCCGGGCGCGGTCGCTACGTGCGGCCACTGCCGCTGGACAGTCGACACTTGCTGCAGTCGCCGCTGCAGGCGCATGAGCAACGCCTCGCCGCGACCATGCTCGGCCTGCCGCAGACCTTGCGCAAAGGCCGCAGTTATGCGCGTCTCAAAGGCCAGGTGGGCAATACCTTGCTGGCCGAAGTGCTGGATACCGCGCCGTGCTTCCTCGGCGGTCTGGGTGGTTTGCGCCTGTCGCGCGGCAAGTCACGCCCCCTCAACTGGCACTGGCGCATGGAGCCTGACGGCAGCCAGCGCCTGTTGCCCATTTTGTCGGCCAATCAGCGCTTGCTGTGGATCGACGCGCTCTGGTACCTCGATGCCGAGCGTGCCACGCTCGGCGTGCTGGATGGGGCGCTGGAGGAATCGCCGTGGCTGACGTTGCCGCCGCTGCGCCACGAATACGGCAAGCGGATGCGCACGCGTCTGCCGGATAGCCACGTGGCGTTGCGCGTGCCGCCACCGCAGGTGTTTGCCGAGGTGCAGCGTTCCGAGCTGGCCCCGCAATCGGTGTTGACCTTGCACGCGTTGACGCGGCACGCCCGGCTGGCCGCCGGCACGCCGCCACTGGGTTACGTGCGGCTGGCGTTTGATTACGCCGGCGAGCGCTTGCCCGCGCGCGGTGGCGAGCCGCTGGTGCGCCGCGTGCGCGATGGCCAGCTGGTCGAGATCGTGCGCCGCCGCGCCGAGGAATTGGCGGCGATGGAGCAACTCGAACGCGCCGGTTTGACGTCCTGCGCGGACACCGAAGGCCTGCCGTGGGACGTCGCCGAGATCCTGCCCGATGACGCGTGGCTGTTTCCCGGCACGGGCTCGGCAGGTGCGCTTGAAGTCAATACGCCTGCGCGCTGGCTGGCCTTGCGCACCCGCTTGGAGGAGGAAGGCTTCCAGGTCGAATACGCGCCGAGCTTTCCGTTTGAGGTGCTCGACGGGCCGGTGCGCTGGTATGGCCGGGCGGTGGACGACAGCGATGACCACGCGTTTGATCTGGAGATCGGCATCGAGGTCAATGGCGCCCGCTACAACCTGTTGCCGGCGGTGGCGCAGGCGCTGGTCGAACGTCAGTTGAGTCTCAGCCCGGCCTCCAACGAGCCGGCCGATGCCGTGTGGTATGCGCCACTGGATGCCCGCCGACGCGTGCCCGTGCGCGTGCAGGAGTTGCGCGGGCTGCTGGCGCCGCTGGCCGAGTATCTGGAAAAGCCGCGCGAGAAACTGCACCTGCCGCGCGTGCAAGCCGGGCGGCTGGAAGAGCTGGTGGCGGCCATGCCCAGTGGGGGTGCGCTGGAAGCGCCGGAACGTCTGCGTGGTTTCACCATGCGTCTGCGCGATGCCGCCGCTCAGGCCAGCGATGCGGTGCCACCCGGTATCACCGTGGAGTTGCGGCCCTACCAACGCGAAGGGCTGCGCTGGTTGAACGCGCTGGCTGCGGCCGGGGTGGGTGGCGTGCTTGCCGACGACATGGGGCTGGGCAAGACCCTGCAGTTGATCACCCATCTGCTGGCACTCAAACAATCCGGCGCGCTGGAGGAGCCGGCGCTGGTCGTGGTGCCGACCAGCCTGATCCCGAACTGGCAAGCCGAGGTGCAGCGCTTTGCGCCGATGCTGCGCGTGCTGGTCTTGCACGGCCCGCAGCGCGCCGAGGTGTTTGCGCAGCTGGCTGAGGCCGACATCGTGTTGACCAGTTACGCGTTGGTGCCCCGCGACGTGGTGCCGTTGCGCAAGCAGATGTTTGCCCTGGTGGTGCTGGACGAGGCGCAGCAGGTGAAAAACCCGCGCACCTTGGCGCGCCGTGCCTTGCTCAGCCTGCGCACGCGCCGTTACGTGTGTCTCACCGGCACGCCGCTGGAAAACCACCTTGGCGAATTGTGGGCGCAGATTGATCTGACTGTCCCCGGCCTGCTTGGCGACGAGGGCCTGTTCCGCCGCCACTACCGGCTGCCGATAGAAAAGCAGCACGACGAGGAGTGTCAGCAGCGGCTCAACTTGCGCCTCGCGCCGTTCATCCTGCGCCGGACCAAGGGCCAGGTGGCCGCCGAACTGCCGCCGAAAACCGAAATCACCCGACGCGTGGTGATGGAGGGCCGGCAGCGCGACCTGTACGAAGGTTTGCGTCTGACGCTGGCCGAGGAATTGCGCGAGGTGATCGCGCAGCGCGGTATCGCGCACTCGGGCATTGTGGTGCTCGATGCGCTGCTCAAGCTGCGCCAGGTGTGTTGCGATCCGCGACTGGTGAAGCTGGAGGTCGCCCGGGATGTGCGGGAATCGGCAAAGTTCGAATTGCTGATGGAGATGCTGCCGGCGCTGCTCGATGAAGGCCGCAAGGTGCTGTTGTTCTCGCAGTTCACCGGCATGCTCAAGCTGATCGCCGCCGAGCTGGATCGCCGGCGTATCCACTACGTCACGCTGACCGGCGAGACGCGTGATCGGGCCGAGCCGGTGCAGCGTTTCCAGGCGGGCGAGGTGCCGCTGTTTCTGCTTTCGCTCAAAGCTGGCGGCGTCGGTCTCAACCTCACTGCGGCCGATACCGTGATCCACTACGACCCGTGGTGGAACCCGGCCGCTGAAGCGCAGGCCAGCGATCGCGCGCACCGCATCGGCCAGGACAAACCGGTGTTCGTGTTCCGCCTGATCACCGTCGGCACGGTCGAAGAGCGCATTGAGGAAATGAAGGCGCGCAAGGCCGAGTTGGCGGCGGCCGTACTCGATGGCGGTGGCAGCCGGGTCAAGCTCAGCTTCGATGAAGACGATCTGGCGACTTTGCTGGCGCCGCTTTAGATAATTTTTGACAAGGGCAGTGGCCGTCTCTTGGGTGACGTCGTCCCTGCTCCCCGCAGTCAGTCCCGGGCTTGCGTATTCCTGGTCGCCGCCTGCCTCGCCATCGCCACCGCCGCGGCCCCGAGCAAGCCTGGCTCGGGGGCAGTAATGGCCACGGTCGGCACGTGCTGCAGCGCTGTGCTGAAACGACCCTTGGCCTCGAAGCGCTCGCGGAAGCTGCCGCGCTGCAGCCACGGCAGCAGCGCCGGCAACAGGCCGCCGGTGAGGTAAACGCCATCCCAGCCGCCAAGCGTCAGCACGAAGTCGCCGGCAATGCTGCCAAAGATGCCAGCGAGCATTTCCACCGTGCGCACGCAGAATGGGTCGCTGCCGGCGCTGGCACGCGCGGTAACGTCCTCGGGCCGCAGCGTTTCCGCCGTTTGCCCGGCGCTGGCGCACAGCGTCGTGTACAGATTGACCAGGCCCTGGCCGCTCAGCAGGCGCTCGTTGGAGACGCGCCCGAAGCGTTGGTTCAAGCGCATGAGGATTTCAATATCGTCGGCGCTGTGCGCCGCAAAGCCGGCATGTCCCCCCTCGCTTTCCAGCACGCTGGGATGACCGTCGCGCCACAACAAGGCGCCGACGCCGAGGCCGGTACCAGGGCCCATGACCACGAAAGTCTGTGCGTTGCCTTTCCCCACCGGTGGCGCGGGCAACGTGCCCACGGTGGTTTGTTCGTCGGCGCTGAGCAGGGTCAGTGCCATCGATTGCGCGGCGAAATCGTTGATCACGTGCACTGAATGCAGGTCGAAGTCGTGCTGCAACGTGTGCGCGGAGACCAACCACGGGTTGTTGGTGACCTGTACCGTCTGCCCTTCGCTGATACGTCCGGCGGCAGCGATCAGGGCGTGTTGCGGGTGGGTGCCGCTGTCGTGCAGATACTGGCGCATCGCTGCCGCGAGTGAGGGAAATTGCCCAGTGCGATAGCGGCGCACGCTACCGGCCAGCAGTGGGGTGTCCAGCGTCGGATCGCACAGCGCGAAACGCACATTGGTGCCACCCAGATCGGCGAGCAGAGTGGTGGCTGCTGAATGGTTGCTGGAGGCAGTGGCGGCGATAGGCATCTGCCCAGCGTGCCGTTTTACGCGCCGTGCGTCCAGCCCCTTGTCGTTGCCGTCGGCCGCGCACGGTGGCCGGCCTGTACGCTGTGGCAGCCCGTCGCACTGTCCGGTCTGGCGTGGCCTGCGGGGTACAATCACTTCACTACCTGGCACAGGATTGCACCATGACCTTCCCCGCTGTGCGCATGCGGCGCATGCGCCACGATGCGTTTTCGCGCGCACTGATGCGCGAAACCACCTTGTTGCCAAGCGACCTGATCATGGTCGCGTTCGTGATCGAAGGCACGGCACAACGCGAACCGGTGCCGTCGATGCCCGGCGTCGATCGCGTCTCCATCGACGAACTGCTGAAGCTGGCCGGTGAATGCGTGCGCCTGGGCATTCCGGCGCTGGCATTGTTCCCGTCGCCGGGGGCCGAGGTGAAAACGCTCGACGCCCGCGAAGCGTGGAACCCCGACAACCTGATGCATCGCGCCACCCGCGCATTGAAGGCGAAGTATCCCGAACTTGGCTTGATTGGCGACGTCGCGCTGGACCCGTACACCACGCACGGCCAGGACGGTTTGATTGACGACAATGGCTACGTGATGAACGAGCCGACCGTCGAGGCCCTGATCAAGATGTCACTGGCGCAGGCCGAGGCCGGCATGGATTTCGTCGCGCCGTCGGACATGATGGACGGTCGTATCGGCTCGATCCGTGCCGCGCTGGAGGCTGCTGGGTATATCCACACGCGCATCCTGGCCTACTCGGCGAAGTACGCTTCGGCGTTCTACGGTCCGTTCCGCGATGCGGTTGGCTCGTCGGCGAGCCTGGGCAAGGGCAACAAGCACACCTACCAGATGGATGTGGGCAACAGTGACGAAGCCCTGCGCGAAATCCAGCTGGATATCGAGGAAGGCGCCGACGTGGTGATGGTCAAGCCCGGCCTGCCGTACCTCGACATCACGCGCCGGGTGAAAGACACCTTCGGCGTGCCGACGTTCGTGTATCAGGTCAGCGGTGAATACGCGATGCTGAAAGCCGCTGCGCTGAATGGCTGGCTGGATGAGAAGGCCGTCGTGCTGGAAGCGCTCACTTCGATCAAGCGCGCCGGGGCGGATGCGATCTTGACGTATTACGCGGTGGACGCGGCAAGGTGGTTGCGCGGCGAGTAGGGCGAATCCCGTTTGCGCTGCCTGGCTTCAGGCAGGAGCGGAGGGGTCCGGCCGCATGATCCTGGCGCTAAAATGCATGCATCTGCACAGGGTGGGCTCCAGATGGCCGATGCGTGCTGCGGGACCGGCGTAGACGTCGAGAAATTGCAAACTCGCCAGCGACATGTCCTGTATGCCGTGCTTGCCATCAATGCGCTCACGTTCCTCGTGATGCTGGCGGCGTCGATACAAAGCCGCTCGACATCCCTGCTCTCCGGCGGTCTCGACAATCTGGGCGACGCCATCACCTACGCGTTGAGCATCGCGGTGGTAGGCGCTGGAGTCAGCGCGAAAGCACGGGTGGCGTTGGTCAAGGGTGCGTTGATCCTCGCGGCGGCCATCGCCGTGGGCGTGCAAATCATCCTGCGCCTCGTGCACCCCGAGGTGCCGATTTTCGAGACCATCGGCGTCATCGGCGCGCTCAATCTGCTGGCCAACCTGGCGTGCCTCGCCTTGCTCGGCCCGTACCGGTACGGCGACGTCAACATGTCGTCAGCGTGGCAGTGCTCGCGCAATGACGTCGCCGAGGGCGTTGCAGTCCTGATCGCCGCCGCTGGTGTATGGATTTTCGGCACCGGCTGGCCCGACCTGCTCATCGGCTCCGCGCTGCTGCTGATCTTTCTGCATTCCGCCGCATGCATCTTCCGCAACGGACTCGCCGAGTTGCGCGAGTGCGATCTGATCGTCGCGGTGTCGCCATCGCCGCAAGTCGCACCGGTGGTAGATGAGCGGGCGCATTGCTCAAGCCAGGATTGTTGCGGCCATGCAAAATCAACGCACGAATTGGGGTAAGCGTGGCGGGCTCCAGGCTGGGGAATGCTGCGACGCCGGGGCATGGTTGCCGATGGTCCATCGGCAACGGACGTGGTTCATGTCTCGCAATGACCGATCTATTTTTATGTTGCTTTCGCCGACGAGGTATTCAGGGTATTTGCCAACGATCACCCGCAGGTGGAACTGGGCGTCATGCATGCCGTGCCTGACGTGCAGCAGATGATCCGGCGTGCCGAAGTCGCCCGGGGCAGGAACAACGGGCAACTGCCGTTGATTTAAAGCGTTGCTCCACGCCATGTGGTCCGCTCGCTGCCCGCCATCCGCAAGGAGGGCGAAGCTCTGCTCGGCATGACGACTGGTCGGCGTGCAGGTCCGGATTGCGCTGGCGCGATACCATGACCACATCCGACCGCAACCTTCGAGTTCCTGTCCCATGGCCCCCACGCGTCTTGAAATCACCTGCCCCGACGACTGGCATCTGCACCTCCGCGATGGGGATGCAATCGCTTCGGTCGTCGCGCACACGGTGCGGCGATTTGCGCGCGCCATCGTGATGCCCAACCTCAAACCGCCGGTGACCACGGTGGCGCAAGCGGAGGACTATCGGCAGCGGATTCTCGCGAACCTGCCGGCGGGCTCGCGCTTCCAGCCGTTGATGACGCTGTACCTTGCCGAGAGTACGACGGTCGAGGAGATTGCCCGCGCCAAGGCCAGTGACAGCGTCTTTGCCGTCAAGTATTACCCCGCCGGAGCGACGACGAACTCGCAATCGGGTGTGCGCGAGTTGACGCGCGTGTACCCCGTGCTGGAGGCGATGGAGCGGTGTGGGTTGCCGTTGCTGATGCATGGCGAGGTGACCGATCCGGATGTCGATATCTTCGATCGCGAGCGCGTTTTCATCGAGCGCCACCTGCAGCCGCTGCGCGCCCGGTTCCCGGCCTTGCGCATGGTGCTGGAACACGTCACGACGCGCGACGGGGTGGACTTCGTCAGCGCCGCGCCGGCCAACGTGGCGGCGACGATCACCGCCCATCACCTGTTGCTCAACCGCAACGCCCTATTCCAGGGTGGCATCCATCCGCACCACTACTGTCTGCCGATCCTCAAGCGCGAAACGCATCGCGCCGCCTTGCTGCAGGCGGCTACCAGCGGTGATCCGCACTTTTTTCTCGGTACGGACAGCGCGCCGCATGCCCGCGCGGCGAAAGAGTCGGCCTGTGGCTGCGCCGGCATCTACACCGCGCATGCGGCGATCGAACTGTATGCCGAGGCGTTTGAGCAAGCGGGCCGGCTGGATCGGCTCGAAGCGTTTGCCAGCTTCCACGGCGCCGACTTCTACCGCCTGCCGCGGAATCAGGAGCGCCTGGTGCTGGAGCGCACACCGTGGAGCGTACCGGACGCATACCCGCTGGGCGCAGCCAGCTGCAAGCCGATGCGGGCGGGCGAGTCAGTGGCGTGGTCGGTGGTGGCGACGCAGCCGGCTTGATTGCGTTGGCAGGCAGCCTCCTCGCGCACCTGTCGGAAAGGCTGTGGTGGTGTCCTGATGGTCAACCGTGGCGGCGGCTGACGTGGTTTGCGCTTTTGCAGGGACGATCCGCGTTTTCAATAAGCAAACTCGCTGAACACCGGATCCACGCTGCCGTTCCATTCCGCGTGGAACAACTCCAGCTTGCGATCGGCCGGGGTCTGGTTGGATTCGACGATCTTCTGCAGCGGGTCGAGAAAGATGGCCTCGTCGTTGCCCAGGCCATTGAGTCGCGCGCGTCGGCGCAGGCCGTGCTTGGCAATCTCCAGCGCCTGCGCGGCCAGTTCACGCACGGTCGCGTGACGGAACGGCAGCTTCAGGGCGTGTTTGGGCACGCCATCGCGCAGGGCGTGACGTTCTTCGCGGGTGAAGTCCTTGACCAGATCCCACGCCGCGTCGAGTGCTTCCTGATCGTAGAGCAGGCCGACCCAGAACGCGGGTAGCGCACACAGTCGATTCCACGGGCCACCGTCGGCGCCACGCATTTCCAGATATTGCTTCAGCCGCACCTCGGGGAACGCCGTGGTGAGGTGATCGGCAAAATCCGTCATGTTTGCCTTGATGCCGGGCAACATGGGCAATTGGCCCGCCATGAATTGCTTGAAGTCCTGCCCGGCGAGGTTGACGTAATGGCCATGCTGGAAGCTGAAGTACATCGGGACATCGAGCAGATAGTCGACGTAGCGCTCGTAGCCGAAGCTGTCGTCGAAGACGAAGTCGAGCATGCCGGTACGCGCCTTGTCCGTGTCGGTCCAGATTTCCGAACGGTAGGACTGATAGCCGTTTGGACGGCCTTCGGTAAAGGGCGAATCGGCAAACAACGCAGTGGCCACCGGTTGCAGCGCAAGCCCGACGCGAAACTTCTTGATCATGTCCGCCTGGCTGGAAAAATCCAGGTTGACCTGCACGGTGCACGTGCGCTTCATCATGTCCAGGCCAAGCGAACCGACCTTGGGCATGTATTCGCGCATGATCTGATAACGGCCCTTGGGCATCCATGGCATGTCGTCGCGCCGCCATTTGGGCTGGAAGCCCATGCCGAGGAAACCAATGCCGAGGCCCTCGGCGACCGAGCGCACTTCCTTCAGGTGACTGTTCACCTCCGCGCAGGTCTGGTGCACGTTCTCCAGCGGCGCGCCGGACAATTCCAGCTGGCCTGCCGGCTCCAGCGTGATCGCGGCCTTGTCGCGTGACAGCGCCACAGGATTCTCGCCCTCGCGCGTCACCTCCCAGCCGTAACGCGTGGCCAGGGTTTCCAGCAGCAGCTTGATGCCACGCTCGCCTTCGAATGTGGGCGGTCGCAGCGTGTCGGTGAGAAAACCGAACTTCTCGTGCTCGGTACCGATGCGCCACGCCTCGCGTGGTTTCTCGCCGGCGGCGAGGTAATCGGCCAATTGCTGGCGGCCACCGGTAATGGGTGTGCTCTTGACGGCACTGGGTATGGACACGACGCTCACCTCACTGTGTGCCGACACTATGGGGGCAGCGCGTGGCGACGAAAAGGGGGACGTGGGTAGCGGCGAGTCCGCTGGAGGGCTGGATCGGCCGGTACGGGTTGCGGCTTGGGCTGGATCAGGTGGCAGTACGGGGCGGAAAAACCAGGCTGTCGAGCCGCGGCCCGGTCAGTTCCTGGCGATGGTGGCGAGGTCCGGTGGATTGCTTGCGGCGGACTGAGGTCGGACAACAGCAGTCAGCGGCGTGTCGGCGTCTGGTGATTTGTCGGCGGCGTGGAAGAGCGCCCCCGCACCCCGACCCTCTCCCCCGGGCGCTGCCCGGGGGAGAGGGAGGTGGTCGGTCGGCAGGGATGCGCGCTGGTTCGCACGTTGCGCCTCGAGCTTCAAACTTCAAACTTCAAACACCAAACCACGACCCACGAACCCTGGAATTCGGGAACTCGAATTACATAGCCGGATGCCGAAGCGCTGGTTTCTCAGCGCTTCATCGAGTTGAAGAACTCGTCGTTGGACTTGGTGTTCTTCATCTTGTCGAGCATGAATTCCATCGCCGCCAGCTCGTCCATTGGATGCAGCAGTTTGCGCAGGATCCAGATCTTCGACAGCATGTCCGGGTCGATCAGCAAGTCTTCGCGGCGGGTGCCGGAGCGGTTGATGTCGATCGCCGGGAACACGCGCTTTTCGGAAATGCGCCGGCTCAAATGCACTTCCATGTTGCCGGTACCCTTGAATTCCTCGTAGATGATGTCGTCCATCTTCGAGCCGGTATCGGTCAGTGCAGTGGCAATGATCGTCAGCGAGCCACCTTCTTCGGCGTTGCGCGCGGCACCGAAGAAACGCTTTGGGCGCTGCAGTGCGTTGGCGTCCACGCCACCAGTCAGCACCTTGCCGGAACTGGGCACCACGGTGTTGTAGGCGCGGGCCAGGCGGGTGATGGAATCGAGCAGGATCACCACGTCGCGCTTGTGTTCCACCAGGCGCTTCGCCCGTTCGATCACCATTTCGGCAACCTGCACGTGGCGCACCGCGGGTTCATCGAAGGTGGAACTGATGACTTCGGCGTGCACCGTGCGCGAAATCTCGGTGACTTCTTCCGGACGCTCGTCGATCAGCAGGATGATCAGGTGTACTTCCGGATGGTTGTGCGTGATGGCCTGCGCAACGTTCTGCAGCATCATCGTCTTGCCGGATTTCGGCTGCGAGACGATCAGGCCACGCTGGCCGCGACCAATCGGCGCCACCAGGTCGAGGATGCGCCCGGTGATGTCTTCGCTCGAACCGTTGCCACGCTCCAGCTTGAACGCCTTGCGTGGAAACAGCGGCGTCAGGTTCTCGAACAACATCTTGTTTTTCGAGGTTTCCGGCGAATCGCCGTTGATGGTCTCCACGCGCAACATGGCGAAGTAGCGCTCACCCTCCTTCGGGTGACGCACGCGGCCGGTGATGTAATCGCCGGTGCGCAGGTTGAAACGGCGGATCTGACTGGGTGACACGTAAATGTCGTCGGGACCGGCCAGGTACGACTCATCCGCCGAGCGCATGAAACCGAAACCGTCCTGCAGGATTTCCAGTGCGCCCTCGGCCCAGATGCCGCCGCCGGAACGTGCGTGCGCCTTGAGCACGTTGAAGATCACATCCTGCCGGCGCGCGCGGGCAACGCCTTCGTTCACGCCAAGTGATTCGGCAAACTCCAGCAACTGGGTGGCGTTCTTGCGCTTGAGTTCGGTCAGGTTGATGACCCGGTCGTTGCTGCCCGGATCGGCGTTGTCGTCATCGACTGGCAGGCCGCTCGGGTTGTTGTGGCGGGGGTTGCCGCCATGCTGGCGCTGCTGGCCTTGTTGTGGTGCGCCACCGCGCTCGTTGCGGCGGCGTCGACCGCGGCCTTCGCGCGGTTCGCGCGGGCCGTTGGGGTTCAAATTGCCGCCGTTGGCATTGCCGCCGTTGGTGCCTTGTCCACCCGCTTGACCAGCTGCCTGTTCGCCGTTCTGGTTTTGATTCTGGTTTTGATTCTGGCCCTGGTTCTGGCCTGGATTCTGGTTTGGATGGCGGGGCTGGTTGGGTCTTTGTCCCGCGTCCATGTTTGCCGGATTTGCCGGCGAACCCTGGCGGTTTTGCGCGGGGTTCTGGTCCTGGATCGGGTTGGCGTTCGTGTTTGCCTCGGGGCCAGGATTTGCGAACGATTCCTGGCGGGGCGCCGCTGTGTTGTCAGGGGCGGGCGGCGGTGTTTCACGCGGCGGCGTGACTGCCGGCGCTGCCGTATCTGGCTTGGTGGTAGGCGTGGTCACGCTTGCTGCGCCTTGTGCCTTGGCTGCTGCCATTTGCGCCGCAGTGCGCCGTGGCGCGCGCGTACGCGGTCGGGGTTTGTTTTCCACAGCACTCTGGCTGTCGCCCTGGCTGACGGAGTCGGGGGTATGGTTATCGGTATCAGACACGGGCAATCCTGGCGGGAGCCGTTGCGTTGCGAGAGGGAGGATGTGTGTCGCGCGGAGCGCGCAGGGGACAGAAAGTCCCAACAAACGGAAGTCAATCTAACACCCGCCGCGGGCAGCCGTAAAGCGCGCGGCGGGGTGATGTGCGCTGAATCAGATGGCGCGATCGATCATTTGGGCCAGTTGGCCCTTGCTGACGGCGCCGATCTGCGTGGCCTCGACCTTGCCGTTCTTGATCACCATCAGCGTGGGAATGCCGCGCACGCCGTAATTGCGCGGGGTTTGCTGGTTTTCATCAATGTTGACCTTGACGATGCGCAGCCGGCCGGCGTACTCGGTGGCCAGCTCGTCCAGCGCCGGGCCGATGGACTTGCATGGTCCGCACCATTCGGCCCAGAAATCCAGCAGTACCGGGGTTTCGGACTTCAATACCTCTTGCTCGAAGCCTGCGTCATTCACGTGCGTAATCAAATCGTTCACCAGAACCTCCGTGCGTGCGGCGGCCGCCGCAAACCAAAAATGGGGACCATCAACAAATAGGGTGGGAGTACACGCAAAGCAAGGCAACGCGACCGCGTGGCCCTTCATCAGCTACACTCAGGCGCCCACAATACGCGGGTCGAGCCGTTGGGACGTGTGGCGATGTCCCATTCCAGCGCAACCACGGGCATGATTCAAGGGCGGCTTGCACCTGCTGCCTGCCGCCGGTGGGCATCGCCGATCCTGCGCAGCACGCTGGCCCGGCCGTGGTGGATCGTTTGCTGCACCCGTTGACTCCCGCCCTGCCGCCTGACGTCGCTCCGTGACAGTTCGTGGTGGCAGTGCCTCATGCCGCCATTTGGCGAGGTTATCCATTCGTTTATGTCACAAACTGTTCTCACTGATACGTTTTTCGCTTCCTTTGATTTGCATCCGCTGCTGCAGCAGGGCATCGCCGACAGCGGGTTCACGCGTTGCACGCCGATCCAGGACATGACGTTGCCGGTCGCGCTGACCGGGCGCGATGTCGCCGGCCAGGCGCAGACTGGTACCGGCAAGACGGCGGCGTTCCTGATTGCGGTGATGAACCGCCTGCTGACCACGCCGGCCGTCGCTGAACGCAAAGACAGTGATCCGCGCGCGTTGATCATTGCGCCCACCCGCGAACTGGCGATCCAGATCGAGAAGGACGCCGAGGCAATTGGCCGGCATACCGGCCTGCGTATGGCGCTGATCTACGGCGGCGTCGATTACGACAAGCAACGCCAGCAGCTGCAAAGTGGTTGCGACATCATCATTGCCACGCCCGGCCGTCTGCTCGATTACTACAAGCAGAACGTGTTTGGGCTCAACGGCGTCGAAGTGATGGTGGTTGACGAAGCCGATCGCATGTTTGATCTGGGTTTCATCAAGGATGTGCGCTTCATCTTCCATCGGCTGCCGGCGCGTGAACGGCGTCAGGTGCTGCTGTTCTCCGCCACGCTCAGCTACCGCGTGCTGGAGCTGGCCTACGAGCACATGCACAACCCGGAAAAGCTGGTGGCCGAGAGCGACCACGTTACCGCCGACCATGTGCATCAGTCGGTGTATTTCCCGGCGCGCGAAGAAAAGATGCCGCTGCTGCTGAACCTGCTGGACCGGCTCCAACCCACGCGCAGCATCATTTTCGTCAATACCCGGGCAGCTGCCGAACACGTCACCGAGCGCGTGCGGCGCCACGGTTGTCGCGTCGGAGCGGTGTCTGGCGATGTGCCGCAACTCAAACGGCAGAAGTTGCTGCAGCGCTTCAAGGCCGGGCAGCTGGACATCCTGGTGGCCACCGATGTCGCCGCGCGTGGGTTGCACATTCCCGAAGTCAGCCACGTGTTCAATTTTGATTTGCCGCACGAAGCAGAGGATTACGTGCATCGCATCGGTCGCACCGCGCGGCTTGGTGCCGAGGGTGACGCGATCAGCTTTGCCTGCGACCGCTACGCGATTGCGCTGCCCGATATCGAGACTTATATCGGCCAGAGTATCCCGGTGGCGCACATGGAACCCGAGTTGTTGGTGATGCCCAAGCCGCGGGCGCTGGATCCGGAATACGTCGCCAACGTGGCTGCCGACAGCGCCGCGTTTGGTGATGTGGTGCCGCCGCGTCCGGGGGAGGCACCACGCCACGGGCGGGCTGGTGGGGCACATGGTGGTGAGCGCCATGGCGCTGGCGCCAGCAACACGCCGCGCAGCGGTCGGTCGCGACGTCCCGCCGGTGACGGGGCAGATGGCAGTGTCGCTGTGCAGGCGATCGCTGAAAGCGCGGCAAATCAGGTCGCCGCGGTGGTCGCTGGCGCGGCTGCATCGACTGGCGCGGACAGTTCGGCGAAACCCGAATCCGTGCGCAAGCCGCGCCGTCACCGCGGTGGTCGCGGCCGGACGCACCGGACGGAAGATGCCGCTGCGGTGGAGGCGAGCGCAGCCAGTGCCGGCAATGCGCCGGCA
>DATCWU010000010.1:0-1397 GCA_036566165.1 Rhodanobacter sp. | reverse complement strand
GTGCAAGCGCAGCAATGCGTTGAGCTAACTGATACTAATGAGCCGTGTGGCTTGGCCATATAACCCCAAGACGCTTCGTGTGTTCCCGCAGCTTGTCTTGCCCGATTTCATCCAGACGCTTGTCACTCGTTTACAATTTATTGAAGCTGGCGCGTCAAGCGCTGCTTCAACCCCTTCCCTGGCGGCCATAGCGGCGTGGTACCACCTGATCCCATCCCGAACTCAGAAGTGAAACGCGCATGCGCCGATGGTAGTGTGGCTTTGCCATGCAAGAGTAGGTCACCGCCAGGGGTTTTATCCAAGAAGGCCTTCCCTTAACCGGGAAGGCCTTCGTCTTTGTGGCCGCGGCGATCGTAGATCGCAGCCCGCAACAGGTCACCGCCAGGGGTTTTATCCTAAAACACCCTCACCGGCAACGGTGGGAGTGTTTCTTTGCTTGTTGCCGCTGCGATCGCAGATCGCAGCCCGCAACAGGTCACCGCCAAGGTTTTATCCTGAAACACCCTCACCGGCAACGGTGGGGGCTTTTCTTTGCTTGTTGCCGCGGCGATCACAGATCGCGACCCGCAACAGGTCACCCAGGCCGTCGACCGCAGGGTGTATCGCCTATCATCATCGCCGCGTCGCGATGTTGCGATGGTGCCGGGAGCTGCTGGTGTTTGTCCATGTTGAAACCCGTCGCCGACCGCGCTGGCATTGGGCCACATTGCTGATTGTGAGCGTGTGTGTGTTGTGTTTCGTCGTGCTGTCGCTGACCCCGCCACCAGAGCGCGTCGCGCTGTTGCTGCAGTGGGGTACGGTGCCTGCGAACATCTTCCGTGCCACGGACCCGTTGTTGCCACAATTGGTCAACCCGGCGTTGCTGCGTTTGTTCACGGCGTTGTTCATTCACGTCACGTGGTTGCATCTGCTTAGCAATCTGCTGTTTCTGGCGATCTTTGGCCTGCCGGGTGAACGGGCGCTGGGCTCACTGCGCTTTCTTCTGTTGTTCATCGTCGGTGGCATCGTGGCGAACTTGATTGGGGCGTTGTCGCTGGCTGGTGTGCGCTTGCCGATCATCGGTTGCAGCGGCGCGGTATCCGCCGTGGTGGGCACCTACGTGGCCCTCTTTCCACGGGCCAGACTGGGTCTGGTACTGCCGTTGGGGCTGTATCTGGAGTTTGTACGGGTACCAGCGTTCCTGCTGATCGGGTTGTGGGTGTTGCTGCAATTGCTGTTCAGTTACGTGGGGCCAAGCTATGGCGCTTACGTGTGGTGGGCTCACATTGGCGGGTTTTTGTTTGGCCTGGTGTTTGCGCTCATATCACGGGATTCCATTGCGCGCCGCCTGCGCGGCTGAGCGCGGCAACCGGCTGGCGACCTACTCCGCCCAGCCGTGGCGTCGGGCAAACTGACGC